>CAYGWD010000007.1:0-41337 GCA_964353745.1 uncultured archaeon
TGGAAGGTGCGGCTGGATCACCTCCTTAATATTTTTGTAAGAACCTTACTACATCGGTTTCCATTTTTTCTCTCTAGCGTAAGCTTTATATTTGTTACCAACCAATAGTTAATAACGTGATTATATGGCAAGAACTAAAAGTGAAAGGGGAGCAACTTATGGGTGTAGAGCTATTAGTCCATCCACTCAACCCAATGAAAATGTTGCCCTAGGAGAAATCATAGAGCAAGCCAAATATATTTTTCCTGAAAAGAAAAGACAAACGTCAGAAGAAAAAGCAAAGAATTTAGAAGAAACAAGAAAAGATGTTGATGAATGGGACCCGCTTACTTTAATTTCTATGGAAGGAACAAAAGAAGAAATTATAATTAAAGAAAATAAAAGAAGAAATGGCTATTAAAAATTGCTATGGACTGGGCGGGATTTGAACCCGTAACCTCTTGCTATTTTGGAATTTTCTTGCAAAGCAAGCGATCTTCCATTGATCTACCAGCCCTTATGAAAATGTTATGTATAATTCAATTTAAATGTTTTTAAAGAATTAGATTAAGCACCACAGCCACATACCCTTCTGCAAGCATTTTTATCAGTACCAGTACCATAGTATCTCATACATAAAGCAGTCATATTGTCTTCTGTGTTAATTGAGCTATCACCATTGACATCAAACTTTGGTACCGGGGGGGTATTACCATTAAAATATATATAACTTGGGTCTGCTCCTGTGCAACCAGAAGAATTCCTCATTAATGCTCCGCATCCAGCAGCTTTGGCGGCTTCTATTGTTACTCCCTGTGACCCACCGCTCCAACCGCTCATCCACAAGGCAACGATTCCCAAAAGAACAAGCAGAGCAACTGCAATGATTATCAAAGCATTTATAGGTAGTTCAATTCCTTTCATAAAAATTTATTTGTAATACTTGTATATAAACTTTTAGAAAAACAGAACGGGCTGAAAAAATCAAGGGCCCTGAAAAACTGATTTACTTTTTACCTAACACTATCTCTATTGAGGAAACGTTTAGTTTCTCTCCCTGTTCTGATTCTAGCACTTCTGTTCCAATTGTTACATTTTTTATTTCTGCATTGGTTACGAACTTGTTTTTTACTATTTCTGCAACATCTACTGCATGCGAGATTGCCCTGCCTCTTGCCTTTAATATCACTTCCTCTTTACCGTCATTAAACTGTGTGACGCATGCAAGTACATAGCTCATTGCAGGCTTTTTACCCACAAAGACTATGTTGCTATCTGCTCTCTCTCTTCTCTCTTCTTTCTCTTCATTTTCTGCCATTTTAAACACCCTCCTGTTTCTGTATTACTATATATCTTACTAATATTAGATTTAACATTTATAAATTTTTGTTTTAGAAATAGAAATAAAAAAATTAGAAAAAGTAGTTCTTTTCAATGGACCGTATAGTTCTTTATGCGCAACCACAAGATTTTAATCCATTCGATTCGCTCGTTATTCCATAGTAGCAAACTAGCAATGATGCTAAGTTGTCATGAGCTGCTCCACCTGCAACAGTACAAGCACTCGGCATAGCAGCATCAACTGTGTTATCTCCTACTGTTCCGTCTCTGTTTGCATCAAAATCATTTATTGTTATTTGCCATAACCTTGTTCCGCTTGCTTGACAGCCTGTTGGTGATCTTACAACAATCGCACAATATTTTGTTTTTGCTGCATTTTGAGTCATTACACCTGCCGGACCCATGAAGCCGCCAAAGTATAAAGCAATTACTCCTAACAAAACTATAACAGCCACTGCGATTATGACTAAAATGTTTATCGGTAACTCAATACCTTTCATATTTTCACCCTGTGCACCCGCAAACTTTTCTGCATTGTGCTACCCTATCTGTTGCTGCTGAACTAATACCATAATAGGTTTGGCACAATAATTGTAAGGTATCTGTTGGAAGTGCTGGAGGACCTGCACAAGCAGTATCAGTTGTGCCTGTATAACATAAGTGTCCGTCTCTGTTTGCATCAAAAGGTGGGACTCCTGTTTCTCCAAGTACAATAGCAGTTGGGTCAGATGACATGCAACCTCCTACATTGCTCATAACAAGCTTACAAGCTGAACTCTTTGCTGCATCTTGTGTTACTATACCTGCCGGACCCATGAAGCCACTGAAGTACAATGCGATAACTCCTAACAAAACTATAACAGCCACTGCGATTATGACTAAAATGTTTATTGGTAACTCAATACCTTTCACTGTTTTCACCTCTAATTTTTTATTGGTAAACTTATATATAAAGATTAGTATTCTAAAGAAGAATTAGCCAGTTGAACAATGACAAACTTGCGTTCTGCAGATATCATCTATATCTGCGTCATCAGTGCCTGTTATTGAGTACCAACATTTGCATAACGTGAACAGACTATCAGTATTTCCTGCAGGTTCAGTAGCAGCAGGGGTATTACAAACAGCAGGATCGGTAGTAGTAATTCCTCCGTCATTTCTTCCGTCTCTGTCAGCATCAAAATTATTTATAACAATACTTTTAGTTACACCAGAGCCTGTGCTATCGCAACCTCCCGTTGACATTAACATGTGGCAAGCATTGTCCTTAACAGTCTCTAGGTTTGCTGTTTGAGCTCCCATTGGCCATACCCCATAGAATAAACCTACAATAGCAAGTAGAACTATCAGGACTAGTATTATCACTATGATTGTGCTTATTGGTAACTCAATGCCTTTCATATACATCATTACTTATTTTAGTTAATAAATTTTTTGTTTATACACAACGGCAAATAGAAAATTCACAATTTCTTCCACGTGAACATACGCTATCATTCTCACAACCTGCACCACAAGCATACGAGCAGCTGTATACACCACAACTATTAGCAGTTTCGATACATTTTCCAACACCACCGGATATTAATTTAGGTCCACTACATCTTGGACACCATTTGCATCCTTGAGCAGTGCAGTCACCCGGTTCATAACCATAAAATGAGCAAGGACAATCACTTGCACAGTTTGAATGATCTTCTCCATCGTTTTGTTCACAAATTCCATTTCCACAATAACCATTATATTTACAAGCATCATTTGCAGAGCAATCAGCTTTACATTTATCTGTATATGTTGCTGAACAGCAAGGGATACCGCAAAGAGGGTCTACCCATAAATCTGTCCACGTGCATGTTGGATCGGATGCATCTTCTCTTATGCATTGTCCATACACCCAACACTCACCTCCTTGGCAAACTCCAAGACCGTCTCCACAAATACCATCATTATTCTCCCAACCTCCCTTTGGCAAACAGTATTTTGCTCCCCAACAATATGCACCATTGCAGCCATAACGACAAGTATTAATAGTACCATAGTTGCACTTGTTTATATCAAATGTCATATTACAATTTCCCAAACCATCACAGACCCTATCATACGCTGGGCTATTTCTATATTCTATTCCACCATCACATTTATCACCACAAGGTTCTTTACCGCAAGTAGCTGGAGCAGGAGGCACGACTTTACCTCGATTATTTAAGTTGCATGCAAGAGCAACACAAGTGTAATATTGGCATGGACCAACTGGACCTTTAAAAATGATACAATCAGTACTTTCAGGTAAAGCGGTATCAAGGCATTCAGGAGGTTTGATTGTTAGATCAAAAGATATTTGATTCCAAACATGAGTTGCGCTCCCATTTATGTATATCGTGTAATCATCAGCAGGTGTGTATTGGGTAGTAGAAATAGACATAGGAGGATTGCATGTCGGGTTTGGCATACAAGATATAGATGAAGGTGCTATAGTAATGTTATAATTATCGGCTGAAGGACCTTTAGCATTTGATATTATGCTATACGTTATTTGAACGTTTTCAGGTGTTCCTGTGGTTTTATTTTTAACTGTTATTATTAGCGAAAAGCCAGTGCTTCCAAATATATCAGCATTGTTTGGAGTTGCAAATATATCGAAATCAAAGGGCTCTTCTACTGCAAGGTTAAAAGTAGTTTGATTATACGAGCCACCGCCATATCCTTTTATTGTTAGCTGGTATACCATAGCTGGTGTTGTCCCATCGGTTGTTAGTTTTAAAACAGAGGCAAAATTAGGTGGTGCGTTATTAGTGTCGAGCAAGTAGGAAATTCCTTGAGGAAGACTATCAAAGTATAGTTTAACAGGTTTGGCAGTTCCGCTTGTGATGTTTACAATTACATTTGTAATATTATTGTAATCAGGGCTTTTAATTAGTTTGATGCCATTTGGAACTACATTAATGGAAAAAGTCATCGATGGGTTGACAGTTAAATTATAAATTATGAATTTTTCGACATTAGGCGAGCAACCATCCGCAGTTACGTTTATATGATAAACACCTGAAGGCGTATTAACTGTTTTTATTATCATTGATGTAGAGTAAGACATCGGCTTACCATTATCAGCAAAATCTACACTAATGCCTGCTGACGGGCCTACCAAGTTTCCTATAGCATCATAAACCTTGGCTGTCAAACCTACATTGTCATTAGTTGTGCCGGTGTTCGTTACAGTTATCGTTGGCCCAGGATTCTTTTCGTCGTCCGATTTCATTGAATCAATTTTCGGGTTTAAATCAAGCAGATAGTCGCATACAGAAGGTGTGACTCCCGTTTGTTTTGCCTTGATTTTAAAATTTAGTTTAACATAATCATAAGGAATCCAGTCGCTCCCGCTCTTTAAAACTTTTGGTTCATCTGAATATAGCGGAGCCAAGCAATATGTGTTATATGTGTTGGGAGGATAGCAAATATCTTTTATGTTAACATTGAGAATCTCTCCAGAGGATGTTATCTCAAAGTTCAGACCATTAAAACGTCCTGTCGGGTTTGCTTCAGCTCGTAACTTGAATATTAAGGCATTAACATCTTCAAGGGAAGAATTAAAAGTCTGATTTTCCAATATTTCCCTTGCAGCGCTTAGCAATCTAAAGTAGGAAGAGTAAACGCGAGAATTAATAGGTTGGTGTGAAAATGTTTGCGCTCTTATTGAGTCATCAGTAATAGAGAAGTTTGCGCCGCCGGTGACATCGAAGTACTGACTTTGCTCATTAACATTTATTTCCGCACCACTCAGCCTTACAATCCTGTTTAATTTTTTGTAGTAAGACGGCAGGCCTCTTTCTATTGCCCTCTCTAATTTTAATCTCAGGTCAGATATCTGCGGATAATAAAAATTCCAGAAAACTTCTTCGCCTTCATTGAAACCGCCGTTCTTAGCTAGTTCAAAGGCGACCCTCTGCGTTATGAACTCCACGCTCTGATTGAATGTTTTCAAAAAGAAGTTATTGAAATTTCCAAAAGAGGCAAGTTCTCCCTCTCTTGTTGCCACATAATCATCATAAGGTTTCTGAATGGTTGCATAAATTATTACAGCACCGCTTAGAATCAATATTATAGCTATTGAGCCTAAACCAAGTAATGATCCTTTCATGTTAACCAACATACAACTCCAAATCAACTGGTTTGCCGTTTAGTAAAAACAGTTCTGTTGAGGTTTTCTGCCAATCATATGAATTTCCAGATTGGGCAATCACTATTTCAGGGTTTCTGATTTTTAACAGGTAGCTTTTACCTTCTAGTAACTGATTAAGAACATCATCTGACATTTGCGCGGCATTTACGAAACTGCTGGTTTCCGGCATCCATGGTCTTGTTGTGTTTTGTATCGCTGCCGCATTTAAAATCTTTTTCATTGGAATTCCCTGCGGTCTGAGTTCCAAAAAAGTCAATAGCACAGAGTCATACTTTACAGAGTTGAAAAGTATCCTTATTGTTACGTCTCTAGCCTTGACCAACCCTGTTCCATATGCTACAAATTTGATTTCCGTAAAAATCCATATCAAGCTTACCATAATTATTATTATAATTATCAGCACGAATACGCTAAACAAATCAGACAATAATTCTATACCTTTCATAGGGTCACCATCATTTTAGCCGGTTCAATGCTGCCGTCGTTCATTTCGATTGCTACAGTGAAATTTGCACTTTTTCCTATATAAGTCGCTCCGGGTTTTAACTCAAAATTCCAATTACATGGAGGAGCTCCGCAGCTTATCAGGCTAACATTAACCATCCCGCTTGGATAATTTATGCAAGACGAATCAGATTCGGTTGTGGTTAATTTTGTTTCTTCCAAAAGTCCCTTTATCACATTGTTGCCATCAATCGAAGCCAAACACTTACTGGCCGTCAAATAGTCACCTAAGACGTATACCTCTCTTTCGGTTTTATCATGAAGCAGATTAACATTGTAAGAAATGAACAACAGAAATATTGTTAATATTCCTACGACTGTTAATCCAATCTGAATGAACTTTATGAAATCTTCGCTTAATTCCATCATTTTAATCAACCAATTTATTATCATAAAGGACATGGACCAATTGGGAAACAAAATCCGCCAGGACAACAATGTTCACCAGGTAGACATGGACAATCACCACAATTCTCACAGTTTTCTCCTGCATCACAAACCCCGTCATTGTCACATAAATTTATCTCAGCACTTGTATAATTATAATACCAATTCAAAGGATTATAAGTTGCCCTTAATTTTGTTGTAACTGAAACATAATACCAAGGATATGACCATGAACCATCCTTTTTGTATATTATGCCATCAACATTAACATCATCAAAAAATGCTTTTGTGGGGTTTGAATTTCTTAATTGAATTCTACCGTTAGTTATTGTTGGAGCGCCATTATAATCCATCCATTTTTGATCATTGATATAAACTTCTATCGTGCTTCCACTTTGTTTTATTTTCCATATGTTCCAATCATTCGGGTTTATTCCCGCCAAAGCCACAGATTTTACATTTACACCATTAACATACAGATGTAAATCAGTATAGCCATTCCATGTCTGGAAGTAATATTCATTAGAGCCATCAAATATTTTTACCCAAACATCAACCCCAGATAATTTGATATTAACACTTACATAATCATTGCTGTTCCATCCGTTCCAATTTGTGTTTATATATTCAGTTCCACCACTGCCACTATCACTTAATTCACCGCCTGTAACACTCCATGTTCCTGCACCTGTCCAGCCATTATAATTATTATCATTGAAATCGTCAAAGAATTTTGGAGAGCCTATCTGATGCCAAGAAGCATCGAAATATTCTAGTGCAATAATTCTGTCAACTGGTATAATGGAATATACTTCTGGTGCGGTGCAGGTGGGATGATACCCTCCTTGCTGAATTATTGGATTGTTATTTTCATCTAATAATTTACCGCTAATTGTTGAACTATCAAAGCTAAAATCTTTTATTTGAGTAAATGTTTTATACTGTGCAGTTATATCCCTGTCTCTATTATACATATTAAATGCGTATGTGCCAAGAGGTAAGCCGACTGTATCTAGAGACCATCCTATATTATTTTGGTTACAATCGCTATCCCAGAAGTGACTATAATATCTTGAATCAGTTTCTGATTGAACCGAGATCGTGTGCGTTCCATTCGGTAATCGATAGGTAACAATACCTCCAATAGTAGATTTAACCATTCCATTAACATTTACTTGAACATTCGATAATTGTTCTCCGGTTATATCCATTTGAGCTTTAAATGTTGATTTATAATCTTTCTCATCATTATCATTTGGATCATAGCTAGCAGGATTAGCTGTATTACCATCGCTATGGCATCCAGAATCAGCCTGATCATTTAAGCCATCGCCATCATTATCTATGCCATCATTACATTGAGTTGATGTACAGCTAACTATTGCGTCAGTATCTATAATTGAACCCCAACATCTATTAATACAAAAATCAGTAACAACCACACAATAATCTACAATATAATTGCCTGCTTGACTGCATGTAACAGATGGCATTAGTGTAGATGTTGCGCTGCTCCAATTGTCAAGTTCTGTGTAGTTGCCGTCAGGATTTATAACTCTGCATTCAACCAAACATTTGCCAGGCAAATCGCTCGGGCAGTTGCCGTTAACATTTATCGAGAATGAATCTCCCACATTCACGCTGGTTGAGGAGACTGAATAACTGCCTATTGACGGATTTATATTACTGCACAAGGGCCCAGGAGATGCAGTAGTGTTACATACAGTACGACTATTGTAAGTGCCGTCGCAGTCTATCTTTGCACTGGTTCTACCGCAACTACCAGTCAAATTTCTAAAATCGCCACTATGCGTTAGTCCAGGAACGCTGCAGTTCAAGGCAGTAAATCCATCACAAGTCAAAAAGCTAAAGTTTACTGCAGTTGTTTGCCCTGCGTTTATAACAACACTTAAATTGTTCTTGATTTGATTATCGTACTTTGCTCTCAGTTTGTATGTTCCTGCATCCAAATCAACAGTGAAGTGAGTTTTGTTAATTGCAATGTTTTTTCCTATTTGACTGCTTACAGTTTGAAGATCGAGCACATCTGTTATATTGTCAATATTCATGTCGCAGTCAAGGCACCAGTTCGAGGTTCCAGGTGATGAACCGAAGGCATTTTGTACAAGATTTAAATCAGTATTATTAACAACGCCATCCCAGTTAACATCTCCTAATCCTATTGCAACTTTTGCATCAACTTGATTAACACCAACAAAAGCATAAACATCAAGAATGCCTGTGCAAACTATTGGTATTTCAGTACTGTTTGGCATATAATACCAATTTGTAGGCGTATAATTAGCTCTCAATTTTGTTGCACCAGAAACACAACTCCAAGGATATGACCAACTACCATCAGCAGGCAAAGCTGTGGCTGTTGCAGACTCTATGTAATTCCAAGAACCGTTATAATATTCTAAGGTGACATTCCTATTTACGGGAACTTCATTTATAGTTAAAGGATTTTCACAAATAGGATGTTTGTTTCCAGGACCTGATATAATAGCTTTTGGAGGAATTTGTTCATCCAATAATTTGCCTGATATCTTTGTTTCATCATAGTTAAAATCAATTATCTGTGTGTATAATTTATACAATGCGGTTAAAACTCTCTCTCTATTATACATATTAAATGCGTATGTGCCAAGAGGTAAGCCGACTGTATCTAGAGACCATCCTATATTATTTTTATCACAATCCTTATCCCAGAAGTGACTGAATGCATTTGATAGCTTATCAACTGTAATAGTATGAATGCCAGGAGTTAACATAAATTCTGTTTTTCCAGAACCATCTGTAGTTTTTGTATCTCCATTTACACTTACTTGAACACTTGATATTGGTATGATAAAAAGATCTTTAAATGTGTAAACTGTTAGTTTGCATGGACAAGTTGAAGGATCTATATTCCTTTCAGCGCTTGTTCCCATATAGAACCAATTATCAGTTAGGGGCGCATAATTAACTCTTATCTTTGTTGTATTACACTTGCATATCCAATTATATGACCATGAACCATCTGATAAAGAATCAGTAGCATTCAAATAATACCAAGAGCCATCATAATATTCTAAAGTAACATTTCTGTTTACAGGAACATTATTATTATTTTTTGCTGAATTTTCGCATAAATTATGTTTATTTCTAGGGCCAGTCATAACAGCATTATTGTCTTCGTCTAAAAGTTTTCCAGATATTCTATTACCATTATAATCAAATGTGTTTTTTGTTCCTACAGAATCTGTTATATTTGTGAATGATTTATAGTATGCATTTATATTTCTGTCTCTATCCCATGTTGTAAATATGTAAGGATTAGATGCACTGTCTAGCCAATAGTTTAAATTAATTCTATCGCAGTCACTATCAAAAAAGTGAGAAAATTGCCTTGTGTTCTTCGGATCTTCAACTTTTAAATCGTGATTTATTTTACTTATCATGAATTCTACTGTTCCAGTTGTGCCGCTAAATTTTGTAATTCCATCAAAAGTTACTTGAACATTTTGTACAGGAGGTTCAAATATTATATCACGAATAGTTCTTACTTTTAATCTTAATAATGATATCTCAGCACTTGTCCCAACATAATACCAGTTTGATGGTGTATAATTAACTCTTATTTTTGCTATTCCTGATGTCCAAATCCAATCATAAGACCAATTACCATCTGCTAGAGAATTAACAACGCCCAGGAGATACCACTTACCATCACTGCTGTTATAAACCTCTATAGTAACATTCCTATTTACGTCAACTATATTTTTAGTATTTTTATCCTCACATTTAGGATGATAACCTCTAGAACTTTCAATAATAGCACCGCCATTCTCATCCAATAACTTACCCTTTATTATTTTACCATCGTATTCAAAGGTGTTCTGATTTCCTTTAAAGTCTGTAATATTAGTGAAAGTTTTATATTGCGCGGTTATGTTTTTGCCTCTGTCATACATACCAAATGTATAAGGATTGTTAGCAATATCAAGCCAATATCCTATTTTTAATGGATCACAGTCGTTATCCCAGAAATGACTGAAAGGTCTTACACCAAATGGATTATCTACTTTAATGTTATATGAACCTGGAACTAATTCATATTCCACTATTCCAGAACTGTCTGTCCAATTAATCTTTCCACTAACATCTACTTTCACACCCTTTAAAGGTGTTCCTGGCACATCTATTTGAGCAATAACTGTTAATTTACAAGGACAGACTATATTTATTTCAGTACTGTTTGGCATATAGAACCAATTTACAGATGTGGGTGTATAATTAGCCCTTAGTTTTGTGGCGTTACAAACGCAACCCCAATCATATTTCCAAGAACCATCATTTTGAGAATCATTAACACCCAAATAATACCAAGCACCATTTTTATAATACTCTAAAGTAACATTCCTATTTACGGGAACATTTTTGTTATTAATCGATGAATCTTCGCATAAAACGTGTTTATTTTTAGGGCCTTTTATAATAGCACTGTCGTTCTCATCAAGCAATTTTCCAGATATGATTCGATTAACAAATTTAAAATCTTTTATATTAGTAAATGTTTTGTATTGTACGGTTATGTTTTTGTCTCTGCACATGCTGAACCAGTAAGGATTGTTAGCAGTGTCTAGCCAATTTCCTATATTTAATGGATTACAATCTTGATCCCAGAAGTGGCTGAATTTCCTCGAACTAAACATATCATTTACAGTGATGTTATGAACAGGTAAGAATGAAGAAGCTAAAAAGTACACTGCTGTTGCTAAAGGACCTGTAGTGATTTTGTTATATTTTGTGTTCGTGACGCCATCAGTGACATTTACCTCAACGCCAGGCAATGGTAATGTGGGTATATCTATTTGAGTGTTAACCATTAGTTTGCATGGTACTGTCATGGGATCGATATCTATCCCAGAGGTTGTGTCATTATAATACCAATCAGAAGATATGTAGGCCGCCCTTATTTTCTTCATGCTGCAAATAGCATCCAGATGATATGACCAAGAACCGTCATAAACAGTGACGTTGTCAAAGGCAGCTTTTGTGTTTAAGGTTCCTATCATCACTCTTCCAAAGTTCATCATAGGTACGCCACTGTGTCTGATTAGTTTTTTGTCGTTAAGATAGAATTCCATATAGCTCTCATTCTGCTTTATCCTCCAGACGTTCCATTGGTTTGGGTTTATTCCTGTTGATGACGCCTTCTGTTTAAGTGCTCCGTTAACCCAGAGATATATGTTGTTGTAGGAGTCATTTGTTTGCAGGTAATAATCATTTATTGCATCAAAAACTCTTATAGAAACGTTATTTCCAGATAAGAGTTTTACACTAACCTCTAGATTGTTGTTTTCCCCAGCACTGCCGTTCCAATAGTTCCATACTGATTTCGCCTGTTCATCTCCAATACCAGAGTTATTTAATTCGCCGTTAGTGACATTCCATGTTCCTGTTGTTATCCATCCGTTGGAATTTCCTTTGTCAAAATTATCATAGAGTCTACCATTCCTTGTGAATGAAGACTCCACAGAACTTATTTGTTTCCAAGAATCGCTACAAGAGTCGAGGTATTCTATCATGACGTTTCTATTGGAATAAACCTGAGTTGGCACTCCGCACGTATCGTATTTTGTTGTATTAATTATAATCGGCCTAAAGTCCTCATCAAGCAGGTTGCCACTTATAGTGGAAGTTACATTGTCATACTCCAAGTTCCTTATCTGTGTGAAAGCCTTGTAAAAGGCAGTCATACTCCTGCTCGCATATCTCATGTTAAATTCGTAAGGATTGTCAGCAGTGTCAGAAATATTTCCCAAACCATCGCAATCAAAGTCTCTAAAGTGACTGAAAGGTCTTGAGTTGAACGGATCTTCTACGCTGACATGATATGTTGTGTTCGGAAGCAGACCGTAAACAGTGTTGGACACATATTCTGTATGTTCTCGCGTATATCTTATATCATTATCAACATTTACTTTGACGCCTGTTAAAGGTAAGTTTATAATGTCAGTTTTGGTTTCTAGAATGAATGGAAACAATACCTTAGCAACTTCTATCTCTATAGTTGCCCATCTGTTCAGATTACCGCTTGTCCCTGTTATCGTTATAGTATAGTTGCCAGCAGCTGCTGAATTGCTAGCGTATATTGTCATAATAGAAATGAAATTGGGATTCAAAAGATTCCTGCTAAAGCTTATGATGACACCAGGCGGTGCTCCATCTACTCTTAACATAACAGGCGCAGGCGCTATTGTTCCCCTGACTAAGCTGACAGTTACTTCTGTTGTGGCGCTGGTTTCATTGGGCACCATAATGTATTCCGGAGAAACGCTGACATTAAAGTCGTATTCTTCGTTCTTGCTCTCAAATGATATTACGCACTCTGTTCCTTCCATCGTTTTTCTGACAACAATATCTTGAATAAGTCCTTCCCTAAGAACTAACTTTTGTTCTGTGATTTCGCAATCTGATATCAATGGTTTGGGTTCGATTGCTTCAAAATGCACGTTTGTTCCCTGCTCTACCAGGCTCGTGTCAATGGATGCGTAGTATGTTCCATCTTTTTTATAGATTTGTATTATGTAAGGCAGGCCAGAAGTTTTGAAAGATATCGTAGTTTCTCCCGGCGTATAGCTTGCGGTTTCTATTGCTGCTGAAAGATGATCCAACAAAGTCAATGGTTCTGCATAAGATTTTAGAGAGAACACGCTTGCAAGGATTCCCTTCGGATCGAGAATAATAGAAATTATCATCAAGACTACAAGAAGTACAGATATAAGTTTTATAAAGTCCTTTACCAATTCGGCCATTAAATACCTTGATTAAAATTTTTAGCCGTAAGCGGATTTTAATCCCGCCTGCAGTTCGTTAAATGCTTGAACATTCCCAGTGTTTTCTAGTATGTCAGTATAATTCATTCCTGTATAAGGGGCTCCTGGCCAGCCTATAGCGCCTTCGGCTATGCACTGTAAAAACGTCACAGGGTCAGCCATCCCTGACTTATCTAAAATATTTTTTAAGACTAGTTTTGCTCCTGTTGTAGCAGATTTTACACCAAGACTCATGACTGTTGTTATAATCGTTGCTGCATCTGAGACAGCCCATATGGTCGTGTATGCATTGACGAGGTCTGAGTCAGCATAGCAGTAGTTAGAGTTTTTACCTTTCATGTCAACTTTTATTGGATGAACAAAAATAGTTTGTTTTCCGTCAAGATTTGTCTTCCAGACCTTTGCCACAGCGAAGCAAGGACTCACGACATAAAATCTTGGATGCGCTGGAACGTGCTGAAGTGCTGCTTGCCATCCTACCCATTGCTTCCATGGTTCGACTGGTCTCCAGACTCTGACAGTATAGTTGGTGGCATTTAGGTCCATGTAGTATGGGGCCTCAGCTTGTGATGCCTGGACGTAAAGACAGATAGAATTTCCTCTGCATCCCTTTGTCATCTGTCCCAGTATCAGTCCTTTGGCAATCCAACTGTTCGGTGCAACAAGGGCTGTTCCGTCTATAAAGAGCATCTTTGAAGCCTGCTTACCTGCATATTTTATACCAAATGCTCTACCCAAGTCTACAGGCAATGCATTATAGTCTTTGTCCATGATTCCTATTAACATTCCCAGTTGCCTATCGATCATTTCCTGAAATTCTGTTGAACGTGGAAGACCTTGGACGCCTTTATCATTTTTCACCAATTCTGTTACAAGATTTTGCCATTGAAATTTTTCAACTTCCCCATCAAATAATTTGCCTAATTGCTCTGGAGTCAATAATGGGTTAGCTGCAGCTAAACCAAGATACTTACTCTGCAGTTCACCCCCTATAGTGGTAATTCTGCCTTCATACGAACTAAACCATTTATTATAATTAGGTAATTTTTTTACTTCCTCTGTGAGCCATTCTGTATAGCCGCCTGCTGGTAATGATGGTGTAAAACTTCCACCAGCAGGTAAATTTCCAACAAGCGCCCCATCCCCATTTGTTAATTTTATTGCATCTCTAATTCTATTAAAGAATCTTCCAAAAGAGGATTCATGTTCAATAGCCAAACCTCCTCCATTTTCTTCCCATATCCTTCCCATGACCACCAATGCATCGTGTGGCGTAACTTCAGGCGATATAGGAATTCCATACATTCCAGCAAAATGTCTTACTTTTTTTATCAGATTTTTGCCATAATCCTCGCTTTTGAGCATAGGTCCAATAACATCTTCTCTGAAATTGTCTGCAGTTACCTGAACAATGTTTCCATTAGAGTCTACAAATGTTCCATATCCGTTTAAATCAAATATATAATCTGTATCCCCAGAGACTTTTCCTGCTAACTCTTCTGCTGCACGAGCTCTTGTGAGCACTTCATCACCACTTTCAGTAGCGAATTCTTCACTGTCGCCAAGGTAGAGATATTTTTTTAAATAATCTTTCATCTCTGTCCACTGCTTTTTGACTGCATTACTTATCCTTTTTAAAAAATTCGGTTTGTCAAGTTCATCAAAAGTTTTTAACACGCCATTGATATCTACTTCAAAGTCTTCTGACAATTGCTGGGCTGTTGCTACTTGTCCTGATTCTTTAAGAGATTCTATGAGATTTTTCATCTGTTCTCTAGGATTTATCATTTGTTCCTGATAACCATTTGGTACACTATCAGTCATACCCAAGAGTTCAACTTCGTTCCAGTCTAGTGTTCCATCAGGTTGAACAAAAACAACAATTTTTTTTGGTGTTTCTAGCCAGTTGCCTGATTGGTCTTGTACTCTTTCAACAACTGTTGCTGGTATAACGTCGTTTCTTATAACAATCTTTCCTGCGTCATCAAAATACTGTATGTCTCCATTTGGAAGTGTTATGGTATCTATAAAACCTGCATCACCCAAATATTTTAAAAGTTGTTCAGAATCTGCTTCACCAATTTCATCTGTTAGCGTCGAAACTAAACGACCTTGACTTACAAACTCATCTACTTTGTCTGCAATAAGGTCTTCGAACTCACTTGTCTTGGTCAGGTATTTAAAAAAACTAACCCTTTCTTTTGCTATGTCCAATCCCTTGTAAGCCAGTTGCGCCGTCTTCCATCCTTGATAGATTTTTGTTAATTTCCACGCCCCTTTCAGTCCAAGTGTTATTCCTCTCATTCCAGCCCAAAAAACCAGTGAACTTGCTGCGCCACCACTCCAAGGATACGCCTCGTTCCACATTCCGCCACCGCCTTCAGGAAATTTCTCATAGTATATCTGGTATTCTGGCATACCGCCTAAGAAAGTCAAGAAAAAGTTATACGTTCCATACTGCTGGCACAACCTGATAGGAACAGTTGTATAATATCTAGAGTCTGCTGGTTCGTTCATGCTGGGATCACTTGGTTGAAAGGGTAGAACGTTGGTGCCGTCGGCCACCTCGTTTATAGCAAGACTTAATTGCTGTGCTGTTTGATTTGCCATAGATACGCAATCAGGGGTTCCCAAGGTTTTTATAAAAGCGTAAGCGATTATCATAAATATGACAAGAGTTATTACGATTTCAATTGCTCTTTCGATCATGCAAATACATCAACCATAAGGAGGACAGCCACAAAATTTTTTCGTTTGGTTAACATCCAATCCATTATCAACTATCAATTCATCCAAGGTTTTAGTGCCGCATTGTATGTTGCCTAAACTGTTCGGACACCCATTCTCTATATAAGCCTGGCAGCAACTTCGCAGTTGCTGTTGTGAATTTATTTGGCCTCCCATCGCCGTTGGAATGCCAATGAAAATTAACAAGACAATCAAGACTATAACAAATATCAGTATGGCAACCAGTTTTTCCATTGCTAAGTTCATAATCAAGCACTCGTACTATTTACCAACTTACAAGCGGCTATGCACTTGTTCCAGTCACTTTGACTGTTCATAGGTATTCCCAGTTCTTTTGTGCAAGCTTCATTCATGTCTACTGTTCCGGCATCAGGTGTTTGAACCATTGTGCCTTGATATTGCTTTTGCCTCCAATAAATGCAGTACAGCCTGAAATTAATCTGTTGGTTCGTCTGTCCTTGGGTTTTCATCATAGGAAGGATAAATACTGCTGTCACAACACCTAATGCTATTATTAGAAGCATTATTCCTAATATTGCTTTAGTTTCAATACCTTTCATAATTAATTTATTTATAACTCCGCTATTAAAGTTTATGGTAGTTGCAAAGAGAGAAGCGAGCCTATGTTAGCAGCTACCGATTCTAAATAACCCGCTCTGCTCATAAAAATAAGAAGGGCAATTATGCCGATTATTACCACTGTCAATATTATGATAAGAACTTTGAACGGAAGAAGCCCTTTACTAGCATCTGTTATCTTGTCCACAAGCACCGCTCCTTACAACATCAGTGGTCGGTTGACAGTCTTCATTTAATTGGCAACCGCAAAAACTATATATGCGTTCTGAAAAGTTAGGATCCGAAACAGTTATGCACACAGAACCGCGAGGGTTATTAGTGCAATGTGCGTCTGCATTGCAGGTTCCGCTAGGGTTAGCCGTTTGGGGTGAGTCAGCTTGCGGTTTTTGAAACTGTTTTCCACTAATAAAGCCCCAAACAACATATGCGGTAAAAAATAAAATTATTATTGCGCCCACCACTATGACAGTTGAACTGGTAACGCCTTTTCTCATACTTATTATTTTTTCTCATGCTTATTAAGGATTTCTAATTTAGCCTATTCACCAAGATTTAGAAATGTAACATGTTTAAGAAAGCTGCTTGAGCATCCCCCTTTCTCATATTTATAATTAGAATAATCTTATATAAGTTTTATCCAATGTCAACTTGATTATATGCAACATAGTCCTGCTACAGGATTGCATGCTAAAGTCGTTGGAGGTGGGCACGGGCCAACACAAGTACAGGACACAGTCGGAATCTGAATAATAGATATTGATCTAACGTATTGATCATAGCAATTATACGGAATAAAACTCCAATCCGTGTGACTCCAGGAACGATACCACTGCTGTACTATAATTCTATAAGAGTAGCCTATAGGAAGATCTTGGTTAGGACTTGCAATTTGTTGACCACTGCCGTCTTTGGCGTCTACCACAACTGTAATTTTTTCATTATTCTGCTTAAGCAAACCAAATGTACTACCACCAACAGTCCAATACTTTTCTCCTTCTGATGTCCATTCAGGTATGCACCCAGCAGGGTTGCTCTTATCAGCAGCCGAACAGGTTTGAAAACTAATCTTTGCTAAAGCTTGTGCTCGAGTAAGGCCATTAAAGGCGATATTTGCCAAACCGTGAATTGTACCATCTCCTATCATTATCTGACTATAAATGCTAGTGATAGGTTGGGTTGGCGTGATTATGTAGTCTGCGACTATTCTAGCTTCTGGATAGACTTGTCCAAGGATGCCCCTCCTGAATTGATCTGTTCCTGGAGGAAGATACTGAAAATATGGATCTAACATAGTGTTCCAATCTGTTTCTGGAGTATCAGCAGCTGAAAAATTAGGAATTTCTGCAAATAAGACATAATAATTTTTATATTGTGGTTGTGCTGCCCATACAACGCCATATATATAGTATCTAGACGGTGTGAGAATCTCACTATTACCTCCTTCAGAAATACCCCAGTCAGTCATATTCCAATCAGTACTAGTAGTGTCTAGTTCATCATTATCTGCGGACCATATTATTTTGTCTTGGCCATTGTCGCAAAAGCCACTGCAAAGACCATTCCATCCGGCAGGATTGGCGATATTTGCACAGGCATTGTTGCCAAACTCTCCATAACCTCCTTGATTTGATGCAAACGAGCCAGAACAGAAAGCTTGAGCTCCAAACGTTCTATCTCTAAATTGGAGGTTTATACAGGTTTCATCAAGATTAGTTATACCAACTGCGCCTGGTGGAGGAAGTCCATTAGGAGGTGGAGGCGAGTTTGTGCACAGATGACAGGCAGAATCATAACTATGCATAGCTGTTTCATCAGGATCATTTTTACTTGCAGTTCCAGTATAAAAGAATTTTCCTGAATCAATAAGATATCCAGTTTGTGCTCCAAAAGGTTGACCATGATCAAACATACCGTTATCAATTGTGGTTCTAGGGCCGCCATCCCCATGTTTGCTATAATCAATGTGTATAGCCTTTCCTATATGACATGCTATTTCTGATAAATCCCAGTTATTTCCAGTTGTAAATATGTGAGGAACTGGATTAATTCCCCCATATGTAATACCACTGCCCTCTATCGGATTAGGATTAGTCGCTACTCCTGATTCAGGCCCTTGCTCCCACAACTTCTCAAATGGAATGTCAGTTTTTCCGTAAACCCAACCGACTGTCATAACGAGTAGAAAAAGCATGATGACAACCGAAAATATCACATAATAGGGTACACCATGTATTCCCTTCATAATAAGATATTTTTTTATCTCGTATATAAATCAGACAGGTATGAAGCGGCAGTATGTTGCGGCTGCAGCTCCGAAAGGTATCCAGAACAAGACGCTGCAGACAAGCTCTTTGACTAGCTTACCTCCTGTGAAATGGTTTATCAAAAAGAAAAATAAAAGCAGGACTATCAAAACTACAATCAGCGTTCCGATGAACTCTGTCATGCTTTGAAACATATTTAAAACCAAATAAAAGTTTTTACCAAACCTTCTAGCGCAGGGCCTATTAATGCTCCTATAGTCGAAGATGCTTCTATAATTTTTACAATCACGAGAGCTGCCATCCTAACCTCTTTGACACTATAAATCATCTCCCACAATATGAATATTACTATTACTAAAAGAATAAGAAAGCCAATGAGCACATAAGTCGAGTTTATGGGTTCCATCAAGTCCCACCTATTCTCCACAAAACGCCAAAGATTTGAGAAAACACTCCTTGGCTAGTCTGAGGCATGATTAAAAGCATTACTGTGATAAAAATAAATAAAAATAATAAAAGTAAAATGAGAGCCAGGGGCAAGCTATAGGCGTGTTTCTCAGGCATGATTATTATTCCTTTTCTATAAATAAAACAGTTAGTTCATTGGCATTTGCAGAGATTGTCGCAGTGGTTAGGCGACATGCAATCAACATCAAGAGCGCATTCTGCGCCGCACTCTCCTTTCACACATTCATAACCGCAATCGGCTCCAGAAGTGACGCACTTGTCAGCTCTCCATTGATTCGTTCGCGTAACAATGTTCGTATCACATTTTGGGCACCACTTGCAATTAGCTGAGTTGCAATCATTCTCAGTGTCATAAGGCGAACACTGTTTTCCATCAATAAAACCACCAGTAGGCTTGTTAACATTTACTTGGACTTCTATGATGTTGACTATCATTTTGCTTGCTACAAGTATTATTATTCCTCCAACCAAAATTCCGACCACAAGCCAATACAACAATTCTTGAACGTCCATCTCATCACTTTACTATTTGATCACAGGTGTCAGCAAACCTTCTATTGCATTACCAAACATAGAGTAAGTCACAACCCAGCTTATAATGTATAATATTATGCCGATTAATAAAATACTCCACATGTTCTGTCTCATGCCAACAGGGTCCTCCCCATACTTGATTCCATTCAGAAACATCGAAAGAAGAACGGCCGTCTCAATCATGTAAATGCCAACAATCAACTGGAATCCTGAAGGAGTGATTGGCATGGTTCCCCCCATTGCCCAAGGAATCAATAACATCGATTGAGCAACATTCATGCCGCCGCCAGCCGCTCCCATTATATTTTTCATTGCCGACCCCAGGCTCTCTAATATCCTTAGTATTATTACCGCCAATGTTACTGTCACGCCCGCAACCATCGGAGTCAAGAACATTGCCAAGAATTTCATGCTCGTTGTCGTCTCGCCTAGGATGTCCTCTATCTCTTCCTTGACTTCATGCACGCCCTTCAAATATCTTGATATCACAACCATTGAGCTGGCAGCGGTCTTGACGCTTTTTTTAGAAGACTCTATTATGGTCTGCATTATTGAACGGATTAAATTAGAGGGATAAAACCAGATTGCCCCCACCTCTTTGTCAAACAACGCCTGCTCGAAAGTGTAGCCAAACTTCTTGATGTTCAGGCTGATTATCTCGAACATCTCGGCGATCTTTAGTTCTTTTAGATTGCCTCTTACTTTGTCGATCGCCTGCTCGATTGGCGTGCCGCCCGCTATTATGTTGCCTAACTGGAACAAGGCTATTGTGAACTCATTCTCTATCTTTTCTATGTCGTTCCTGACCTTGATTTTCTGATAGCTGTCCAAAAAGGCATAGGCAGATATCGTTAGGGCGAGCCCAAACACGGTTACAATCGAAAAGCTAACAGAGGAATAAACGTCAGGATTCGATATGCCTGCTATTCCGAACAAAATGAACGGCATTGATATTAACAATGCTAAAGGCCATATCGGAATCAGCGCCCCTCCCAAGGAGAACTTTCCCATTGGCGGAACATTCTTTGCTTTTGATATGTCCGGCGGAGAGAAGGTTGAAGGCTTGGTTGACAGTATATGGCTGACGATGAAATACAGAACTGCTGGCAAAAGAATATCATAGCCAAAAACAACAAACTCTGGCTTGACTTTGTCTGAAATAAATATCAACACTATCGGGAATAGAACTAAACCCATGACAGGAAGCAATATTCCCATTGCGTAAATCAGAGTCATAGGCATTCTAAGGTCTGATGCATAATGCCTTGCTCTTTCCCTTGTTCCGTTCAGTATGACGTCTATGGTCTCGTCATAAACCATTTCCCTTCTCTCAGATTCGATGGCAGAGTTCCTTAACAAGTTCAAAGCTTCTGCAAATTCCTTGTTCCTGTCCTTCCACTTCGTTATGTAATTGACCAAGGCCTCGTCAGCAGAGGAATAAGTTCCTACCTCGATGTCCCACAACATTTTTCTCAGGTCCCATCCTAACGGGCTATCCAAATTCTGCGAGGCGAACTTTACCGCCCCTTCCAGATTGGGAGAGGCCCTCATGTAAATGACCATGTACAAGACTGCGAGCACGGCATCAGAGGACATCATCACGCTCATGGCCTTTGCCTTGGTGCTCGGATAAGTGTAGAGATACCAGAATGCTCCTAGCACGGCCATGAAGCCGAACATGCCGAACGTGAGGCCTATATTCAGAAAAATGAGAGAGAACATGACAACCACTAATATAAACAGAGACACCAATATTGCCAGAGAGAAAACGCCTTTCGGATTTACATTAAGGTAAGCCGCTTTTGAGTCGGCTAATATCTTTCTCCTTGAATTCATATCAGGCTCCAGGGGGAACAAACCTTGTGCAAAAAAACAGGCCCTCTCATAAAAAGTCTTCGGCTTTATCCTTACCTCTTCCAGGAATTTTATATATTCCTGAGGATAGGGATAGAACTCTTTTTTCTCAGGCAGTTTTATTTCAGAAACTTTCAAGGCTTTTTGCAGTTCCAGTCTTTTTGATTCTTCTGCTTTCAGCAAAGTTTCTGCAATTTTTTTATTCTTTTTAGCCATCAAACAGCCTTCGCATATTTTTTAAACCAGTCAAGCCATTCTTCATAAACCCTTTTAGTGTCAACAGTTCCTATTTCTTTTCTAGACTTCTCGGCAATCTCGTGGAACATCTCGTTCACTTTTATAGTTGTCTCTGCCTCTAGCAAATCAGGATTATTAACTTTCTGAGCAATCTCAACAACTGTATCCAATATTTTGGCTCTTAATTGGATGTTGTCCCAGACTAATTCCCAGCGTCCAGACCATCCAGGAACTCTTTCTGCAATCTGATTCAGAATGTTTGACTCGCCGTTCAACAAAGTGTCTGTCGGTTTCAGTGTGTCCTCGTCCGAACGGTATTCCATAAGATTTACGAAACCTCCCTCGTCAGCAGGATCCCTTTTCCAATGCTTTCTTACCTCTGTCACTTCTGTTATCCTTCTGAATGTTCTTAATCCGTCAGTAGTTTTTAGTTTGTTGCAGACCACAACTAGGTCTGTTGCTTTAAAGCTTGTTGGCGGGACTCCCAAGTCATTGACTATTCTGTCGAAGATACCGTAAGCAGACTCGCCGTGTATTGTTCCAGCGACAACATTGGCCATTGCCCCGATTCTCATGGCCTCGAACAAGGCTTTTGCCTCCCTAGACCTTATCTCACCTATGAACAAACATGAATCGCCTAATCTCAAGGCCGTCCTGACAACCTCTTCTGCTGGCAATTCCAATTCCACCCTTGTGATGACAGAGCGGGATTTTAATCTTTCTATGTTATAACCAAAACTTCTTAATTGTTCTATTGGGAGTTCAAGGGTGTTGTGAGCAAAAATGTTTTCGCAGACGAAATTCTCGTTTATAGGAACAGAAATGTCATAAACATAATCAGTTATAGTTTGCTTTTTGATGTCTGTTATCTGATCCCAGAATATGTCTGAATTGGCTAATGTATTCAACAGTTCTAGGACATCTCCGCCGTCTGCACGCATTTTAGTTATGATTTCATTAAGTTTTTCTCTGCCAATGTTGTTATTTCTTTTTATGTAATCGTAATTATTGAAATCTCCATAAAAACTGCTTATAGATTTTTTGAGCTCTACAGACAAGGGTATAATGTCTGTCTTATCATGGGTTGATTTCTTGCTGCACAATCCTTTCACATAAGCATTCCTTTCATCTTGCAGAAAGCCTATGTTTTCTAAGAATGGTTTCAAAGTCTTTATGCTGCTTATTCTAAGAGATTGAGTCTTGTCTCTTGGACTAATTCTGTTTATTCTTCCTATTATTCCAAATGGCAATAATAATGTTTGTACGTCCTTTATCATATTTTCAGAGGTAAGACTTATTCCAACTTCTGCTTTGGCAGTATAGCCGTCTCCACTGTATAAACCTCTTAAAACAGAGGCTATCTGTTCTTTTGACAAGTTGAAAATCCATTCAGGAATTCTTTTTGTGTAAGCATTGCCTTCAAGTTTGAATATCTTCTGCATCAATAATTTTAAACTGCTAGAACAAATCACAAGTGAGAATCCGTCCGAATGCATTCTTGTTTTCAAACCAAGTTTATTTGCCACGTTTTTAACTATCTCTCTCGTGGGTTCGTCTGTTACTGAAAGTATGACAGCATTTTTGTCATAACAGCCGTCAGCCAACCACAGGCCAATCAGTGTTAGAATATCTTTGTCAAGTTCTATTTCCAAGGGTAAAGGTTTTGAATTTTTATCGGTTTTGAAGAACAACTTATCCGTTTCCATGCCTTTAGTCATTTCAGCAAAAACCTTTCCCGGCGCAATTCCAGTTCTTTTCCAGCGACTAGGCACAGACTTTGAATAATTCATCTTCTTGGCTATGCTCTTTGCAAGCTCGAATTTCTTTTCTATAAATTTCTTAATAGGTTCGCCTAGAATGTAAACATCTTTTATGAACTCCGGATAATCTTTCAATTTGATTTTTTCAACAGGCTTGTTATTAATGAATAGCGTCCGAGGTGTTGCTATAAAATCATTAATTTTAAAGTCTTTGCATTTTATTGCCTCTATGCCCCCGTTGTTTCCAACAGTGAACAACGAATGGTCTCCTGTGACTCTTATTTTTTTTCCAGTTCTTGTTCTGATTTCGAATATTTCCTTTTCGACTTTATGCCTGATAAAAGCGGAGACATCTGCCAAAACGACCTTTTCATCAGAATCAACAGAAAACACTTTGATATTCTCTTGGTTCTTATCTAGAATCTCATGGCCTTTTATTGTATGTTTGGAGCCATACTTTTCTATTAAACTGTCTATCATATTTCCAATCTTTTCTCTTCTCATTGTTCCGTTTCTCTTGTACAAAATCTCGCAATCTCCAGTGACGCTGTCCTCGACGCAAAGAATTCTATAATAAGGCAGTATCTGTAGCATTGTCGATCCGAGTAAAGAAGTTTTTCCAGCGCCTCTTGATCCTGCAATAAGATACGTCCTACCGTAGGATGCTAAGAACCACATCAACGCACCGAATAAACTATTCATGAATTTTTCTTTTAAGAATAGGGAAAAGGTCCATGGCTTGAATCTATGCCTTCTTAATGCAAAGCCTAGACCATCTGGCGACAGTCTCGGATTTATTGCAGCAATTCTGGCTACTCCGCCAGGAACAGTAACTTCTGCATCTAAAACAGGATTGGCCTCGTCCAATGGCCTTCCTGATATCAGCTTGAATCGAGTAGCCCATCTGTCTCCATCTGCTTTTGTTGGAACAAGGTTGGTCTCGCATTCTTCAAACTCCTGATGGTTTATAAAAATAGGTAGGTTGCCCATGGGTGAATTTATGAAAACATCTTGTATCTTGTCATCCCTTAACAATATTTCTAATATGCCTAGGCCTGCTGTATAACGTGTCAGTATGCCGGCTAATTTTTCCAGCTGGCTTGATTCGAAAGATTTTCCCATCTCCTCTGACAGGTCTCTTAACAAATCTAGGCTCAACGTATAGAATAATTCTCTTACTTTTTCCTGTTCAGCCAATTCCAATTCCTTTGGCCTTCTCTGCTCAAGTATTCGTCGTGCCGCATCCAACAAAGTATATTCTTCCTCGCCAAGTCTGAATTCAGGCGGTACGGTGTGATAGATGTATCTTATTTTTCCAGGCACTTTGAATATCTCAACATCAGTGTCCCACACCTTGTATTTAGCAACAGGCTCTCCTGGTGGAGGTTGTGCCATGAATTTCGTGTACATGAAATTCGGCCTTATGGTCGGCTTGAAGAATTTCCTGTAGAGTTTTCTATCGCCAATGTGATAACCAACCAAGAATGGCTTTGCCTTTTTGATCAGTTCGCAATTCTCTAGCATTTCCTTTAAAGGGTAAAGGGCATTGTTGAGATAATGCTCCACGCATTTGCCATATTCTTCTGACTCCTTTGACTTTGTCTCCAAGTGCCTTATCTCTCTTGACAGATTGATGTAAGCTCCTATCGGGTCGCCCCTTAATTGCAAGGTAACCAAGTCACGTAGCCAGCCGTACCACACGCCTAGATATTTGGCGCAAGGTCCTGTTGCAACATTTTTTATCGATACCAATTTCTTCTCTTTCAGCGCGTTCATGATAGCATCAGCGATTTCCAAAATCATTTTTGTCTGGTCATAGTCGTACTCGTATTCCCTTGTCTCCGCCAAGATGATTCCAATGATATTTTTTTCCTCTATCAACTTTTCAATGACCCTTGCCATCACCACGTCGGAATCTTCAATGGTAAAACCGAAGATAGAGCCTAGACAGTTCATTCTGAGAATTCCTTCTTTGATTTCAGTTTCAAAAACCATTAATACGCCTTTGT
Source organism: uncultured archaeon (assembly GCA_964353745.1). Classification (GTDB taxonomy): domain Archaea; phylum Aenigmatarchaeota; class Aenigmatarchaeia; order Aenigmatarchaeales; family Aenigmatarchaeaceae; genus CS1-C013. The sequence continues at coordinate 25,666 of CAYGWD010000007.1, forward strand.
TTATCCAATATTTATATTAAGCCTTCTAATAATAATATTTGTTGGTTTAATGGCAGAAAAAGATATCCAAGCTGTTTTGAACGAGGTTGTGAGGAGGGCTAACGAGACCGTTAGAAGATTGCGCGACTTGGAGGAAAGGGATTCTTTGATTGAGAACCGCGTTAACAGTTTGGAGGATAGTGTTTTAAGTCTTACAGAAGACAAAAAAGATATTAACGACAAGACAACGATCAAGATGGACGAGATAGAAAAAAATATAATTAGGATTGATAATGAATTATTAAGGATAAACAAGAATATGGAGAAGGTCGCCAAGAAAAACGAGCTAAAGGAATTGGAGAGCATGATATCTATTTATAATCCGCTTCGAACAAATTTTATAACAAGGGATGAGGTTGAGAGAGTGCTTGACGAGAGGTTAAAGAATGTTTCCGTTTAGCGTTGGTAAAAAGAAGGAAGAGACCAAGAAGGTTTATATTCCTGTTGACATTGTTTTAAGATATTCTGCCCAAGGCCTTTCTGAGCCTGATATAATTGCCAGGCTGGAAGAGCAGGGCTTTGCTCCTGATTACATTGACAAGGCTTTGAGAATAGCGTTAAAGGAAAAAGTGATTTCTGGAGCGCCTCCCACACCAATGGAGATGGCAGAAGGAACTTTTCTAGAAGCGCCGGCTCCAACGCCTTTCGGGGCAATGGAAACGCCAACAGGTCCTGTTCCTATTGGAGAGGTTACGAGGAGACCGATGCCCATCGGGTATCCGCCGGAGAGAGTTGTTCAAGGCCAGCAAGACTTTCCGCAACAATTACAAGACCAGATGCAACAGCAGTTTCAAGGACGATCGCAAGAGAAGACGGAAACGCAGCCAGCTACGGAAATAACTGTTGAAGAAATTATTGAAGCAATAATTGCTGAGAGATGGAAGGACTTCGAGACAAGATTAGAAACGTTTGAGAAGAGGGACATACAACTTCATAACGAGATAGAAGCGCTTAGCAAGAGGATAGCATCGTTTGAAAATGTCTTGCAGGAAAAAGAAAAGACCATGATTTCTAAACTGGATGAGTTCGGCGAATCCATGACAGGCATAGAAGGCAGGATAGGTTCCATAGAAAGGGTTTTCAAAGATTTTTTACCAGAGCTGACAACGAACATTAGAACTATGTCTGACCTTGTGGAAAGAATGAAAAAAGAAAAAGAAAGTAACTGAAATCACTAGCCTTATAGATTTATTATTCTCCTTTTTCAGAGAACATCCATAAGACTGCTAAACCGACTATGATTAATAGCCAAGATCCGGCTCCAATTGCAGGCAATGCTCCTAAACCTATCAATGCAGCACCGCCAGACATCCAAAATATCAAAGCTGTTACTCCTATTACAAGTATTGTCATAATAGAGCCATGTATTTTGAATGGGTGGTCTTCTACTTTGTGAGGATTCCCTTTTTCATCTAATTTTACTCCAACGACTTTAATGTTTCCTACTTCTATTAGTGACAATATCACTAGGAATCCGATTGCTGCTACTATTAAACCTGTTGACATTGTTGCTATTACTGATATCACGCTACCTGGAACTGCAAGTAGTATCATGAAACCTATTATGATTGATACTAATGCAGCTGGTGCTTTTGTTTTGAATATTGCAACTTTTGTCAATATTCCGTAGACTACTGCGAAGCTGAGTACCCACAAGAGTACCTCTGGTAAGCCCAAGCCTGTAAGGAATGCCATACCCGTTGTTAAATCTGTCATTTTTTACACCGTTTTTATTTTTTATTTTTCTCCTTCTTTAGTTAATATCCATACACTTGCCATCATAACGATAAGGAATACTCCGATTGCTGCTATTGGCGTTGAAATCGCTATTGCTGGAATTGCTATGAAGCTCATTCCGCCTGCTCCAACGAATACCAATATTGCAATTATTATCAAAGCTGTCGCGAAAAACTTTGGATGCTTTGCAAAAATGTGTTCTCCGCTCACTTTGGTTCCTGTTATTTCAAGGAAAATCATTGTAACAATCAAACCAAAAGCAACCGCTATTGCCGACGTTGCCAAATTGCTAATGAAGTTTGCGGCCATTGTTCCTGCGGCAGCTACCAACACAAGGAATGAAGAGACTATTGATATCACTCCTCTTGCTGTTATTGATTTAGGCAACTCTATGTGAGATAATATGCCGTACACAACTGCCAATGTTAGCAACCATAGCAATACTAACTGGAATCCTGCGTCTCTCAATGTGACTATCATTGACTCGATCGGATTCAATTCCATCGCGAATGCTGGCGCTACGCTAATTAAAAAACCTACTAGTAACGCCCAAGTATTTTCGATTTTTTCTGTTGGTTTTTTCATATTAATCACTTTACTACCTAATAGTAACTATACGTAGAACTAATATTTAAAGGTGATGGTTTACTACCTGTTGATAACTACTGTTGTTTATGCTGTGGGCCTTCAGTTTTGTAAGCAAACCAGAAAATGACTATTATGAATACTATGAATAAAAGAAGCAAAAGATTTTGTCCGCCACCCACTATTGGTAATGATGGGAACGAACCGATGTACAAATAGCCTATTGAAAATAATAAGAATAATATGGCTCCGTTTATTACCAGTGCATCAGAGCTGTCTTTTCCATGCTGACCCTTTCTTACACCGAAAGCTTCCAATGTAAAAATTATAAAGAACATGGCAACAAAGAATATTGAAATGCTTCCGAACTGGGACCATAGAAAACTAATAAAGGATGTATTAGAAGCAGCAAAAAAAGCCAAGGCTACTGATACAAGCAAATTAACTCCCCTGTTCTTGAAAACATTGGAAGCATTTACAGCACCAAAGACAACCGCTAAAACGAATAGGAAAGGTATCAAAAACTGCTCTGATTGGAACATTGTAAAATCAAAAATAGAGACCATTTTAACCCTCTAGTTGTTTTATTTTTCTCCTTACTTTGAATAATTCTTCCTGATAGGTAGCATAGGCTTGTGCAGCACCTGGATTTGAAGACCTATCTCTTTCATATTTCTGAGCTTCTTGAACTATATGCCTTTCTTCTTCATACAGTTTTTCTAATTCCTTATCCTTGCTTAGTTTTTTACCTGCCTCTTTTGCTACTGCACCTAGCATTTTCGCGCCACTTGGTGTAGCAGCCGGATGCCATATTATACTTACAAAAAACAAAAATAAAGCAAGAGCCAAAGCTATCCATAGCCATCCTAAAAATAAAGGTATTAAATTTCCATACCAGCCAGAATAAACAATGTAAATATAAGATATCAAGCTCGTTAAATATTGAAGGCCTTTATTATCTCCGCTTACTCTGCCTACAGTTCCTTTTGAAAATGCTACTAGAAATAAAAACAACAAGACATGAGGTATTAAAATTAAATATATAACTTTGTCTTGGACTAGTGGATATTTAGAAATTATGCTAGGGTTTATCTTTAATATTTGTTCAAATATCAATCTAAACAAGTCTACTGATCCACCAGATAAATAATTAAATGCCATAAGAAAAATATAGAAACTTGTATATTTATAAGTTATTTATAAATATTTTGTGTTTAAATCTATCTTCCTCGAAATCATCAGTAGTTCTTCTTATCATTTTGGGTTTCTTTTCAAAAGGAATTTTAATCACAACAATACTCTTTATATGAAAGATTCACCTTCGGTTGCCTTGCATTTCGAGTTTTCTTTGCAGGTGGATTTAACATTTTCTTAAGCTCAAACAGGGACTTTCTGTAATTCAACTCGCCCATGGCATAATTTAGGTCGTCATTCCTTTGAGCTCTCCTCAGAGTATCTTTTTCTGCAATTTCCTTGGTTAATTGTGCTAAATATCCTACTTCAGCTTCATCTAATCTAGCTTCAACGTCATCTATGAATTTGTCAATGCCATAATCTTTCCTACCTTCGAAAAATCCAGCTATTGTTTTAACAGCGGGTTTTACAAAATAAGAACCTAAAACGCCTCTAGCGTCCATATAACGATAAATAGTAGCAAGATTTGCAGGGTGTCCACGTTCATCACGTAAACCTTTTTCTAAAATTCCAGAATCTGTAACTTGAGTAAATAAACCACTAGATTCTTCAATTTCATCTTCAGGACCAGGTTTTTCTCCTTCTAGCAACCCCATATGTTGTAAAGTATTTAAACATATTTCAGGCGGTCCACTAATTTCTGCAAGATCTTCTTGATATAAAGCTTTACTTATGGCTCTAGGTAATGTATGCATTAATGTTTCATAATCTACAAGATTAATTTGTCCTTCTGCCATACTTTTCACTAATATCTTATTACATGATAAGATTTAAATATTTATCACTTTACGGTGAATAAACAGATAGATTTATATATCGGTTAACATATACTACTATATGGTGATAATATGGGTCAATCTGAAGGTATGAACGTTCATAAAATGTGTTTAAGAAATAACAATCAACACACAGGAAACCTAAATCATGCAAACAGCCAAAACGGTCATTGATTTTTCTTTTTTTATTTTTCTATTTTAAATATTCCTAATTCTTCGCACGTCTCTAATATGCCATAAGCGAAGACAATGCTCTCGAAAGCTCTGATGAAATCTTTCTCATTCAAGAAATGCTTTGAATCTGAAACGTAAGCTTTAGTATTCTCAAGCATCTCTTCGCCTTTATCACCGACTGCTTCGACCTTGTTGATCATCGGCTCGATTTTTTCAAGCATCTTCAGTGTCTCTTCCAGCAGTTTCTCCATCATATCACCTCTAAGAAGTCTTTCTCCCTGAAATGCATCTTGCCAGGTATTATCAGAACAGCAGGGCTTTCAATGCTCTTCGCTCTCAAGCCTCTGACACTGTCATAATAAATCTTAGCATCGCCTCCTGCCTTTGAGAAGGCAATCAGCTGGTCCGTCTCCTTGATTATCTTCTTATTCAAGAGCATGCTCAATGCATCAGCAACCTTCATTATAATGTTGTTCTCAACGTCTAGATCTAGCAGCAACAACGTGTGCAAACCTAATTTCTTATTGGTATGAATAGCGTCCTTTACATTGTTTAACTTACCACTGAGAGGAATTGTTGCAACCTTTCCGTATTTGTACAATTGTAAGCCAACCTCGCCTATCGCAGAGAATATGGAAGCATTATGGATTATTTTAACAGGTATCTTCTTTCTTTTCGCATCGTACGCAATGTCTATGTGAGTGGTGGCTGCTAGCGGATCTCCTGGAACAAACAAGACAACATCATTTTTCTTGGCCTTTTCAATGAACAGATCTAGGTTCTCTTCTAGGTCGTTCCTCTTCAGTATCTTGACATCCTTTCCTATAATTTCCTTTAGGTTTTCTAATGAACCTTTCCAAACAGAAGTGTATAATTCTATGAAGCAATCGCATTTCTTGGCTGTCTCTATTGCCCTCAAAGTCAAATCCTTCTCATCGTTCAAACCAAGCCCTATGAGATAGAGCATAGATTAAATTAGTTTAGATTAAAATAAATAAGGAGCGATAGATTTATATATCACCAGATAGTAATGATTGGTATGGGAGAAACTTATGTGGACGGACACGGTTTAGAAGGTTTGGGAAGAGTAAAAAATACTTCTCCTACACTCCCAACATATACTCCAGCCAGAACTGTTGAAGAAATTGAAGAAGAAGTTAGGATTGAAAATATTTTAAGAAAAGCTGAATTAATGGTGGGAGACAAAATTATAGGTATTACAAAAAAAGAGATGGAGGATCTGTTCCACTATAAATATAAAGACCCTATTTCTGTTTGGATTTCTTGGAAAAGGCCCATAGAAACAGATGAGGAAACATTTTATTGATTGAATAACGATATTATTGTTTATGCGAATAGCCTATGATATAATCGGGAGTAAAGACAGTGCGGTTGCATTGATAGGAGTCAATGCCAAGAACCCGAAGAAGGCTGCCAAAGAAATAATGAAAAGACACAAGAATGTCAAATCAGTTCTTCAAAAATTGTCTGAAAGAAAAGATACCTATAGATTGTATCCGTGCAGACTTTTATTAGGAGATAAAAACACTGAAGTGATTCACAAGGAGCATGGTTATCTGATAAAGGTTGATCCTCAAAAGGTCTATTTCTCACCTAGGGAATCGACAGAGAGGCAGAGAATTGCTGATTTGGTTGAGGGTGGAGAAAAAATTCTGGTGATGTTTTCTGGAGCAGGCCCATACGCTCTTGCTATTGGCAAGAGACATCCTGATTGCCAGATAACGTGCATAGAAATAAACCTAAAGGGTTTTGAATACTCTGAAAAAAATGCTAGGCTTAATAACTTGCACAATATAAAAAACATCTGTTCTGACGTATTATATGTAAGAGACGTTGACAAGTTTGATAGAATAATAATGCCTTTGGTCGAGAGGGCGATAGAATACTTAGACGTCGCTTTCTTACATTCTAAAAAAGGAGCAATAATTCACTTGTATGGTCTTTCCAATGAAAAGGAGAACTTCAGAGACCTGGAAGAGAGGGTCAAAGAGAAGGCTGATATCTACAATATAAAATATAAGATTGTTAAGAGGCAAAAGGTATTACCATATGCACCACGAATAAAAAAGGTTAGAATAGATATTAAAATTGTTTGACGAATAAATTTATTTTCTGGGTTGATATTTTTGATCAGGATGGTCTACACAAGACTCCAAACCCATCCTTTGTTCATGTCCCTTTTTACAAGGATTGTCATAACCTCCTCTCTTTGCATATTTAACATTAGGACAGTTTTCACATATCTTAGGCTTGCTCATGCTAGTTAAAAAACTTTCAAAATCTTTTCCTCTTTTGTCCTCTTCATCTTTATTTTCCTTCTTAGGCCAAGACATAAAATCACTTATCTTTATTTTAAACAGAAAAAGATTTAAACCCATTTATTTCCTGATTTTCAGATCAAAAACAACATGCCAAATTTTTGGAGCATATGATTTTACTCTTTTTACCTTAAGGACTTTAATCTTAACCTTGTTCTTAGTTCCAATTTTTATCAATTTTTCTTTAAATTTATCTATTTCCTCTTCTTTTACAGTCCTGTGAAAATGAATAACAGCATTGTTCTTGGCAATCTTAAGGGCATAAGGCAAGAACTTTTCGGTTTCAAACAAATATCCCATTATAATTCTGTCTGCAACGTTTTCCAGCAGCGTAGAGAATTTCCTGCAGTCTCCTTGCAAGATTTCTATCTTATCCTCAACTTCATTCAGCCATATATTCTTCCTTAAATATTCTATGGCTTTGGGGTTGATGTCGATTGCATAGATTTTTTTAGGCTTGCAGTACTTGGCTAGAATTATAGAAAAATAACCAATGCCAGCAAACATATCGACAATGATCTCTCCAGGTTTGGCCATCTTCGTCAGTCTAATCTTCTCATTCTTATTGCCTTGGGACCACATTATATCAGAGACGTCTAACAAGAATTTGCATCCATGCTCTTTGTTCATGGTCTGAGTTCTATTACAGCCTGCTATTACTTCTATTTCTGGTTTCCTTATATTCCTTTTAATCTCTTTTATGAGACAAACGGTATGCATGTACGGTAGCATATCCATTATCGCCTTTCCTATCAATCTCCTGTGTTTTAGAAGCCTTTTATCAAGTTTTATTAAAAGAATGTTCCCTATTATCTGGTAACCTTTCGGTAGACAATCCAATTCCTTTTCAGTGAGCTTGTTCTTAAGTCTGTTCTTTAGTTTATCGTTAAACGCCATAAAGGAATATTATTTTCCAAGAATAAAAAAAGAAAGGGGGAACTGAGTTTAACTAGAACTTTGTAGAACCTGCTTGCCAAATCGCTTTCAATGCTATCAAAACTGCTGCTGGAACAACCAAAGTTCTTATATAGAGGACTATTGGTCCGACCCATTGGCCTATCACTGGCAATTGGTCTAGATTTCCAGATCCAGCTGCCATCAATGCAACTACTGACAATAAGAACAAATCTGCTTCTTTGATATCAATGCTGCCAAGTCCAATCACTCCCAATATTCCAATTATGGTTCCCAGTATAAGTAAGATTGTGCCTACTTGAGGGATTGTTCCTGGTAATAGACCTGCTATAACTGATATCAAAATACCTATTATGAATAGCCATCCACTCGCTTTTACCCATCCTGCTTTTTCTTTTGCCATATATTATTCACCTATAACTTCTTAGAATTCCGGACACTTAAAAGTTCCTATAGTTAAAAATAAGAAAAAAGGGGCTAAAGAAAAACTACTTGAAAACGTCGATTGCAACCATTATAGAACCTATAAAGGTCGCTATCAATGCTATTATGCTGAATATTTTTAACCCATAGTCTAATCCTGAGGGTATCCAGGATATATCTACGCTGAATGCCGCTGCCAAAAGGTATAAAACTCCTGCACCTGTTAACCAAACAAAGCCCCTTTTATCCTTAACAAACTTTGCATAAGCTCCGAACACAGGTGCAATCAAAAGTGCTAGTCCTAATATTACCAAATTCATATCGAATACCATTTATCTCACCTTTAATAGAATTTTGGGAAAGACAGGTATTAAACTTATCTTCGTCACATGCAGAACTAAAAGGATTCTTAAAGCTTTTCCTCGAAAACTTCTGTTTCAAACTTATACAATTTACAATCAGGATCCAGCCAAGAATCAGCTGTCAGTCCTGCTTTATAGCATAGGTTCTCTAAGTATTCGTCGATGTTCCAGTTCTGCTCAACAGGAACCTGTGGCAAGAACAGACCTCCTTGGAAACCCTTCTTAATTATGAGGCCATGCTTGCCGATTTTTATTTCCTTGGCAATGTCCTTGGCTTTTATAGGCTCTGGTTCTGTTAGTATGGAAACTTCAATGAAAATCTCTTCTAGTTCTTTCTTTGAGAGCGTAGGAAATCTAGGATCGGAGCACACGCAGACGGAAGCTTCTATCAATGCCTCTATCAATGGCATCTCAGGATAAGGTATTCCTATGCATCCTCTCAGTTCTCTCGGTTTTTTATATATTGTTACAAAGACGCCTTTGTTTTCCTTCATTTCCTTTGGATAATTTTTAGGAACAGGAATCTTTTTGCCGGTTTTCACATAAGTTTCAATCGCTTCTCTGGCTAAATTCAATATGAAGGCTCTAAGCTCATTCATAGACTTAATTATAATGTATAATATTTAAAAATTGTAGGAGTTTGTTTCTAAAGTAGCATTTGTATTTCTCTTCCTTAAAACAGAAATTTAAAGTTTTACATTCATATGAAATTTATGAAGGAAATTTTCTATTGTAATACAATGAATCAGTTTAGGATGAAAATGGAAGAGTTGGATTTTCCGCGCTATGTACCAGTAAGCTATGTAATAATAGATTATGAGAAAAGTTTGTACAGCAAACTAGACGAACTTCCTGTCATAGGCAGGCTTAACCTAATAAAACAACTTGGAATAGCAGGAACCTGTACAGACATCACGTCATTGAGGTACGATGCAGGCAGTTCGCGTTATATACACTCTTTGATATGTGCTGCAAAGATGGATCATATAGCACAAACTCACGATTTAGACAGAAATCTGGGTGTAGCAGCAGGAATGCTTCATGATATAGCTACTACTCCGCTGTCCGATTCTGTGTCAGTCGAACTGGGAATGAAAGATGATAAATATTTTTACCGAACACTTGAAAAATGCCCTGGCGTCGATGAACTGCTTGAAGAATGTTCTATATCCAAAAAGGAACTGACCAAAGCTGTTACTGGCAAAAGCAATAGTCCGATAGGTCAGTTGATCAACAGCAAAGATACTATTGATGTTGATAGATGGAGCTATGCTAACTGGGATGCGTCAATCCTTGGAATGCTACCTAATCGTTGGAGAGGATGCCAAGTAACAGATCCGTTCAAACACATCATGGTAGAGAATGGTAAAGTTATTTTCACTGATTTTGACTCTGTTTCACAATTGTTGGAAGCAAGGGCTCAGATGTTTGAAAGAGTATACAGGAATCCTCAGCTAATGGCAAAAGAGGCTTTTTTAGGACAAATTACGAGAAGTCTGTTGGAAAAGGGAATTATAACAGAAGACTCTGTGTTCGAGATGGTTGACCAGGATTTCGAAGCACTAGTAAAAGAGCATGGTGGTGAAATTTGTAGAAAAATATTTGGGTTTGACGGTTTTGACACCTATGGCATGGTTAGTGCAAAGAAAGAAGACGTAACTGATTTTCTAAAGCAAAACACTGAAAGACCTTTTGCAATTAAAAAGCCTAAACGTTGTAATCCTGCAGTTGAAACTCCTGTTATGATAGACGGTAAAATTGATACTTATAGAAATTTTGAACCTGAACATGCATATGAACTAGAACAAAGGATGTCAGCATGGAACCACACTACTGTTTATGGTTATGAAAATGACAGAGAACTTGCAGAAGCTGTTTTCAAGGCAAAGAAACATTTTGGCGTGCCGAAAGAAACATTCTATCTTCCAAATAGAAATCATTAATGCAGGGGGCCGGATTTGAACTAGCGTACTATTTTATCAAACTCTTTATTCCGTTAGCAGCTATCATACCAGTAGCAGCTGCAATTGTTATTCCTCTAGAAACACCTGCTCCATCGCCAGCAACAAATATGTTAGGAACAGCTGTTTGCAGGTTCTTATTGGTCTCTATTCTCATGGAATAAAACTTTATTTCAGGTGCATAAAGTAGGGTAGAATCAGAACCGATACCTGGAATAACTTTTTCTAATTTGTCCAAGGCTTCGATAATATCAACAACAATTCTGTAAGAAAATGCCATTGATATGTCGCCGGGGGTAACATCTTTCAAAGTAGGATTTACATAACTTTTTCCAATTCTTTCCCATGTGGATCTTACACCCGTTCTAAGATCTCTTAGTCTTTGCAGAATAGGCTTTCCGCCGCCTAACGTGTTAGTTTGTTTGGCTATTGACCTGCCATATTCTGTTGTGTTTTCCAAAGGCTCTGTTAGTTTTGTTCTAACCAATAAAGCAAAATTACAATTGTTAGACTTCTTATCTTTCATTGAATGTCCATTAACCCCAAATATTTCTTTTTCATAAAATTCTTTAACAACAAAGCCATAAGGGCAGACACAGAATGTTCTCACATCATCATCATATTGGTGAGTTCTTATATGGAACTTCGGATCCCAGCATTGATAATCAACCACAACTTCTTTCAGAACATCATTCAAAGCCTCGACCCTCACTCCAACGTCAACGGGGTTGAATTTCATCTCCAAACCTAATTTTTTGGCCATTTCTATAAGCCACAGTGAACCAACTCTGCCAGGAGCCAATAAAACGTAATCAGTTTCTTCATCGCCCTTATCAGTTTTAACCAATGCTTTTCCATTCTTTTTGCTAACGTCTAAAACCTTTGTGCTGAGCTTGAACTTCACTCCCTTTTTCTCCAAGTCAATCTTAAAGTTGTTCATTACTTTTGGCAAATAATCAGAGCCGACGTGATTCTGTCTTATTGGTATGAATTTTATTCCGGCAGTGGTTGCTTTTCTTTCCAATTCCAACAGTTTTTCCCAATCATTCCCGACATCAGCCATTCCATACCCTTTGAAAACCTGTTTAATCTTTTCTAATATCTTTAGAGAATCTTCCTCTGAAAGAAATTCAAACAAGTCTCCTCCTATCTGAGGGTGGAAGTTCATTTTTCCGTCAGAATAAAGGCCTGCGCCTCCGATGTGGTTTTCCTGTTCCAAAATCGTTACTTCGCAAGAATCTGCCAGCTCGTACGCAGCGAAAAGCCCTGCTGGACCTGCACCAACTATGAGGACCTTGTTCAAGATAACCTCTCTTATTTAAGAATCTGAATTATATAAATTTAACTATGAAATTTAAAGATGAAGCATCGAGAAAACTTTTCTTCAGGTATGCTGTTCCTTGTTCTGAAACTCTAGCAAAAAGAGGAGTGATAACACAAAAGTATCAGAGAAGCCTGATGAATTCTATACTTCTCAACAGAAAGATACCGAAAGATGCTGAAAACATATTCAAGGTCGCCAGTTCCATGTGCGAAAAGACGGCGAAGAAACTCGGAAAGAAATCCATAGACAAGGAAGTTGTGAGAAGATATTTTTTGTTCGGACACGATAAGGTCGTGGACAGAAGATACAAAATTTTCAAGGATTTCGACCCGATGCTATGCAGGCTATACTCTGGAAAGGTCCTAGTTTCTGGTAGCAGAGCGTTGGTTCAGACAATAATGGGAGATAAAAAGTACAGGACGAGCTTGAGAATAAAGAAAGGCGACTACGTCGTGGTCCACAGGGATTTTATCGTCGAAAAGATAAGCAAAAGACTTGCCAGAAAGCTCTGGGACCTAAAACAAATATATTTCAAATCAAACAATATGATAGCATGAACAAAGAGAAATACGGCACATTCTTTGCAATCGTAGCAGCCATTATAAGCGGTTTCTCTATTCCGTTGAACAAGATGTTTATTGTCAATTTGGATCCTTCGGTGTTCACAGCCTTGAGGTCGCTCTTGATAGGTATAGTGTTTTTCCTCATAGCATCCTACAAGTCTAAATTCAATTTCAAAAAATTCAAGAAGGTTTCCTGGAAGTATCTGATGGCGATAGCTGTTGTAGGCGGTTCTTTCGCTTTCTTACTGTTCTTTAGCGGTTTGAGTCTGACGACTTCTGGTAGAGCTGCATTCTTGCAAAAAACCATGCCCCTATACATCACAGTCTTAGCTTTCGTGTTTCTGAAGGAGAAAATTTCCAAGAAATATTTGTACGCCTTGCTTTTGATGTTCGTCGGAACGCTGGCCATTTACTTTTCTCAAATAAATATATCCACTCTATGGTCGAACCCCTCTTTGGGAGACGCTCTCATAATAGGTGCTACGTTCTTGTGGGCTGTTGAGAACATAATCGCAAGAAAGTCCATGATCAAGGGAGAGAATAACTTTGTTGTTTCCTTTGCCAGAATGTTTTTTGGAGGATTGATACTTTTTGCAATCGTATTTCTTTTAGGCAAATCAGATTTGTTGTTAAGCCTAAACTCCAGTCAGATTCTAAATATATCAATATCCACCCTCGTTCTATTCGGTTATGTCCTGTTTTGGTACGGGAGCATAAAGATGATAAACGTCTCCAAGGCTTCGTCCCTACTTTTGCTTTCCCCTGCAATATCTTTATTTTTAGGCACCATGATTATGGGTGAACCTATTCCTCTTATGCAATTGATAGGTTGCGTTATGATTGTCCTAGGGTCGTATCTACTGTCAAACGTCAAGAGCGAGACTAATTATGTCTAAGACAATATATGTTTTCGGTAATCCATTGGTTAAGGAGGACAGCCTGCCTCTGAAGTTGATAGGAAAATTGAGGAAAAAGTTTCCCAGCTTGGAGTTCAAGGAATTCGATACTGTGGAAGACTTTGAGCTAGAAAAGGAATTGAATATAATCGATACTGTAAAAGGAATCAAGAAAGTTGAATTAATAGAGGATATAGACAAGATAATAACCGATAAAATATACTCTATGCATGATTTTGATTTAGGCTATAACCTAAAGCTGTTGAAGAAGATGAAGATGATTGATAAGGTCAGGATATTCGGGATACCTTCAAACATGAAAGAGAAAGAAGCCATGAAAGAACTGTGCGATGCAATTAAAAGTATAAAAGATTAGTAGTGATATAATGGAAGATAAATCTATTAAAAACTGGACAGAGAACATAAACAAAATTTTAGAAGATTTTGATAAGAGAATAACTGATTTGGAAAAAAGGATAGCGAAACTAGAAGAGTGAGGTTCATATCCATTTTACTTTCAAGAAATGAGTGGCACACGTCATGCAAGGGTCATAAGCTCTTATCAGTTTCTCGATCTCATATTGTATGAATTCCTTGTCTTTGTCTAGGTTCTTAGCAACCAAATTTCTAATATCATTCTCCATCTTTATCTGGTTCTGGGCAGTTGGTATTACCAGATTACCATAGAGAATCTTTCCTTCCTTGTCTAAATTAATGGCATAGTAAAGCGTTCCTCTCGGAGCCTCTATAACGCCTACGCCTTTGCATTCCTTTATCCTGACATCAATCTTGGGTTCTTTTTTAAATTCTGTGCTCTCGAGAATCTCTATTGAATGATCTATGCAGTGCATTATCTCTATGGCCTGGGCTAGATTGTTGTGATAGATGTTGTCAGAAGGGAACGTTCTGATGTATTTTGCTATATCATTTCTAGTTTCTTTGTGAAGCTTTTCTCTGTTCAGGTTCATTCTGGCCAGGGCTCCGACCATGAACTCCTTTCCTTCGAATTCAAAGCCAGTGGCCTCAGAATATGGAATTATAACCCTGTGCAGATGCTCCCAGTAATTTTCCTCTGGAATAATAATCTTTTGTGTGGAATTTATCACACCCTCTAAAAAGCTAAAGTCGTCTGTTGTCAGGGCGACGAATGTCGTTTTCCTTCTGAATGAGAATGGACAGTCATAGAATATTCTTATTAGCTCAAAGACATGGGATCTTACCTTTTTCAATTCGTCAATGACTTTTTTTGTTTCTTCTTTGTCAGGAAGGTGTGAGAAACTTCCTATCTGTGAGTAGAAAGGGTGTATGGCTCTTCCACCGATCAGTTTTGACAGGTCGTTGCCGACCTTTTTAACGTCAAAGGCTTGATGAACCAATTCATGCTGTCTCTCATCGAAATCAAGAACAGAGTCCTTTCCAAGAATGTCAGGCAAGCAGAACAAGTACAAATGCATAGCGTGATCTCTTATCATCATTCCATAGGTCATCAGCTTCCTGAGAAGTACGGTCTGTTCAGAAGGTTGGATGCCCAAGGCTTTTTCAACAGCCTCCGTGCAGCAGGTCAAGTGAGCAATGCTACAGGTTCCGCATATCCTTGACACAAGTTGAGGTACGGTCTGGAACTGCTTGCCTCTTATTGCCTGCGTATAAAACCGTTTGCTCTCGCTGATTCTTAATTTGACACTTTCAACCTTTCCGTTCCTCACTTTAACATCTAAAGAGGCATGCCCCTCCATCTTGCTCAAACCGTCTATTGATATATCGAAATCCTCGTGCATCAAACCACTTTGAACTCCTTCAAGTATTTGTCCAAGACTTCTAAAAACTTCTCTTCTTCCATCGGACATCCCGGAACATAATCATCGACCTTCACTATTTCATTCAGTGGAGATACCTTGTCCCTGTGACCGAAATTGTCCAGCACAAACCTTATTTCGTTCTTGGTGTCGTCGCTAAAAAAGTTCCTCTGGTTTGATGGACTGCCATTGACAGCACAGCTACCTATTGCCACTAACTTCTTTGTGTTCTCCCTTATCTCTTTCAATTTCTTTTCCTCTTTGAAAGTTGATATTGCACCTTCCACAAGTGCCACATCCAGATCTTTCAAATCGTTTTTTGACCTCAAGAGTTTGGAATACCTGAGGTCTATGAGCTTCTCCCAGCCAGAAAAATGAGTGTTCATGAGTTCTAGGAAAATCATCGAACATCCCTCATCGCTTGTAAAAGAAAACAAACCGACCTTGAGTTTCATAGAAATAATAAGCGAGATTAATATAAAAAATAAGTAGCGAGGGTTGGATTTTCATAGGAATAAAATAAATTATCCCCAATTTGAACCAACGGCCTTCGGGTTATGAGCCTTCCGCGAAAATTCTCGACGGGCA
>CAYGWD010000008.1:0-38545 GCA_964353745.1 uncultured archaeon
TTTTTCATGATAAAATCTTCTCCAAAACGTTTGCCATCTCAACAATGAAGCTTGCCGCCGGATCAGAAAATTTGGTAGGATCAAACTTTGTTGCATAAGTAGTGATAGGAATTTGAGGAAAATTCTTTGAATAAAAATAATCATACAAAAAAGCATAGCCATAAAGAAAGATTATTATAATAACTACAGACAGCATGATAACAGCTGCTGTTTTTTGCCAAGTCTTAAGATTATGCCACTTCATACATTTAATTTAGAAATCTTGACTTATAAATTAGAAAATATCAAACGATTACACTGGAACGCTGCTTCTCGTACTCACGCCATACATGCTCGCACTTGATGCATTTGAAAAACTTTGAAAATCAATCTATAAGCTTTATAAATTTGTAATATAATCTTATTATCTGCGAATTTAATCTAAGTTTGAGGCGATAAAATGAATGGCAAGTACTTTTTCACGTCTGAGTCTGTGGCTGAAGGTCACCCGGATAAGGTCAGTGACCAAATATCCGATGCTATTCTCGACGAAATATTAAAAAAGGATCCAAAAGCTAGAGTCGATTGCGAAACATTGATAATGCAAGGCACCGTCATCGTAACGGGCCAGATAACCACTTCTTGTTATGTAAACATACCTGCTACTGTTAGAAAAACCCTGAAAGAAATCGGTTTTAATAACGCCAAAGACGGATTGGATTGGGAAACATGCGGTGTGTTGACATCAATAGAGGAGCAATCCCCCGACATTTCCCTTGGCGTAACAGAATCAGAAGGGCGCGAACAGGGTGCAGGAGACCAGGGCATGATGTTTGGCTATGCTTGCAATGAAACAAAAGAGTTGATGCCTTTGCCAATAACGTTGGCTCATAAGCTTGTAATGAAGCTTGCTGAAGTTAGAAAGAAGAACATTCTACCATATCTAAGACCCGATGGCAAATCCCAAGTTACAATAGAGTATCATGATGATAAACCGATAAGAGTGGATTCGGTCGTGATTGCTGCTCAACACAACGAGAGCGTGGATATGGAAACACTGAGAAAAGATATTATAAATGAAGTTATCAAAAAAGTAATACCTGAAAATTTTTTGGATAAAAATACAAAGTATATTATTAACGGGACAGGAAGGTTTGTTATTGGTGGAACCCTGGCAGATTCTGGATTGACTGGAAGAAAAATAATTGTTGATACTTACGGTGGTATTGGAAGCCACGGAGGAGGGTGTTTTTGCGTGTCGGGTGATTCTATTATCAATACCGAACTAGGTTTAAGTTCTATTCAATATCTTTCTGACGTAAAGCCGGGAACTTTAATAAAAACTGACATTTCTCCGACACCTTTGGAAAGCTGGATAGATAACAACGAAATGGGAACTATAAGGGTAAACACAAAAGACGGCTATGATTTGGAGGGAACTCCAAACCAATGCATCAGGGTTATAGATGAAAACGGTAGTTACATTTGGAGAAGATTGGATGAATTGAAATCTACAGACTGGATAGCCATTCAACGAAAAGCAAGAATGTTCGGCCAAAAATCCAACGTAGACTTTTCCTTCCAGCATAAACCAGGAACTTTTAGAAAAAATACTTTCATTTTTCCAAACGATCTCACAGAAGATTATGCGTATCTTTTAGGCTTGCTGATTGGAGACGGGAGATGCACCACTCGAGACGGTGTGCAGGTATGCGTTTGCGAAAAAGAGATGAAAGATAATGTTCAAGCATTATTCAAAAAATTGTTCGGAAAGGAGGGCAAGATATTCGGGCATTGGGCATTCTTCTGCGGAGTAGAGCTAAGATCGTATTTGGAGAAATTGGGCCTTGATTATTCTAGATCTTGGCAGAAAACAGTTCCCGAAAGCGTTTTCAAGGCTCCTAAAAACGTTGTAGCTTCATTTTTGCGAGGATTGTTTGATACGGATGGCACCGCAGTATTAACAGGAAGAAACAATAATTCTCTTGATATTAAATTTACAACAACTTCAGAGAAACTTGCAAATGAAGTTCAGCAACTCCTTCTGAATTTCGGCATAATTAGCAGAATACAAATTGTTCAAGCAGCCGGAAAAATTTCAAGTATTAAAGGAAGAACGATTGTATCCAAAAGGAATTTGTACAATGTTAGAATAAAAGGTGCTCAAAGTGTTGAAATATTTAAAAAAGATATAGGGTTTGGCTTGCCAAGGAAAAACAAGATTCTTAGTTCTATAGAATGTTCTAAAAAGCGGAATGTTTTTATTATACCTAATCAAAAGAGGCGTGTCAAAAGATTATGGAATAAACTAAATTCTCAAGAGCATCAGAAAGATATCGCTAAAATTGGAAGATGGCTGCGTGATCCGGGCACAAAAGGAACAAAGGAATTGAGCTATGCAAAACTGGCTGAGTTTCTAGATGCATTCGAGGAGAGGTTCTCAAGAGACTTGGATTATGAATATTTGAAAACTTATTTCATTCTTTCACATTATTATTCAAGAATAAAGAACATGTCAGCAAGCCGTGCTCATGTTTATGATTTCAAAGTTCCAGGAGTACATACTTTCACCGCTAATGGTTTTATTTGCCATAATTCTGGCAAGGATCCTTCGAAGGTTGACAGGTCAGGTTCGTATATGGCGAGATATATCGCAAAGAACATTGTTGCCGCAGGCTTGGCTGATAAATGCGGAATCCAAATAGCGTATGTCATTGGCGTGGCAAAGCCGTTATCTGTAATGGTTGACACTTTTAGAACGGGCAAGATCCCTGATGAAAAAATCACAGAATTAGTCTTAAAACATTTTGACATGAGGCCAAAGGCGATAATCGAGCACCTCAAACTGCTCAGACCAATATACAGGAAGTCTGCTGTTTATGGTCACTTTGGCAGAAATGATCCGGACTTTGCTTGGGAAAGAACCGATAAGGCAGACATGCTCAGGAAGGAAAGCGGCATATAGAATAAGCATACACATTTTCTAACAATCGAGCAGAAGAATTAATATGCCTGTAAACAAATTCTTATTATGGGCCTTGCATCAAGGTTTATGCTGATGATAGTAGTTCCCATAACAATTTTGATAGGCTTTTCAGTAACTTTCTCCTTCATAGGCGGGAAGCTAAACCCGTTTGACCTTTTTGACAAGATAAAAACCCTTACAGGCGATTATCTTCTGATAGGAGTCTTCATTCTATTAGGCATAGTATTCTTCGGTTTCTTCTTGTTTTTAAAAGAAAAGTTCCTAGGCTCATCGTGATGTTTTTGTAGTGCGTTTTGGGTTAACTATTTAAAATTTAACTTACATTTTTAGTTTATGGAAGAGAAGATTGAGTTGAATATTTTCTTGAACAAATTGGTGTCAGCCGTTACCAAAAAGTTTGAAAAACTCGAGAGCGACATGGAAATATTGAAGACAGATCTTGAAAAGTTCAAACAGCCTGGCGAGAAGGACAATCTGAAGGAATTCGAGGAAAAACTTAGGAACATGGAGTTTTCAATAAATTCTTTGAAGAACAAGAGCCAGATTGACAAGTCGATTCTAAGGCTGATCGAGACAGAAGAGCAAGATAGAAAGAGTGAAGGATATGGAAGATGATTTTGAAGGCATTGTAAGGTCTCAATTACTAATTCTCAAGAATCAGATGGATGTGATAAAGGATTTTATTAACAAATATGATGAGAGGAGCATAAGGCTCAAGAAGACCATAACCAACGAACTCATATCAGCTCTGATAGGAAGGTTTGAGAGAAACGAGAAGTTGATAAGCGATTTGAGCGAGAAAACAGATTCTATTAATTTTAGATTCCAAGAAAACCTATCAAAATCCATCAAGGATCTAAGAGAAGAGATGAGCGAGGCTGAGTTGAACAAAGCCATTTCAAAGATATTCGAGGAAAGGGAAATAAAAGTAAGTTCAAGGGCCTTGGACGAATTAAAGAGCATATAAATTTTTATTATCATCCTTATTGTAAACGTATTCTACTTTTTCTTTGGGTTTTCTCTTGCGGGTTATGAATATTATGACAAATGTCAGCGCTATTGCAACTAGAATAACTATGAACAATAAATTCATGTAATCAGGCGAAGCAGGTTTTGTTCTAACAGTGTATTCGTCAGATGTAGACCAATCATTGCCGGTGTCATTAGCGTAAATTTTCCATGCAACTGCTCCGCTGGTTGAATTCAAGTCCTTTGTAACGTTGAACAAGCCGCTACTTCCTGTTAAAGGAATCCAAGAGTCATTCTTCCATTCGCCAGACATGTTTGAAGAGAAAATATAACCAGACATGCCAGAATCAGCAAACCATTCCAAGGAAAAGATTATTTTACTGTCATTCGTTATGTTGCTGCTGGCAGTTGCATAGGAAGGTGGCAGATTACTAGGAGGAGAAGTTACTGCCATGTTAACATTACTGGCAGCGCTTATAGTTTTTCCATCAGAAGTGCTGCCTTTGACATTTATTGTTATACCATAGGTTTTTGCTTCAGCATCAGTAGGTATATTAAAGTCTATTTTAACCTCTTTTGTCTCACTGCTATAGATGGAAGAAGGCTTGGTGCTTACAGTATACCACTCCGGAGAAATTCCTGTCAAATTCACTGTTATATTAAAAATATTTTTCTGCATAGCGTTTTCCAAGTTAAAGCTCGCTTGACCAGCATTGCCAGTTTCTATTGATGGAAAACTATAATCCTTTATTTTTAACTCGCCTGTTATGTTCTGCTGTCGTGGAGGTGCTGATGCGACTATTATGGTTTTTGTTATGCTCTGGCTGGTATAATTATCAGTGCCGCTCGTGTTGCAAGTAAAATTATACGTCCCTTTACTTAACAGGAAAATACCCATCCTTGTTGAAGAAGTTATGTTCCCTATGAGTTCAGAATTTTTATAGAAATTAAATTTAGATACATTTATTTCCAATGGGTTGATGGAATAGCACGTAGCAGTCACTTGGGTTCCTTCTAATACGTTTGTAGACGGTATCACGTCCATGACCAGAGGGTTCATTTTTAATATTTCATAATTAATAAAGTTTGTAGAGCTTTCGCTCACGTCGTCCTTGGCATGCCATTTATAAGAAAAGTTTCCAGTTCTTAGATTTGTAAAAGTTATCCAAAAGACTCCTGATGAATTTTGAACAGAATTGTTAGTGGTGTAACGATAGTTGGTCATTGATCCTGCAAGGTTTGTTTCGAGCCACACATCAACTAAATTGGCATCATTAATGTTTGCTTGGAATTTGTACTCTGCATTAGGTACATAGCCTACCACATTCCCAGGGGTATTTGACACGCCTGTAATTTGCGGGGGTCCGCCGTCAAAATAATAAGTTTTTGACGACGGCGTGTAGTTCTGGTCTCCTTCCCAAGAGGCTGCGATCATAAATATATTCGCATCTGTTAGGTTGGTTGAATAATATAAAAAAGACGTGTTGGTTAGAGTTGTAAAACCGGGATAATTTGATTCTAACTTTATTACTCTATTAGGCAAGTTTAGGCTAGCAACAAAATTTGCCGTGGCATATTGTACAAGGCTCACGTTTCCTACTTTACCATTTATGGTCAAGATTATTGGTACGGATGAATTTTTTAAAACGTCGTATGCATTAGAAAAAGTTGCGCTATCAGTCGCATTGCTCACATACCATTTATAGGAATAGCTTCCAGCTACCAGGCCTGGCAAAATGTAATAGAAAGTGTCAGGCGACGTACTATTAGCCGTATTATTCAAACCATTCCACTCAAAATTGACGCTAGCTATGTTCGATATTTCATCGCACTCTATCTGAAACCTATAACTTCTTCCTGGAACATACTGAGAACCAGAAGGAACGGAAGTGGTCATATCAGCAGCTTCTGCAATACGCGACAATAGTAAAATTAAAAAAATCACGCTAAAGAGGCATTTTTTCATATATTATATATGTTTATAAAAGAAATTATTCTATTTTATAAATTTTACCAAGCATAAGATTTTTATGAAGGTCTACATCTTAGGTGGCAATAATCCGTATAATACAACAAAAAAGCTCTTGGATAAAATGAACTTCTCATTGAGCAACAAGAAAGTTTTTATAAAGGCCAACGTTCAACCTAACAAGACTGTTTCCACTGACGTAAACGTTGTCAGGGCAATTCTTGAAAAACTAAAAGACTGTGATATAATAATAGGAGGAAATGTTGGCATAACAGGTAGGCCATTCAAGATAAACAATTATTATGGTCTCAAAGAAGAGTTTGACGTCAAGCTCCTAGACTTGGACAAAGACGATATAGTAATCAAAAAAGTTAGGGATCCGATAAGGTACAAGGAATTTCCCGTAGCAAAATCATCTGTAGATGCTGGTTACGTCATAAATGTTGCTAAATTGAAAATACATTCCCATGCCAAGGTCACAATGTGCTTGAAGAACTTGTTTGGATGCATACCAGGAAGAATTAGGTTTTCAATTCACCCTTTCATAAACGATGCCATTCATGATTACATGCAGATTTTCAGGTCCGACTTGAATATCATCGATGGCATCATCGGTAATCAGAATGATGAAGGCATACCGCATCCTGTCAGGTCTAACATCATGATAGGAGGTTACGACGTTATATGCGTTGACGTTGTCGGAACAAAGTGCATGGGTGTCGATCCTGAGGAAGTTGAGTACCTGAAGCTTTTGAATTATGACACTAGAAAAATCGAGGTCATTGGTGAAAAAATAGAAGATGTTTTAAGATGTTATAGCAGGAGAAAGCTTCCCATGACCTATATAAGATATTTTGTTGAAGACTGCTTGAGACTTGCCATAAGATTAAACTTATTAAGCACCCAACATAAATAATAAGAGGTGAAAAAATGGTAACAAAAAAGAAAGCCTTTGGTGGTTATCACATTGTTCCCGATGAGCACTTGGCAAAGATAATAGGCAAAGAAAAAGCGTCACCATCGGAAATGACAAAAAGACTGTGGGCGTACATTAAAAGAAATAAATTATCTAGAAAGTAAAATTAATTAATAATTTTCTAGCAGGGCAGATTTTTTTATTATTATTTACACATTTCTTTAAGATTTAAAAACATGAAACTATTAATCTAGTTTATGCCGTCGTGACAGAAACTGGCCAATGTGCTAGCCTTGAGACAGATGATATTATGGCTTGACTCTGAATAGCGGCGTAATGAAGAGTGATAGGCATTGTGATGTCAAGATAGCTAGTGTCCGCAAGGACTTGCAGGTTCAAATCCTGCCGACGGCGCTTTTTATTCTAGGAAATTAAAATATCAAACGATAAAATGATAGACTTAGCATTAAATTTAGATGTTTTTTTCCAATGGATGATTTTAATACTATCTATCTTTTTCATTTTCATTGGTCTTAGTGGTTTAATAATCAAAAAATGGTTTTTAAAGGAAATTAATTTTTTTGGGCCAAAAAGTTCAAAATTAGAAGATTTAATACAATGGTTTTTGTTCTGGTCAGGAATAATATCCCTGTTTTTTGGTTCCACGGGCGCAATATTAGTTATTTTTTTGGGAGAAAAATTGATAAAAAGCAATGTCCTGCAAATCGCTTTATCATTTGTCAGTTTTTACATGCTATTTTTTGGTGCATTTTTAATAGCTTACCATAAGAAAATATTTGTGAAACCTAAAATTCGAAGATAAATAACTGCTAGCATGCTTCTTGCCAGTTGTGCTTTCTTTTTTAAATGAAAAGTCAAATAAAATTATATGGCAACCATACCGGTTATACCGTTTTCAGTCATGGATATAGTACCAATAGTCATTCACATTCTCTTCAATTCCATGACAGTATGGCTCAGCGCCATGTTCGTGACTGATAGCGCGAGATTGCAAGATGCTCTTATCTTCTCTGCGATAGCGTATGTCGCAACCATTCTGTTGAGATTCGTTCCTATACCTTATCTTCCTATAGTCAACACCACAATAATAGTTGATATGTTAATCAAGACCGTGCTTGCCATGAAACTTTTCAACACGGATTTCAAGAAGGGTGTGTGCATATCAGGAGTCCAGATTCTTTTCAGTTCCTTGATATCTCTTCCGTTCTAAAACTTTTATTCTAGGAAATTAAAATATCAAACGATGAAATGCTAGAAGATTATAACATGGATATTCTCTTCGAATGGATAATCCTAACCGTCTCAATCATATTCATCTTCCTAGGTTTCGGTGGTTTGATAGTGGTTATAACAACATCGAAGATTAATCCGGATTTATTGTTGGATTATGCCTATGCTTTCGTTTACTCCTACATGCTGATTTTAGGAATTCTTTTATTAACATACCGCAAGAAGATATTGATAAAGTAAACTACCCACCGCTAAAGCATGTGGGCATCCTTGCGACATGGTGATGATTTTTGATGGAAGTCAAATTTTTCGGGCCGGCCAGCTCAAATCTAGAAGACATGCTTGAATGGATTCTGCGTTGGACCGGTATCGTATGTCTCTTTCTCGGTTCTTTTGGCGCTTTGCTGATTATTTCTTCAGGCAACAAGTTAATATCGGACAAGGTGCTTCAGCTCGCTTTCTCCTTTGTCAGTTTTTACATGCTGTTTTTCGGTCTATTCTTAATGGCATATTATAAGAAAATAGTGGTAAGGCCCAAAATTCGAAGATAAGCTCGAATAAAGTTAATTTTATAAACCTTAATCTTTATAATGAAAAAAGTGGTCCTATGGGTATGAGAAAGTCTAAAGAGGCAGAACAGAAAGAAGACGAAAAAACAGAAAAGCTTAAAGATAAGAAGGCCATGATGAAGAAAAAGAAAGCCATAGAAGGAATAAGAGGAATCGTCAGAATCGGAGAGATTGATGTAGAAGGCGATAAGAAAACAAGAATCGCCCTGTTAAGAATCAAGGGCATCGGCAAATCATTATCAAAGGCTTTGGTTGTTGCTTCTGGCTTGAATCCCGAGGCATTAATAGGGAGTTTGACAGAGGAGGAGATGAAGAAATTGGAGGAAGTCATGAAGAATCCTGGAAATTATGGCATTCCTTTTCATATGCTTAACAGAAGATTAGATCCTCAGACAGGGGAGAACAGGCACCTGATAAGTTCTGAATTAAGTCTTGCCATCAAATCTGACATCGATGCCATGAAAAAAATGAGATGCTACAAGGGGATAAGGCACGAGTTAGGCTTGCCGTGCAGAGGTCAGAGAACCAGGTCCAGTTTTAGAACAGGAGGAATTGTTGGCGTCTTAAAGAAAAAGCAAGCTCCTGGCGCAGCTCCAGCTGGTGGTGCAGGGAAGCCTTCAGAGAAGTCCGCAGAGAAGCTTGCAGAGAAAGCTGCTGAAAAACCTGCGGCCAAGGCAGAGGAAAAGAAACAGTGATTAGATGAAAAAGCAAAAAAGTAAGTTTGAAAGGCCGAGAAGGCCATGGGATAAGGTAAGAATAGAAGAAGAGAAAAAAATAATGCAGAATTACGGCTTGAGAAGAAAGAAGGAGATATGGAGAGAAGAGTCTATACTGAGAAATTACAGAAGACTGGCAAGAAGCCTGGCAGCTGTTAGAGACAAGGAAAAAGAGAAAATATTGTTAGGCAAGCTTTTCAGAATGGGCATGATAAGCAAAGAGGCTGGTCTTGATGATGTTTTAGTTTTAACAGTAGAAAATATTTTGGATAGAAGATTCCAGACAATTGTTTTCAAGAAAGGCCTGGCCAAGAACTTGAAGCAGGCAAGGCAATACATAGTTCATGGCCATATAGCCTTTGAAGGCAGAAGGATTAAATGGCCGAGCATGTTAATTCCTTTGGGCGGCGAAGAGAAAATAGGATTTTACGAGAAGAGCAAGATAAAGGCGGTATCTCAATGAGACCGGAAAAACAAGAATTAAGATGGGGAATAGCAAACATCTTTAGCTCTGCTAACAATACAATAATTCATATTACTGATATCACTGGCAGCGAGACGATAGCTAGATTTTCAGCGGGAATGATGACAGACAAGGACAGGGAAGGGGGGTCGCCCTATCCTGCTTTGATAGCGTCATCAAAGGCTGCTGAACTTGCTTTAGAAAAGGGAATAACAGCAGTTCACATAAGGGTAAGGGCTCCGGGTGGAATTAGATCTAAAAGCCCGGGAGCAGGAGCTCAACCGGCCATCAGGGCTTTGGCTAGAGCCGGCCTTAGAATAGGCAGAATAGAGGATGTCACGCCCATAGGCCATGGTTTTATGAAAGCAAAGGGCGGCAGGCGTGGCCGTCGTATCTGATAAGCGAAAGATTAATAAATAATAATAACTATTTTTTACTAACTAGGTGATGTATTGAAAATCAAGATATTGGAAAAAACTGACAATGAGATAAGATTCTTGTTAGAAGATTCGAATCCACAGTTTGCAAACGCTTTGAGAAGGATAGCGACGGTTGAAGTTCCTGTGCTGGCGATAGGCACAGTTGATTTTTCTGTAAATGATTCTGTTCTTTATAACGAGGTAATAGCCCACCGATTAGGATTGATTCCGTTGGTCTTCAATCTAAAGGATTTTCATTTCAAGGAAGAAGAGCATGAGGAAGGGAAGACTTGTTCGATGTGCGAGGTTGTTTTTGCGATAAACAAGAAAGGACCAGGGATGGTTTACTCGAAGGACATGAAGTCGAGCAATCCTGACGTGAAGCCATTATATGATAACATACCCATCGTTGAACTGTTTGGAGACCAGAAACTAAAATTAGAGGCTTCTGCTTCCCTTGGTATAGGGTTGAATCATGCCAGATACCAAGCGGCGAATGCTTTTTACAGATATTATCCTTCTGTCAAGTTGAATGGAAAGACAATCAATGTTGATGAAGTCATTAAATCATGTCCTAAAGACGCTCTTAAGATTGATGACAATAAGGCTTCTGTTAGTGCGGATTGTGACTTGTGCAGAGAGTGCGTAAAGGTTGCAAAACCAGAAGGCTCTTTAGAAATTGTTGGCGATGATACAAAGTTCATTTTCGACATCGAGACAATATCAGGACTGAAACCAGAGGAAATCATTCTAAAATCTGTGGACATTCTTAAGGAAAAGGTAAAAGAGTTTGGTAAGGAAATAAGCAAGATTTAGTATTTATTTCTTAACGTACAATTATTTTTATGTCTAATTATAATAGTCCAACTGAAGAAGAGAAAAAATCAGCTGAAGAATTTAAAAAACGCGCTATGGAATTACATAGCTTAGAAGTTATAGCAGAAACAAAACCTTATCTTCTCGATTCCCAACAACATGAAAGATTAAGGGAGATGGACGAAGCAATGGAAGCAAGTGCGACAAGGCACGGTGGTTACTCGCCTCTGGAAATAATTTCAATTAAAAGGGGTTTTCGTCCCGTGATAACAAAAGATGAATAGAGGGTTAGCATGCCAGAAGAAACTCGTAAAGAAATGATTGAAAGAAAAGCAAGAGAATTTAATGAATTGATAGAAAGTTACAGACATAGACCTGACCATGGAAGAACAATGGCTGAAACACTGGAACCAAATCCTCATGGCTACAATGTTGGCCAAATAATCGGAATATCCATGGGTTATGGGCGTATGTTTTCTAAAAGTTTTTCAGAACAAAAGTAAATTTCTATTAGACGGTTGTTTGTAGATTATTTAAATATTCTCGAATTTAATTCTAAATCACGCGGAGGTAGCCAAGTCTGGTCAAAGGCGCAGGACTTAAGATTACACTCTTAAGTGTTGACGCAAGTTAATCTTGCCATGATAAGACATCCTGTCTCTTAGTGGGTTCGTCGGTTCGAATCCGGCCCTCCGCACCATTCTACTCATAACAAAAGCTTTAAAAATGTAAAAAATAAAACAGATTAACATGTCAAAGCCAACAGGACCGACAAATCCATTGTTGATTAAATTGATAGAGGACATTAGGGAAAAGGGTTACAAGGGAAATATACCTTTTCTGATAGACATAGCAAAGAAACTGGAAGTCTCTAGGAGAAGTAGACCTGAGGTAAACTTGACAAAGTTGGACAGGATTTGCAAGGAGAACGAGACAATAATAGTTCCAGGAAAGGTCTTGTCAACAGGGAGATTAAAGAAACCATTGAAAGTAGCGGCTGCAAGCTTTTCCATGTCTGCTGTTGAAAAAATAAACAAGGCAGGAGGAAAGGCAATGTCTATACAAGAGCTAATAGAAACCAATCCAAAGGGAACAAATGTTAGGATAGTGATTTAATGAGATCAGAATGCATGCTAAACTGTGAAATGGAAACTAGATTAGGGACAGCCGAAAGAATACTTCATGAAAGTGTAAAGAAATTTGGTAAGATAGATAGAAAAGAATATAAAATATATTTAAGGTCTGTTTTAGGATTAAAAGAAAAAACAGCAGAAAATTATATTTTTAATATTTTACATTCTTCAGAAACTCTAAAAACTAAAAGAGAAGATGGAAAAATTTATATTTGTGAGGTTGACTGAATGATAGTTGATGCCGACGGCGCGATTCTAGGCAGACTGGCGTCCAAGATTGCAAAGGAACTGTTAAGAGGGGAAAACGTGATTGTTATAAACTCGGAGAAGATCGTGGTAAGCGGTAATCCTGATGCTGTTTTCAAAAGATTCTTTGAGAAGAGGGAGAGAGGAGACGTTTTCAAAGGGCCGTTTTATCCCAAGTATCCCGACAGAATCTTGGTAAGGTCTGTCAGAGGCATGCTTCCATACAAAAAGGAAAGGGGAAAAAAAGCTCTTAAGAAATTAAGGGCTTATATTGGCAATCCTGAAAACCTGAAAGGTGAAAAGATAAGCAAGACTTCAGACGATTTAAGGTGCAAATTCACCAACCTCGAAAAAATATGCAAGAAACTGGGTGCTAAACTTGGCTAAGAAAAAGATAATGATTCAAAAAACAGGCAAGAGAAAGAGAGCAATTGCCAGAGCAGTTGCGCAATCAGGCTCAGGAGAAATAGTCATAAATAACAAGCCTCTAGAGATTTTCGAGCCTGAGATGCTTAAACTGTTTATCAAAGAGCCATTGATGATTGCAGGAGAGGGAGTAAAGGATTTGGACATAAGTGTTGACGTGAAAGGCGGGGGAGTTTTTGGTCAGGCTTCTGCTGCAAGACAAGCCATAGCAAAGATTCTGGTCGAACATGACAAAGGCCTGAAAGAAAAGTTCTTGAGCTATGACAGAACGCTGTTGGTGGCTGATGCAAGGAGAACAGAAGCGCACAAGCCTTCAGCAAGTAAACGAGGGCCTCGTAGGCACAAGCAAAGATCGAAGAGATAGTTTTTTAATGTCTTTAGTTTAGATATAATAAAAGGTGGTTTAAACGATAATACCTGTTAGATATAAGTAAATAGGCATAAATATGATAAATAAATTATACGACAATGATGAATTGATTTTAGTTAGAAAAGATTTCAAAAACTCAGTTTTTGTAAAATTACTTAAAAAATACAATTGCAGTTTTTTAGCAAGTAAACTTCAAGTTTCTCACGGAACAATTTACAGATACAAAAACAAATCAAATGTTCCAATATCAATTTCACTGTTTAAAAAATGCATGATATTGTTGGACATCAACTTAGACGAGTTAGATAAGAATGTCATTAAGATATTTAAACCCAAAGAAATTCGATACAAATGTTTAGGAATCGGTCGAAATATCAGAAAGCGGCAATTAAAAGAATGGAAAAATATGTTGCCCCATGTTGAAGACTTGATAGAAGGCAACTACTTAAACTTGGAAAAATGGTTCAAATCTTATCTAAAACTAATTAATTTCGGCGCCAGAAAAATTGTAGACATAAAATATGAAAAAAATATATTTATAGTAAATCACAAAAATTATGCAAGGGGGAAGCAAAAGGATTTTACAGTTGTTCTTCCACGAAAAATAAAGGTTGATGACGATTTTCAGTATTTCTTTGGTTTGTGGTGTGGTGATAGGGTGGGTGGAGGTAGAATAGGAACCGTAAATAAAGCTTTCGAATTAAATCGTTTTACTGCTGATTATCTTAAAAATAATTTATATCAAAATCCACTGTTTGTTGTTTTAAAAAGTTCTAATATTAGCAAGTTACCTAATTTTGATTTTAAGATAGATTCTGTTCAAGAAGTAAAAGGGATGCCAGGAGATTGGGCATTATGTGTTTGGTCTGTCAATGGTTTTCTTAAAAGCTTCTTTAATCATTTATACAAAAATTTAGATGATGTCTTAAACATTTTACCTGATAAAAATATTTTCTTTGCCGGTTTATTTGATGCAGAAGGAAACATATTCCTAGAAGATAATTGTTTTAGATGGTCCTGCAAAGACCCCGAAAAAGTAGAAATTTATAAAAAATATCTTAGAAAATATGATTTATTTAATCGATACGATGGTTCAAGTTTAATAACTAATAATGTTAATGTATTTTTAAAATTAATTTTTCCTTATCTTAGACATAAAGAAAAGATAAACAAGTCTCAATTAATTTGTACTGGTAAAGGTTATTTGGATAAAAAATTTAGAAACATTTTAAGTATAATAAATATAAACCAAGGTAAAACTGTTATTGAAGCAGCAAAAATCATGGAAAGAAAAAAATTATGGCCACAAGTAAGATTTTTAGAAAAGTATAAATATGTAAAATGCAAAGGATATCCTAAGCATGTTTATATGACTTGTAAAGGTATAAATGAGTTGAGGAGGGAAGGACAGAAATGATTATACCGGTCCGCTGTATTTAGCTGCGGTCGTGTCGTCGGGCAATTGTGGGAAGACTTCCAAAAGAGGGTTCAGGCAGGAGAAGACCCCAAGAAAGTCTTAGACGATCTGGGATTAAAAAAATATTGTTGTAGAGCTTTGTTTTTAACACACGTCGATACGTACAAGCAGATAGCAAAGTACAAGAGATAAGATGTTTGAGATTTGGTTTTACAGTTTGCTGAGCGTCTTGTTAGTAAGTTGTATTTCTCTTATAGGTATGCTTACTTTGGCAGTAAAAGAAAAAACTCTAAATAAAATACTTCTTTACTTTGTTAGCTTTTCAGTAGGCGGACTGTTAGGCGACGCATTCATACATCTTTTGCCAGAGTCAATAGAATTAAATAACGGTCTGTACCTTTCCTTTTACATTCTTTTGGGCTTGGTAGTTTCGTTCATTGTTGAGAAATTCATCCAGTGGAGGCATTGCCACATACCAACCTCAAGGGAGCATCCGCATCCGCTTGCTATAATGAACCTTATTGGAGATTCTGTCCATAACTTCATAGACGGATTGATAATCGGTGCTAGCTACTTGACATCCATACAATTAGGAATTGCTACTACGATGGCAGTTGTATTGCACGAGATACCGCAAGAAATAGGAGACTTTGGAGTCTTGATTCATGGCGGATTTAAAATAAGAAAAGCCCTGTTTTTAAATTTTGTTACAGCTTTAGCAGCTGTTATGGGAACAATAATATCTTTAATCATAGGTTCTTATGCAAGTAGCTTAACAAATTTCCTTTTGCCTTTTGCAATAGGCAGCTTTATTTATATAGCAGGTTCAGACTTGATTCCGGAATTGCATAAGGAAACCAAGCCAATAAAGTCTTTTGTACAATTGTTTATGCTCTTAATTGGAATAGGAATCATGTATTTGTTCCTGCTTTTGGAATAATTTTTATGAAAATAAGCATTAATGTCATACCAAACTCAAAGAAATCTGAAGTAATCAAAATTGATGAAAGCAATTATAAAGTTAGGGTAGATGCTTCTGCTGCCGAAGGCGAGGCAAACAGACGCTTGATTGAGATATTAGCTGAACATTTCAATGTTTCAAAATCTTCTATAAAAATATTAAAAGGATTTAAGAATAGAAATAAAATAGTTAGCATTGATAATTTATAGCATGGGTCCATAGTATAACTTGGTTTAGTATACATGCTTGGGGAAGAAATCCAATATGCATGTGATCGGAGTTCAAATCTCCGTGGGCCCACTTTTTTATATGGAATACGAATTATTAATATGAAAAAGGGCGCCTCCACAACAATAATAATGATTTTGATCATGTTGATAACTGTTTCTCTGATTCTGATGTCTTACCAATGGCTTTTGAAATATTCGCCGCAGACTCAACAGGAATTGGAAAAAAATTTACCACAAAAAGAAGGTTGTTTAAAGATTGAGAATATAGATACACTTAACAAAAAAATAACAATAAGAAACTGTGGCGATAGCGACCTTAGTAATTTTATTGTTTATCTTGATTCCGAGCCGATTGTCACCTATTCTGGGACGTTAAACTCAGGAGGTATTACACAGATTAGCTATAATAGAAATATTAATTTTGGAAATCATGAAATTTTTGTTTCCTCGAATTATGCTCAGACATCTAAAATAATTTTTAACATTCCTTCGCTCCCTGTTGTGCCCTGCGATTTTTACATCTACCAGAGCAATATGACTAACACATATTCTGTAACGCAGAGTAACAAGCTTTATTGCCTTGCCGAGAACATTAACATAAACAATAAAAACGCAATCAACTTTCCTTCAGGAATTCAGAACACGACTCTAGACTGTCAAGGATATAACCTAGACGGTAATGATGCTTCTAACACAAATGGAATTTATTTGACTGGAAGCAATACTAAGAATAATACTGTAAATAACTGTAATGTAACTGATTTTGATGAAGGAATAAAAATAGGCAATCAAGCCAATAACAACATTATAGTTAATAATATAGCTTATAGCAACTTGTGGGGATTTCGTTTGGATTTTGCTTCTTTTAACGTCCTTATCAATAATGTAGCTTATAACGATACTATAGAAAGCATTTGGAGCCGTGGTTTTGAACTGTGGCAGAATTCAAATAACAACACACTTATAAACAATACAGCTTTCAACAATCAGATTGGTTTTAATATCGCAACACTTTCTCAAAATAATACATTTATTAATAATACAGCTAATTTCAGTGGAGAAGCAGGTTTCCGTATTGTTGATAGTTCTTCAAATAATACATTTATTAATAATACAGCTAGTTTCAATGAAGGTGTCACTGCACACGGTTTCTATATATGGGATTCTTCAAATAATAACGTACTAATTAACAATATTGTAGAAAATAACGATTATTCAGGCATATATATTAGAGATTCTTCAGATGGTAATAACATAACAGGTGGTTCTATAGCATATGCTGGTTCTTATGATTATTATCTTAATAATACAGGTTCAAAAAATTATTTTAGAAATACTAACTTTACATCCACGAGAAATATCAGATTTAGGTTATCAAATCAATGGTTTAATTACAATAATTATTCAACAGGAGAATTATGGCTAAAGACGTCAGCACCTTCGTCAACAACACTAACCAGAAAACTGATTAATTGGAATCAAACGTTAATTAAATGGAACGACACTCCCAATACGGCCGTCACAGCAAGATACAACATAACAGGCCTGTTGCCAATTCAATTGTATAAGGTTTACAACACGTCGGTAGGACTACAAACAAATCCATACACACTGACTACTGATAGCAACGGAGCTCTGAATTTTACGATTAATCTGAATGGGAACACAGAAATATTAGTCAATACATCACTGGTAGGCGTGACACCGCCTGTGTATTTCTTCAACTCGACGAATTCAACCTTGGCTGGAACACCTATCATGCATAAACTTTATTGGCAGGACAGCACCGGTCTATCAGGATACATATTCTCCTTTGATAATTGCACAGGTTCTTTAGTAAATGACACATGGAAAGATTTTGAGAACCAGACTGGGAATGCGATATTCTATGATAGTTTTGAGAGCGGCGATTTCAGCAAGTGGAACACAAGCGGTACACCTCAAGTGACGAGCACTAATCCTTATCATGGCACTTATTCCGCCCTATTTAATCCACAAGGAGCGTATGAATATTGTAATAAAACATTAACTTCTTCACAATCTGTTATTTATTACAGAGTTTATTTCCGCACTGACGAATTGCCTAATGCTGCAAACGAGAAGTATGACATTTCGAGGGGTTATGCAGGTGGAAACGTTATTTGGCAAGCTGCCATTGCTTACTATAGTGGGCTTAGATGGAGCTTAAATTATCGTAATGGCTCAACTTGGACAGAGGTAAATAGCAATGTAGCTACTATTAACACCAACACTTGGTATAATATTGAATTATACTGGAAAAAGAATACAACTGCGACTGACGGCGAAGTGTATTTATACGTTGACGGCGTTGAAGTGGCAAGTGTAACTGGGGTGGACACGGACAACTATGGCAACTGCGATACAGTCAGAAATGGTGTAAGCTCTTACACAGGAACTTTTACAGGTCCGAATGTAATAGAGGACCGTGTTGTTGTCTCTAAATCTTACATCGGCCCAGACACAGGATGGTCTAATGTCACTAAAGTAGTTAATTCAACTGTTGATTGTACGATAAGATGGTGCGTCTACGCTAACGACACTTCTAACAATTGGAATTATAGTTCGTGCATTAATCCGTTCAGTTTCACTACGACCTCTGGCAATGCAGCACCACTATATTTCCAGAATTCGACTAACTCTACGATTGCTGGTAATCCAACTCTGTTCAGTTTGTACTGGACAGATGATGTTGGACTGAGCGGATATATTTTCTCAACGAACAATACAGGAACATGGGTTAATGACATTTTTACATATTTTAATATAACAAA
The DNA here is from genome assembly GCA_964353745.1 of uncultured archaeon. Lineage (GTDB taxonomy): Archaea > Aenigmatarchaeota > Aenigmatarchaeia > Aenigmatarchaeales > Aenigmatarchaeaceae > CS1-C013. The sequence goes on from CAYGWD010000008.1 coordinate 18,629, forward strand.
GACTTTTGGGAACAATAACAACGGTACTTCAAGCTTTACTATCGGCAATGCCATAATGGGAAAGAATTACACGATAGCAGAGAATGGAATATCAAAAAGCATAACAGCAAGAATAAACACTTATGGCTTAGCAAGAAATGTGAAGTGCGCCATATATGATAACTCAAATAATTTTGTAGCCGAGACTCAAGAAAAATCTGTTAATACAGGCAGCATGGCATGGGTGGTTTTCAACTTCAACATCTCTAACCAGAAATTATTATATGCAAACCAACTTTATCATCTAGTTTGCTGGTCAAATGGTGGAACTGACCTTAGCGCCACTTATATAGTTGGAGAAAACACCTACAGTCAAAGTGCGACATACGGAGCTTGGCCAAAACCCTATGTGCCTACGCTCTTATCAAACACCAATAAAGCTGATATTTATGTAAATTACACACCGTCTAATGCTCTTTTTGCGGATGGGTTCGAGAGTGGAAATTTAAATGCATGGGATGGAACTGCTTATTCCGGTGGAACCCTTGCAGTGCAAAATTCTTTAACTTATAGCGGAATATATGCTTCTAATTTTACTTCAATATCAACCGATGCTGCTGTTGCTTACAAAGCCATAACACCTGGTACAGACTATTATATCAGTTCATACATACGCTTGTCTGCAATGCCTACTGGCTCTTCTCCAGTGGTTCTTGGAGCTGGATTCGCACATAGCAATTCAGACGTACCTAGTTGGGCATTGATTGCTAAACCCATTGTACAACTTCAAGGCGGTAATCTTTATTGGGGTGTACGCTCAATTTATGGTGGCGGAACCGGATCTCAAAACTATTTGGAGCCGACCCCAAGCAAACCAACAGCCAACACTTGGTATCAAGTTGAAATGCATTCAACAGTCGGAACTTCTGGTCAGTTTCAACTTTGGGTGAATGGTGTTCTAAAAGTTAATCAAACAAATGTTGATAACAGCGCAAGAGGGAACATTGGCACAGCGTGTATTCTTTTAGACTCGTCGTATGGTGCTGAACCGGCGATGAACCTTTACGTTGACGATGTTGTTGCTTCCACTTCCTACATCAATCCAGAAAATATGGGATGGTCCAACGTCACCAAGACCTTGAACTCGACTGTCGGTTCTAATGTCCAATGGTGCGTCTACGCTAACGACACGTCTAACAATTGGAACTCGACTTCTTGCGTTAACCCGTTCAGTTTGATTACAACTTCAGCTAACTGTGATAATTATATATCAACCATACCTTATACCATAAATAAAAACAACACAGTCTACTGTCTTGTTTCTGATTTGTATATAGGCAGTCAAAATGCAATAAACTTTTCTTCAGGTGTTCAGAACTCCACCTTAGACTGTCAAGGTTATAACATTGACGGTAATAATGTCGGATATGGAGTTTATTTAACTGGAATTACAACAAGTAACAACATTATAAAAAATTGTAATATTACTGATTTTGAGAATGGAATTTATCTCTACAATGGTCCAAACAACAACACCATATCTAACAGCATCTCTAATAACAACGCCAACTATGGCATCGGTTTCACTTCAAGCTCTAACAACACTTTGATAAATATCACTGCCAATAAAAATTCCTATGGTTTATATCTTGAATCCAGCTCAAATAACATTCTAATAAATAATATTGCTAATGAAAATTATGATGATGGTATCTGGCTTTATTCTAATTCTCTCAGTAATAATCTAACTAATAACACAGTTAATATGAATGAAGATGAAGGTATCGTATTATCTCCAGGTTCAAATAATAACATATTAATAAATAATATTGCTAATGATAATACCGTTATTGGTTTCACTATACGTTCTAACAATAATATCCTAACTAACAATACAGCCAAAAGAAATGGTGATTATGGCTTTTATATCACCTCTAATTCTAATGTTTTAACTGGTGGTATATCTAGTGAAAACAATTATGGTTTGCTTTTAGGTACATGTTCTAACAATAATATAACAGGGGTTTCAATTTTAAACAATATAAATGATTACTACTTATATTCAGCTGGAACAACTAACAACATAATTAATACTAATTTCACAGCTGCAAGAACAATTTACTTTTATGATTCATCTTCTTGGTTTAATTATCGCAACACTACTGTTAATAATATTTGGCTAAAAATAAATGTTTCTGCTCAATCAACAATAACTAGGAAACTTGTTAGTTGGTCTCAGGCGTTGATGAGGTGGAACGACACTGTTGACACAACAATAGCGGCAAGATACAACATCACAGGTCTTTTAACAAGCACTAATTATAAAGTCTATAACAATTCTGTTGCTATTCCTGGTTCACCATTCCCTTCAGGTCCCAATGGTCAAATTAATTTCACAATTAATTTACCTGCAAGCAAAGAAAATAATATAACAGTTAGCACCTAGTCAGCAGAACAACTCTGCTATCTCTTTTCTCATCAGTTATTTTATAACCAATAGAATTAGCAATTTTTTCAGCAAAATCCTTTATTTCATCATGGGAAGCCATATCCTCATATCTTATCCTGTTCTGCAACCGTGCAAATCCAACAGCCATGCCAGCTTTTATTTCTACGAAATCAGGCGAAGCCTTGTCAATAAGTTTTGCATATTTTTCAGGTTCAAGCATGTTAAAGTTTTTGACCATGGTTAATCTTACAACTCTTCTAGTTTTCAAATCTGGAAACATTTCTAAAGTTTTGTTTAGTCTTTCCCACGCATCAGGAATCAATGGTTTTTGAACCTTTTCCATCATTTCCTTGCTGTTGCTGCATAAGGAAACATAAAGTTGGGTAGGTAGTGTTTCTAATTTTTCTAGTCTTTCAGGTAGAGTACCGTTGGTAACAAGAAATGTTTTAATCTTGTTTTTATGAAACACATCTATTAATTGAGATAACTTCTCATAGAAAGTTGGTTCTCCTGCCAAAGATATTGCAGCATTAGAAGGGTCCATTGCTTCTTTCAAATGCTTTTCAGAATGAGGAACTCCACCTAAACCTGTCAACAATTCTCTCTGAGCTTTTATTGCTTTTTCAAAAATTTCTTCAGGTTCGTCTGCGTCTCCTGTCCATTTCGGATATGTGATGGTTGTGTCGCGCCAGCAAAAAGCGCATCTCAGCGTGCAGAATGGAAGTGCTGGCGTCATTTGCAGGCATCCATGAGACTTTATGCCGATGTCTTTATAGAACTTTTCCTTGTAACAGAATTCCTTTTCACCAGTTTTAATGGATTTTCTAGTCCATAGGCAAAGCTTTACAGCGCTATGATTGCCTACAATCTTATATCCAGCTTTCTTTAATCTATTCAAAGTTTCTCTATTTAGCATGTTTATTAATTTTAAGTAGCAAGGTTTAAATTATAATATGAAAAAAGGTCTTTCGCCTATAGTTTCGGCAATTCTGATTCTCCTCATAGCCATATCAGTGACCTTATTAGCGGTAATATGGCTGCCCAAGTTTATCATCAACATTTTTCCTTGGCTAGGTTTTAACGAGTCTTACATGAGGTCCAGAGGATGTTTGAGCATAGAAAATGTCAATGGTTTGTTTGGCCTTTTCACCATTAAAAACTGCGGCAAAGTAGCTTTGTCAGACTTTAGATTTTTCATTGACAGTAATTTCATAAACAAACTCAATATAGGAAATCTTGAACCTTCTCAATCCATAGATTTTTATGACATGCCGATTACTGGAGGCAGGCATAGCTTATACATCACAGCAGACTATGCAGAATCACCGCCCTACCTGGTAGACGTTCCATACTGGGAGTGCGTAGGAGGCGAACCAGTCTTGGTCAGCGATTGGTATGTCTCTAAGAACATATCTTGCATATGTTCCTACAACACAATCATCCCTGCAACTAGCGTATACGTCATAGGTAACGGTAGTCTGTCTCTTTATAACTGTAATTTAAGACTCAGTGGGTACTATAGTTATTTGTTCGTAAGTGATAATTCAAGCCTTCTTATGGATAAGTGTATTGCGACCTTCGCTGGTTCTAGTAAATTGATGCGCATTTTAAATGGCGGTTATCTGAATTTCACAAGATCAACAGAAGTAGGCGGCAGCTCGGTGGAATTTAGAGACAATTCTAAAATATATTTGTTAAATTCTTATTTTAATGACGGCCTAACTATTAGAGACCAGACAAATGTTACTGCAATAAGTTCTTATATAAGTTGGTCTGGCATAAAGTCAAACATTCCTCAAAGGCTTTCTATATCCAATTTTAATGGTCAGCCATCTGGTAGCCCTATTACAAATTATTTCAAGGCAGATAATTCTAACTTTACAGTGAATTTCACCAATGTCAGTTTTAGTTATGTTTCCTTAGAAATTTCTGACCAAAGCAACACCACAGTGACCAACTCTTATTTTTATCCCTTTACAATAGACTCTGATTTTAACCATAACTTAACAGTCGCTAATTTTGGAACTATATTTAACGATCATTTCAAGGCAGAAGGTTCTAATTTTGAGTTGACAGGAGCAAATCTTCAACCAGGTTATCCAGGTTTTAATGCCAACGACAACTCAAACAATACAATCATAAATAGCATCTTTGCCGGTTTCACCACACCACTCAGTACTACTTCAAATCCTACAAATACTTTAATTAACTCTGAAATATACGGTAATATGTATTTTTCTGAAAGTTCTAAGGACACGTTCATAAATTCAAGATTAACTGGTAGTGGTAGTGATGGTTGGGTTATTGGCAGCCAGTATATTGCTGGTAGTATAGATACTATAATACTAAATTTTTCAAACACTACAGTTGAAAAAAGAATGAGTTTTCCATCATCATACAATAATCCTACAGGAGGTGGTAACATAACTATTTTTGGAAATGTAACATTCACAACTGCTTTTATTGGATTGTTTACAGCGAATGTTAATGTTACTCGTTATTTTCCCATCATAATAAAAGACTCTAATAACATCGTCATACCTACATCTCAACCAACTTACATAAACATTACCGATATTAATAATCAGTCAGTTTGGTTATCTTCTGTGAGTGGAGGTCCAACTGGAACATATTATACTGAAGATTCTAAAATAATATTCAACCAGAACAATTATGGTCCGGGTAACTTTACCATGAAAGTTTCTCAGGTTTGCGAAAACAAAACAAACATAACCCTTTTGTCAAACACTTCGCTTGAATTTACAGTAAACAAATCTTATAACTATGATGGAACGAGTTTTAGCACCCAAGGGAACACAGGCCTGTCTTTTGATAATTCAAACTTTTGGGTATCAACCGCTGGCGGTACTGTCTACAAATACAACAAAACAGGAGGTTACGTTAGCAGTTTTAATTCAGGTCTAAATCGCTTGATGGATGTTTCTTCAAACGGAACATATCTATGGCTTTTAAATTATAACAGCTCTGAAAAAAGGGTTTACAGATACAGAACATCAGATAACGGATATGACAATTTCTATTTTGATATGCCAGATGTTGTAGAGCCTTACGCTGTTGATTTCGATGGGGAAAGCTTTTGGGTTCTAGGTAACACAACGGTTTACAAATACAACATAACAGGAGGTTACGTCAGTAGCTTTGTCTTAAACAGTTTGTCAGGCGTCTATTATGGGGACATTGTTTCTTCCAGCGGCAACATTTGGATTCTCACAGAGAATTATTCTTCATCCAATGGAAGAGGAGTTTTTAGATACAAAAACAACGGAACTTATGACAACTGGTACTTTGACATAGCTCCCACCACATTAACTGGTCGTGGCTTGGCTTTTAACGGAACATATTTCTGGGTCATGAACTCAGCAGGCACTGTTTTTAGATACGGTTTTAATAGAAAATGCCTTGATTTCATGAAGAATTGCGACGAGTTCATTACGTTACTACCTTACGCAATAAACAAGAACAACACCCGTTACTGCCTTCTTTATAATTTGTATGCGCCAAGCCAAACGGCAATCACATTTGCTAGCAATGTTAAGAATTCTACTCTAGATTGCCAGTGGTATAATATTGGCGGTAATGGTGCTGCCAGCACTGTTGGAATCTTTTTGACAGGGGCCAATAACAACACCATAAATAACTGTAACATAAACAGTTTCGATAACGGTATAAAAATTTCCTCGTCATCCAACAACGTAATAACAAATGTAAATTCTTACTCTAATGGTATTGGCATAGTCGTTACATCGTCTTCTAACAACGCCGTAACGAATTGCTCAATAAACGGCAATATCAACAACGATTACTACTTGGCCAGCTTAGGGATAAACAATAATTTCATCAACACAAACTTTACCGATTATAGAACAATTTACTTTTATGATACAACAAGTTGGTTTAACTATAAAAATGCTACTGAATCATTATCAAAACTCGGAAAAACAGCTGTTGGTGGGAACGAATTCAGCCAATCATCTCATAGCAAAACAGCCTCTCGTTTCCAACTAACTCAAGCTGCTCATATAAGTAATATAACAGTTTATATGTGGGGCGACGATAGTCTTACAAAAGCTCTCATCTATGGCGATAATAATGGTGTTCCAAACAATCTTATAGGAAGCAGCTCAGAAATAACGGTAGGACAGAGTTTCGATTGGTATAATTTCACTTTTGGTGTGCCGGTTTATCTTTCACCAGGTTATTACTGGCTGACCATCCATCATAAATGGAATGCACGGTTTAAGTATGATATTGGTACAACCAATCAAGCGGCAATTCAAGATTTTAATACTGATAATTATGACGATGGTTCATCAAATCCCTTCGGAACTACGAACTATGCAGATAGTGAAATAAGTATTTATGCAACTTACACAGCAGATAATATTTGGCTTAAGACAAATGTTTCTGCTCAAGCGCAATTGACAAGAAAGTTGATAAATTGGAATGATAAACTGATGCAGTGGAAAGACACATTCTCTAACATTTCAGGTTCAATTACAGCAAGATATAATGTGACAGGTTTGGTACCAGGCGCTCCTTATTCAGTCTATAACAATTCATTTGAACTTGTTAATTCACCCATTAAGACAGATATGTCAGGTATTTTAAGCTTCTCAATCAACTTGCCTGCGAATGAAGAACATGAAATTAAAGTAGTAGAAATTTGTGATTATTATTTATACAATTCAAGTTATTTAATAACTCAAAGCAATGCATACTATTGCCTAATCTCGAATGTGAGCAGATTATCAAATTCAACAGCCATTAATTTTTCTTCTTCAGCTCAGAACTCTACCATAGACTGTGTGAACAACTTTATACGTGGAAGAAGTTCGTCATATCTTTATGGTGTTTTCTCATCTGCCTATAATACTACCATAAAGAACTGTAACATAACCAACTGGCGTTACGGATTCTATGCCTCAAATTCAAGTTACGACACATTATATAATAACTCGATTTCAGGCAACTATTACGCTAATGTTAATTTCGATTCTAACTCGAACAATGCCAACATAATCAAAAACAACATAAGTGCAGCTGTTTGGTATTACGGTTTAGTTGCTAGTAAAAATAACATCATAATAAACAATACATTCAGTAATAATCCAGACCGAGGTATTGCTATTGACTCAAATAACATATTAATCAATAATACAATCAAATACAGCCAACATGGTATTGATATTTCAGGTTCCAATAATACATTCGTTAATAATAATATTTTCACCTATCATACATATTCATCAATGCAGCAGGCAATTTACTTTGTATGGGAGTCAAAAAACAACATATCTGAAAGTAACAATATCAATGGATTGCCTATACTTTTCGTGGATGGAACAGCCAGACCATGCGTGAACAACACAGTCTACACAAATGGCAGTAGCTATGGTCTCATGGGATTCATTGGATGTAAGAACATTACAATAAGAGATTCTTCTCCTACTGACGGATTATATTTCGGTACAATTGCAAACTTGACATTATACAACTTGACCATCAATTTCACACAGCGTGCAATTCAAATTGAAAATGAACTTAGCTCAAATGTTAATATAAACAATAACACAATAAATGGAGCAGCATATAATGGCATTTATGACCACTTTGCTCATGGTAGCACAATATCAAATAATACTGTTAACTGCTATGGAGGTACTGCCGGAATTATGATTTACGGTGGCGGTAATGATATCCTAACTAATAACATTTTTACTAACTGCAGTATTGGATATTGGATATATGCTGCTGTTTCAAATAATATTAAAGGCGGTTCAGCTCACGGCAATTTAGTTGATTACGGATTTAGCGGTGGGACAGCCAACTTCACTAACACAAACTTCACAGCTGCAAGAACAATTCAACTTGATGCAGGCTCTTGGTTTAACTACAACAATGAGACTAATGGTAACATCTGGCTCAAAACAAACATTTCTGCAACAGCAACATTAACTAGAAAATTATTAAATTGGAACCAAACTTTCATGAGGTGGAGGGACAATTCAAGTTCAACAATAACAGCAAGATACAGCATAAGCGGACTATTAGCAAACAATCTTTATGCTGTTTATGACAATTCAGCTATTTCCCAATATTCTAAATCAAATTCTAATGGAGAAATAAGCTTTGTCGTTTATCTTCCTCAAAACCAGGAGCATGATATAAAAGTTCAAATGTTTTATACAACTCCACCTTTATGGTTTAGTAATTCTACTAACAATATTGTTGCTGGCAAGCCTGCTCTGTTCAGCCTGAACTGGACAGACGATTTTGGATTATCAGGCTTTATATTCAGAACCGACAACACAGGAACTTGGACGAATGATACATGGATAGATTTCGAAAACCAGACAGGAAACGCGAAATTTATCGACGGGTTCGAGAGCAAAGGCTTCAGCGCATGGACAGGAACCTCGGTTGATAGCAGTAGCACTTTAGAAGTTATTGGAGTAGCAAAGCATTCGGGTATTTATGGAGTGCACAGCATTCAAGCTGCTTATGAAAATTCTTATACTGAAAAAAACTTGGGCACGAACTACGGCACAATTTATGCGCGTATGTACTTGTACCCTATAACTGTGGATATCATGAGTGGTTACGGCAGGGACTACATTGGTATCGTGAACGAATTCGGAACACGATCAAGCAAACTGCAAATCTACAATGACGGTGGAACATACAAGTGGCGGTTAGGATGGTATAACATTTCAGGGTTATGGACTTATGCGTTAGGCAGCCAGGTTACAACAGGAACTTGGCATAGTATTGAATTTAAAATGAAGCATGACTCTAGCGCTGGCGAAGCTAGATTTTATCTTGATGGAGTAGAAGACATAACGGCTACTGGTATAGGCAACCCTTGGAATTGTCGAAAAGTCGATTTTGGACAAAATACTGGTTCAGGTGGACAAAGTTCGGATACTGAATGTTATTTTGATGATGTTGTCGTCTCTTCTTCTTATATCGGTCCGTTTAACAGTTGGTCCAACGTCACCAAGACCTTGAACTCGACTATTGGAACCAATGTTCAGTGGTGCGTATATGCCAATGATTCAGACAACAATTGGAATGGGACGTCTTGTTCAAGTCCATTCACTTATACAACTACAGGCGCATTCTCTTGTGAAGATGATGTAATGTGCTTGAAATTCGATGAAGCAAATGGAACCAAAGTGTTTGACTTTTCTGGATATGGAAACGATGGAACTTTCTACGGGGAAACCTTCAACGACGGTAGTTTAGGAAATGGTGCATGCAATCCTGGTTCTGGTGTATGTCCATCAAGAGTTGCTGGGTACTTCGACAATGCTCTAAATTTCAATGGCAATAATCAGTACGCTTCCATCCCCGATAGTAGCAGTCTAGACGGTACAGGCATGAATAATTTTACCCTGGAAGCATGGATAAAACTAGACAATTTCCAGGGGTCTTATCAGAGAGTTATTCACAAGAATGGAGTTTATCAGATTCACATAGACAATGCTAATAAAGCACCTGTGTGCGGGCATTACGGAGGTAGTTGGCAGACTGTTACTGGAGGTTCCAACACTCTGCAATTGAATCAATGGTATCATATTGCGTGCGTTTATAATCATTCCCGCCTGTCCATATATTTAAATGGTATTTACAATGGCTCTATAGCTAAGAGTGACAATACACCGAATAATGGCAACCCGATAATATTAGGTCTTGACGACGATTTGTCTGGCTATGATTTCAACGGCACCATAGATGAGGCAAGAATTTATAATCGTTCTTTATCCCAAGCAGAGATCCAAGCAGAAATGAACAGCCCCTTACCAATAAAAAGACCTGTAGCTGTTTGGAGCTTTGAGGAGCCAAGCAATGCAAGATATGTTAACGATACTCATATATGGGTTAAAGGAAACATGAGTTCTGCATTAAGCTTTGATGGATTAGATGATTTGGTTAATGTTTCTGATTCTAATAGCTTGGATGTAAGCAACATAACAATAGCTGCTTGGATATATCCGTATAACTGGGATGGAATTGAAGGTGGAGATTATGGTAGAATAGTGGATAAAAGCGGTGCTTATTTGTTTTTCTTAGCTAAGGACGGTACTTATAATAGGCTTAGTTTTTTCTATTGGAATTCTAGCGGTTTTAGTGATCAATCATATTCCTATACCAATTCTATACAACTAGACAAATGGCAGTTTGTGGCAGTTACTTACAACGGTACGCATTCGACTTTCTATGTTAATGGAATCTTCAATTCCACAACTTTTCATCCTTCGTCTCTAGGTCCAATAAGAGCCACTACTAATGGTTTATGCGTTGGAAATAACGGTGATTTCGATAAAGAATTTAATGGTATAATAGATGAAGTGAGGATATGGAACAAATCCTTATCTCAAGCAGAAATCCAAACAGAAATGAACGGTGGCTAACATAATAATCTTTAATTACTATTTTACCCTATAGATTTTCATGGCAACGATTAAAAAGAACGCGAGGAAACAAAAAACTTCTAAGAGAAAAACAGAGCTGCCTCAGTTCAAAATATTCAAGAGGAAGGCCCAGCCATTGCCAGAAGTGAAGAACATAAAGGTCAGATACGCCCTGATACCTCCCTTTGCTGGTGTAAACATCAGCTGGGACAGTGAGAAGAACGAGATGATATACAAAGTCAGCGAACCGGAATTAACTGATAGCGAGAAACAAATAAAGGATAAGATAGTCAACGGCTTGCTAGAGGTTCTAGACATAGAGCTTTCCGCAATCAAGAACAAGGGCGAGGCAATAGGCTATTTGGAAGGCAATGTTAAAAAGATTTTGGAAGAATACCAGATAAATTTGTCAAATAGGTCCTATCTGAAGATAATGTATTATATTTTTAGGGACTTTGTTGGTTTGAATGAGATAGAACCTATTCTCCAGGACCCTTATGTCGAAGACATATCCTGCGATGGTGTGGGAATACCTATTTATGTCGTCCATAGGAGATATGGTTCTATCAAGACTAACGTTGTCTATCCTGACATAAAACAATTATCAGAATTCGTGGTAAAGATTGCTGAAAGAACCGGTAGATTTATTTCTTACGCAGAGCCTCTCTTGGATGGTAGCTTGCCAGACGGCTCTAGGGTTCAGGCATCTTTTGCTAAAGATGTTACAACAAGAGGTCCTTGTTTCACAATAAGAAAGTTTTCGCAAATACCATTATCACCTATTGATCTGATTAATAGAAAGACTGTTAGTAGCGAACTGCTAGCCTATTTGTGGCTGGCTGTTGAGAACGGTGCTTCTGTTCTAATAGCAGGAGGCGCAGGAACAGGAAAGACAACCATATTAAACGTCTTATCAATGTTCATTCCGCCAACAGCTAAAGTAGTCTCGATCGAAGACACGCGCGAGCTAAATTTAACGCACGAGAACTGGGTACCTACTGTCACTAGACTGAGTTTCATGAAAGGCGTCGGCGAAGTCTCGATGTTCGATTTGTTAAGAGCGTCATTCAGACAAACGCCAGATTACGTGATAGTGGGAGAGATAAGAGGCAAGGAAGCTTACGTGATGTTCCAGGGTATGGCCTCAGGAATTCCAGCAATGGGAACAATGCACGCGGGAAGAGTCGAGGACGTTATATACAGGTTAGAAACGCCACCAATAAATTTGTCACCTTCTCTGGTCGATACTCTGGATTTGGTTATAATAATGACTCACGCAAGGGAAAAGGGAGAGTCAGCAAGAAGAGTGAAAGAAATTGACGAGATACAATCAGTCGATGCTGAAACGGGCAAGGCAAGGGAAGTTAGGTATTATTATTGGTTGGCTGACAAGGATGATTTTGGAAAGTTTGCGGGCGATTCTTGGTTCTTGCAGGAATTGTCAAGAATAAAGGGCCAGAACATAAATGAACTTAAAAAAGAAATAGAAAAGAGAAAAGCAATATTAGACTGGATGCAGAAGAAAAAGATAACCTATTTCAAGGACGTTGTATCAATGTTCTCGGAATATTACAATGATCCTAAAAAGGTATTGGAAAGAGCAGGAATTTTAAAGAAAAGAAAAGTGCCTAAGAAGAAACACAAGAGTAGAACTAAGAAATAAGGTATCTCATCGCTTCTGTTACATTTCCAACTTCTACTACAGCTATGCCTGCGTCCTTTCCTATGTTAACAGTGGTCTCTGTGTATCTGGTCGTACAGAATATGAAACCGGCTCTCTGTACGCAATTCTCGTCTGGTTTTAGGTTTGTCTGAGTTCCCTGACCTTTAGGGACAAGGAATAATTTTGCTCCGAGATATTTGGCGGCCTTTGCCTTTTCTAGGATGCCTCCGACCTCTCCTATTGTTCCATCAGGATTTATTGTTCCTGTCATCAGGACATCGCTCTTTATTTTCTTGTTTTGTAGAGCTGCTATTGTCGCGACTGTCAACGCGGCGCCTGCAGAGGGGCCGCCGACTAAAATGGAGTTACTTTCAACGGTATAGATTATGTCATACTTGTCAACATCTATCTTAGTTACATCCTCTGCCACCTGTTTTGCTGTCTGTATCGATTGTTGCGTGTCAACCCAGAACAACAGTTTTTCAATGTTTGTTAGTGTCTTTCCATCGCCAGTTTTTACCTGAACTATCAACGATGTTATCACACCATTGCCGTTCTGATCAACCGCAGCCAGACCTATCTCGGCTTGAGAAAAAGAAGTGTTTGACGGTTCATAGATGTACTTTGTCACCACTTTTTCCGTGGGCTGATAAGTTTGGTAAGAGACGTAATAACCAATCCATATCCCTACCAGAATGCCGAGCAGGATTAAGGCTATGAAAATGTTTCTGTTAGATTTCTGGTATTGATATCTTGGCATGGAATCTACTTTCATTTTCAAAAAATTTAAAGCTTTCTTTAAAAAAGTGCAGAGGATACGCTCCTGGTGGGTGCTAAAAACTTACGAAGTTAATCCTACTAACCTTCTCCACTTCGTGACCCTCTGAACACCAAAAATATGACTTAGATTTGCTCGGTTCCCCGTCTCAATCGTTTCATCATAATTTTAGTTCCAGAGGACGAAGCTTCTCAGTTGGTTAACAGGACCTCATAAATCTTTAACATCGCCCTCAAGCTTCAATCGCGCCATGAACCGGATTTGCGCCAACAGAGAACCGGTAGCTCCCCGATCTAATCCCCTGCAAAAATAGATTAAAATTCCAAACTATTTAAAAACAGTCGGTTTTGATACCGTAACATTTAAATACGTAAGAAAAAAACTCATAATCATGGCAGATATAAGGACTATAATTTTTTGGCTAATAGGGACGACATGCATATTCTTCGGGGCCTTGATAGCCGGTTCTGTTGAACCTGTTGTAGGCTCAACCACAGTCTCTATAGTAATGGCCTATTCACTAGCTTTCATACTTATAATGTTGGGTGGAATGTTCTGGATATCTACGGCCATTCTTCAGACGGAAGAAGAGGAATAATTTCTTGAATGTCTAATTTTACGATTTGCATCGAGTTGAACGAACAATGCTTCCTTGGTTTTTTTGTCCCATAAAGGTTTCCTTCTCTAAACATATAAAAGTGGCACATAAATTCAAGTTTAAATCTTTAAGTTTCTTTTTATTTTTAGGTGATTTTATGAGAAGATCTAAACTAGAGATGTATATGACTATTTTAAATTCTCTTGCAAATAATGCAGAAAATTCAGGTAGTGAAAGAAAAGGAATAACTAAAATTATGTATGCAACAAACATTAATTGTTCAGTTGCTAAAGTAATTTTAGATATAGCCGAAAAGAGAGGAGACGTAGAAAAAACGAAGCAAAAAAATAGACCAAATTATACTCTTAGTGATAGAGGTTTGAATTTTGTTAATGGTTGGAAGCAATATAAAGAATTTTCTGAAAAATTAGAATTAGCTTTAAAATAGTTGATAAAATGCATGGAAATAATCTTAAAATACGTAGAGATAATTTTAAAACATGTATAGATATATTAAAATCACTTAAGAATCAAAATGGATTAAATGTTTGTAAGATTCGTAGAAAAGCTAATATTAACACTGATGTACTAAAAAGGTATTTAAGTGTTTTAGAGAATGAGAAATATGTTGGTTCCAGAGAACCAGGAAGAAGTGAAAGGTACAACGGTCATGTAAAAAAAATATATTTTCTTGAACAAAGAGGGCATGAATTTATAAGCGGATGGGAAAGATATAGTGCTAAATTTGATTTAGATAATTTAGAAAAACAACTTATCTGAATTTACAAAAATTTTATAAACTTATAAAAATATCTATTTCTGAACAAACAAACCGTACTCTTCATAGTCGTTATGGTTCCGGATTTACGATTTCCAATGCTTTGAAAGTGTAACGCTCAAGAAAATTACTATAATACTTCTGTTTTCCTGAATTCAAAATGTTTTAAAGGATAGATCTTGCTCACGACCTTTCTTATCTTTTGTTGCAGTATGCCATCAATGACTTCTCTGATGAACTCCTCTGTTTTCATTTTGCTAACATTTTCTTCTATGAAATCGCTTATGCATTTTCTTATCTTGGTATCGATCTCTTTGCTGACCAACCTGTTAGAAATAGCTATTGATTTTATCCTCATCTTGTTATCCTTTAGGTTCACAACATTGTTGATGTCAATCCTATTTGATCTTCTCCTGACTATTCTTGCCAAAAAGTCTTTTGTGCAGTCGTGTCCAAAGAACCTTGTTATTGCCTTCTTGTCATTAACGTCTTCTATCTTGAAGTAGAACTTCAAATAATACTTGTTAGGATCGCCTGTTATGTCTGTTAAACTCGTCTCTATGACTCTTCCTTTCAGTTGTTTCGGGTCCATGGCCATAGTTTCGCCTATGACAAAATCTCCAAAAAAGCTTGGAGCCACAATTTGATACCATTCTTTGCCTTTAAGCTTTGAAACCATAGAAATTAAATACGCTCTATATCTTTATAAGTTTTTCTTTTAGAAGATTTTCGCATAATTCAATGAACTTTTCCTGAGTATCAGAGGGTATCATGGCTCCTGCTGCTTGTTCATGACCTCCGCCTCTGCCACCGCAAGATTTGGCAGCTTCTACCATCATCTCCCTTATGTTAACGTTCTTGGATCTTCCTGAAACCTTTATTCCGTCCTTGGAGTTGCCAAAGCCGATCAATGTTTTTTCAACAGGTTTGAATAGCATTGATACGATAGTTCCAATGAAGTTCTCGTTTATAACGTCCTTGCCTAATATGTAGTTGGCATGCTCTGCCTGCTTTATGCTCTCAGGATTGTTCTCTATCCATCTCATATAATTTCCTATTATCTTTCTATAGGCCTTTGACAAATTCCGGGCAGTTCCCAGGGCCTTTTCATTACCCAAGCATAGGGCCAAGCCTGTTGAAGGCTCGTTCATATTGCTGCAGGCATTCAAAATGGTCGCGAACTCTTTGGCATCTTTCAGTTCTTCAGGAAAGTTTTTCAAGGTTAGAACATCGCTGAATATCATTTTCTTGCTGTATTTTTCATGCTTTAAACTTTCCTTGACTATGGCATCTGTAAGTTTTCTTTTTTCATCAGCGTCCAAATCGTTCAGGGTTCTCCATCCGCCATTTTTCTGGGGATTGATTCCTATTTCTGATAAGAATTGTATTGCCTTTGACTCCTCGTTTATTTCAGGAATGTCAGAAAATTCCAGGGCTTTGTACAGGGGTCTTGAGAATCTTCCAAACAAATTTAGCCCTATTTCAGCCTCTATCAATGGTGTTTCAAACAGCTTTGAGTTAGTAGAATAGGATACATCGCCTACCGTTCCGACTATTGCCAAAGGGGCCAAGGAATTGTTTTTGATCATCTCCTTTGATAGCAAATAGGTTATGCCAGAACCTGACAGTTTAAGGTCGGCCTCTTCAGGATTTATGTGGATGACATTATCGGCAGGCGAGCCTTCTATCTGGTGATGGTCAAGAACTATCACGTCAAACTTTAATTCGTTTATAAAGTCAAGGTAGCCAGAACCCATGTCAGTGAATATAGCCAATTCAGGATTCCTTTCTTTTAATTTCGTTATCAATTCTTCGCTAATTCTATTGACAAAAGTTATTTGAAAACTCTTGTCGATATGAATAAGTGTTGAGGCAATTATTGATGCTGCTGCTATGCCGTCGCAATCGAGATCAGAGACTATCTGTATTAGGCTATGAGTAGAATTTATCTTTTCAATCGCCTTGTTTATCAAATCAATAAGATGCTTCATCAGAAATATTATTGTATCTAACTAATAAAAATCTGGGTGTTGCTCATTATATTTTGCTATTTCTTCATAGAATAGTCGTTCCTATAAAAATTTATACTATTATTTTGTCGTCTCTATCAAAAGCTTTGCCCTTTCAGGTTCGTATTTAAAGTCTTTAGGCAGTCTCTTTGTTTTTACATAGTATTTTATCAGTCTTCTTATCTTGCTCTCTAAAAGTTCCAGGCCATGCTTAGAAGTATAATCTCTCTTGCTTTTTACCAAATGATCCCTTATAGACACGGCGTTCTTTAACAAATTTAACAGATCATCGGGTATCTCAGGCAACAGGCCGTTCTCTTCTAGTATCTTTGTTATCGTTTTTCCAGTTATTGTTTTGACAGAAGGTATTCCGTATTGATCCCTCAGTATCCTACCTATGTCTGCTGACTGCAAGTCATCCTTTCTTAGTTTTACGACCAGCCTTTCTACCTCTTTATCCTTGTATTCGACCCACTTAGCCGGCACTGAAGGTTTCTTGCTTCCGGCCTTGCCCTTTTTTCTCGAATACATTCTAGCCATTTTGGACCTCTATAAATTGTGATACGATATAAATAACTATTCCTGCCATGACAAAAAAAGAACCTATCACGGCTATCAATACAGTCCCTTGGATAAAACTCCCGATTCCGATGCCGATTGAAACTGCTATCGCAGATATGACTATGATGAAGAAGCTTATGTTTTCTAGAACCTCTTTTGTGTCCTTTCCCCAGTTGGTTAGGTTTAGCTTTATTCCTTCTTGCTTGTGTTCTACCTTATGCTCTGCATGATGCTCTTCATGCTTGTGCTCTTCTTTAGTTTCATCAGTCATCTTTTAACGTACCTTCCTCTTTTTTCTATATCATTTAAGGTATACAAAACTTTATTAAAGTTATTGTTAGTTTGCTTGTAGCCTTTTATAAAACTTTCCCATAAAATATTTAAATATTTGAAATGGGTTGACTTGAACGCCTCCTTTAGAACTGACAAATCAACTGCCTGATTCTCTATTCTTTTAGAAAAGTCGCCTAGTCCAAAATCTATGAAATAAATCTTGTCATCCTTTAGTATCATATTGCTAGTTGTTAGATCACCGTGGACGATGCCATGCTTGTGCAATAGACCAACTGACCTACCAATCATCTCTGTTGTTTTCTTCCTGTTCTCGTCGTCAGTCTCGTTCAAAAATTCCTTTAGCCTTTTGCCATCTATGAACTCCATTGTTATTTTAAATTCATTTTCATCAACAGAGAACATATTTGGCGTCTCTATTCCTGCCCTTTTAGCTTCTGACAACAACCTAGCTTCTTTCCTAGTTCTTAACTTTCTTAACCTCTCATCTATTTGTGCGAGCCTATAGTTCTTTTTTACTCTTTCCTTGACTAGATGACTGTTATCGAGATAAATTATTGCTTCTGCCCCGCGCTTTATTATTTTCATAAAAATCTTTCTAATATAGTTTTAACTTCAAGTAGATTTTTGGCAGTAAAATCAGCTTCTTTAAAGTTTCCCAAGGCAATTACTTTCACATTTGCATTCTTTGCGCATTGAACATCATAAATGCTGTCGCCAACATAAACTGCTTTGTCAGAATCTGTCTTTAGCTTATCTAGTGCTGTATTCAGAATCTCAGGATCGGGTCTCGATTTCTTAACATCTTCGCCAACAACTATAACATCAAAGTATTTCTTCCAATCAAACATTTCCAATGTTTTGTAGGTCATTTCTCCAAAAGTGCCTGTGGCAAGTGCAAGTTTGGTTTTGCCTTTCAGGAATTGAAGTATCTCATCAGAATAGGGCATCCTTCTCGTTTGATTTACCTCTTCTATCAGAATCTGCTTTCTCTCCCTTGCCATTTGTCTAATTTCTTCTTCTGAAGATTTAGGAGAAAACTTTCTAAAAATAACAAAATCAAATGTTCCAAAACTTGAGAGTATATCTTCTGGCTTTGGATAAATTTTCCTTTTATTTAATGGAATTGAATAAGAATCGACATGTATTTTATGGCTGTCGACTAATGTTCCATCTAAATCATATATAACGGCTTTAATTTTCATATTATCATTTCTTTCTCAAAGATATTATAAACTTAACCAAATCTGACAGGTCCTTGTCTGTGTCGACTATCAGTTTCACATCTTCGCCTTTGAAGAACGTCTTGATGTATTTATTCAAGTCTTTTTCCTCTTTTTCATATTCTAAAGCTTGCAGTACCATTTCAAGGTTGTCTATCGCTTTAACAAATTTTGCTTCTTTACTTTTTCTTTTTTCATATTCTTTCCATATACCGAAATATTCCTTTCCACGATCTCCTAGAATAGACAAAAGATTTTTCATGGCGTCCTCTTCTATTTCTTTTTTTCCATCCTTTGTCATGTGGAAACTTTCCCATGTTATTATGTCTCCTATTCTGCATTCTGCGATGTCGTGCAGTATTGCCATTTTCAGTGCCTTGTCAAGATCCATTTTCTTTTCTTTGCCAAGAATCAATACCATCAAAATTGTCATGAAGCTATGGTCTGAAACGCTTTCAGCGTCTTTTACCCCACTTACTACCCATCCACTCCTTTTCACTTTTTTTAGTTTCATTACCTCTCTAAAAAATTCGACTAGTTTTTCGTTATCCATACAAATCACAAAGGAATCTCACAGCAGAACTTGCTCAACATATCTTTGGAATAGTACTTTGGAAGAAGTTTGTTGTACCACAAGTCAAAAAACAATTTCTGGTCTGTTTTAGGCATGGGCCTTCCTTGCTTTGCTTTTTCTTTTATGTTTATTACAGCACCAGGATAATCTTTTATGATAAGCATCTCAACCCTTAGAGGCAGGTTCTTGTTGAGCTCCTGCAATCTTTGAATAAAATCTTTAGCCTTGTTTTCAACATCATCTTTATAGATTAAGGCTGGAAGATATACGTAAAAGTCAGTTTTCCAGTCTAAAAATAATCTTGCTGATTCAAACTGTTTTTCGTAGAATTTTGGTTCTGCTCCAGTGATTGTTGAAAAATCTTCTTTAGAAACTCCTTTGAAGCAGCCAACAACACCGACATTTCTTCTTCGCACTATATCTTTTAGGTCGCTCTCTATTTTTTCAAGGTATATGGTGGTTGAAAGGTTTGTGTCTATCCACAGATATACGTTCAGATCTCTTTTCTCAATTTCATTATAAACATCCACTATTATCTCGGGTATTATCGTTGTCTCTCCGCCGGTTATTCTTATCACA
>CAYGWD010000009.1:0-27466 GCA_964353745.1 uncultured archaeon
GGTAAGCGAGTTAGCTAAGGAAACCAAAATTACAAGAACTCAGCTTTATCCTCTTCTAGAGAAACTCGTAGAAAAAGGCATAATAGAAAAAATAGACAAAAAGGTTATAATGTATAAAGTAATAGAACCGGTAAAATTGCTACACTTAATTGAAGGTTGGGAAAGCGAACAAGCTAAAATAGTAAAAGAACTTAAAAATTATATTAAAAATCGTTAATTATTCTCACTTCTTAGAATTTGGAAACCGGAATATTAAAAGCATAATTGTTTAATGATCATTGTTTCAGGATTTTTGCTAGTGATGCTCGCAATGCCATTCATGGTGCTCATGCTTGGCCTTGAATGCTCCGCTTAACGGCCCTATCACAATTGCTATCTTGAATGCAGTGTACCAGCTGATTGTTCCAGCTACAAGTCCTTGAGTTACCGCCCCAGAGGTCTAAGGCGACTTGTGCTTGTAGTAGCCTCTAAAAGTATATTCTGAAAGTTCTGTATATAAAATTTCTAAATTAAGAAAATTTGAGAACATCCGACTCCAGGCCGTGCCCGACTATTATTATATACGATTATCGAATATTAATTATGGAGAAAAGGAAAATTCTGCTAGTTTTATTTATCTCTTTTGTCTCGATTTATCTAATTGACGTATCTACAGGAACGTTTGTCGGCTTTGGAGCTCCGCAGAACGCTGAATGGTGGAACATATCCTGGCATTACAGAACTAGGTTAGAAATCAACTTCACACAGTATAGCGCACAGTACAATAACATCAGTGATTGGCCCGTGGAACAGCGTATGAACTTCACAGAATTGTTACCTTCAGGAACATTTGACATGAATTCCACCAGAGTTTTTGAATACTCTTCTACGGGAACAAGGCTATATGAGGTTCCAAACCAATTCGAGCCTGATGAGGACTTTAATGCAACAGACAACGCAGCAGGTACCCTAGTATTTATGATGAACGGCACTACCAATGCCAATGAAAACAGGACTTTTTATGTTTATTACGATTCTATAGAAAACGGGGCAAAGGAGAATCCGAACTATCCTGTTTATGTAAATTATAATTGGAACGGAGAAATGGTTGATATCAACAACTCACTCTTGAAAATGAGCATAGACACGAACAGGGGAGAAAACACTTCTGGTTTGTATTATGTAGAAGGTATAAACTGGATTATCTATGATGATGCTACCAACAAAGACAATAGAACTGCAGAATATATTGAGTATTCTAATGGAACAAATAACTTCACTTTTGACCTAAGGAACAACGCCACTTTCATAAACGGCACCATAAGACTCATAATAGAACAGAGGGGAGATGAAGTTGTATTTGGAAATCCTAACCAAAAAACAAACGAAGGAAAAGTAATCAAGAGATATTACATTTATAACAGGGCAGGAGACCAACAGTACGGCACTTTCATCAAAATCTGGCAAAAATTTTCTAACAATGCAAGCCATACCATAACAAGAAATTCTACGCCTGCCGGTGCTTTGACTCTTGATATTAACAGAACCTTTTTATCTGCTATCTTAGGTGGTATGAGCCAGTTTTCAAACGCCACAAATCCCTTTTCGTGGGCTTTAGCCAACAGTATTAGCGCCAACGAAATAGCAGGCATAATAAACCTTAATCAGAATGGAACTTCTAATTACTTTGCCACAAACAGTGCAGACTATGGAAGAATAGGAATACAACTAAACAACACGACGTTAAATTCCGGGTCTTCCATAGAGCAAAGTTCTATAGTTTACTTTGGGTCAGGCGGAACTTCTGGAAACAGTGAATTTGAGAACATAAGAGAGAGATTTACCACACTTATAGCAATCACTCAATACCTGCCAGAAGTATGGTATGTAAAAAATGAACCATCGACAAACGAAACCATTTACAACAGGAATGAAACCATGTTGATAATGGGAAATGTTTCTGCTGGCGATCCTTACAACCTTACAAAGTATATGAATGCTACTCTTGACATGGGCACCGGTTCTGCTGGTGATGACCAGACCATGATATTGTATGATGATGGAAGCCACGGCGACAATACATCCAATGACAAAGTTTTTACTAGCACTTTTCAGATACCGAATGACGGTAATACGGGCATATGGACAATAAACATTACAGCATATTCTAATGACTCGAAATATCTTAACTCGACCACATACAATTTTAACGTAACAGACGTTCTGAACGTCACGGTGAGCGTAGCAAATCCCACAGGCTTGGTAGATAGGACGGTTTTTGCGAACATCTATGTTAAAAATTATAGGAGGGATAGTAACATTTCTGGAGCCACAATAAACTGTAGCTATGACAGCAGCCAAGTAACTAATAAAACAGAAATATCGAATGGCAATTATTCGATAAACTTTACCGCTCCTAGTCAAGAAGGAAACTTTAACCTAACCTGCAATGCTACTAAAAACAATAATACTGGCAACAACTATGATGGTTTCACGACAGAGGCTGCAAAAACCAATGTCAGCATAGAACTGCAACCTTCAAATGTTACATTGGGAAACATAACTTTGTACGATAACCAAAGCTTCGCAACAACTGCAAATATCTCAAATATAGGCAACGGCACTGCATACGCTTCTAACATAAGCCTAGAACTGTTAAGTGGTTGGAACGCAAACAGCACAATACAATTTTGCGGGAATGTGAACAAGACTAAATATTGTAACAAGTCCTTTAGTATCACAGTACCCAACGGGACAGCTCCTGGAAACTATTATGTAAACGTCAGCACTAACTGGACCAATCCTGACGGAACGATGGGAACAAACAAAACTGTTCTGAATGTGACCGTGAGCTCAAATCCGAAAATTAATGTTTTAGAAAATATTTTAACCGGTGGGACTGGAGACGGCATTAACATACAAGTTTTTAATTTCACTGTGATGTCAATTGGCAACGACGCTGCAAGGAATGTTACGTTCAACTGTTATTCTGGCACGGTGTGTAGTGATTTTGCTGTCATTTTTAATCCCGTGAACATTTCAAGCTTGAACATGGGCAGCAACTATTCTGTGGCTGTGAACGTGAGCGTGCCACTGAGCTATGCCGTGGGCAATTACAGCGGTGTTGTAAACATATCTGCACAGAATGATGGATACAAGAACCTGACTTTGAACGTAAGTTTAGCTCCAAAAACAAATGTCAGCATAACATTATCGCCTTCAAATTATAATTCGCACAACATAACAAAATTCGATAACGAAAGTTTTATTTTTAATTCGACTGTCATGAACATAAATAACGGAAGTGCAAGATACGTTAACATAAGTTTGGCGTTGCCTTCTAATCTGTCATCGAATTCAACGTTAGAATATTGCAATAATTTAACTAGGTATCAAACTTGCACGAAATACTTTAATATAACCATATTGAACGGGACAGCTCCTGGAAACTATTATGTAAACGTCAGCACTAACTGGACCAATCCTGACGGAACGATGGGAACAAACAAGACTGTTCTGAATGTGACCGTGAGTTCTAACCCGAAGATTAATGTCAGCGAGAGTTTTGTATCAGGAACTGTTAATGATTCTACGAATATTCAGATAGGCAATTTCACTATGATGTCTATTGGCAACGACGCTGCAAGGAATATTACGTTCAACTGTTATTCTGGCACGGTGTGTAGTGATTTTGCTGTCATTTTTAATCCCGTGAACATTTCGAGCTTGAACATGGGCAGCAACTATTCTGTGGCTGTGAACGTTAGCGTGCCACTAAGTTATGCCGTTGGTAATTACAGCGGTGTTGTAAACGTGTCTGCACAGAATGATGGATACAAGAACCTGACTTTGAACGTAAGCATACCTTCTAACAGGACTTGGGCAATGAATTCGACATCATGCATTAAAAGCGAAACCACTAATGAGGGAACTGTCTGCGGGATAATGGTAATAAACTTGGGAAACGATATAATAAATTTCACAGTATCCCCTCAACAAGGAAATTACACTAGTATCGATACGACCAATTTCTCTATAAACAGGGTTTCAAACTATGCATTCATCGTAACTTATAATGTAACCAACGTTTCACAGGCTGTTTATAATTCTATTTTCACCGTAGATGCTAACCAGTCTAACTCTAATCCTGACAACATGACATTAAACGTGACTCTGTATCCTTACATACCACCTATAATTGATTTCACTATAACACCGAACACAACAGAACAGAACAGCTCGGTGGTTATTCTTGCAAACATAACAGACAGGTCCAACGTTGGCATAAAATGGGTTAACATAACCGTCGCAAAACCAGATGAAACATCAAACCAAACAAATATGCCACTGGTATACGTAAGCGGTAACTTCTCTCAATGGAATTTCACATACCCGAGCAGTCTAGGCGACACAAGCCTTAGAGGTTTTTACAATATAACAATATCCTCTGAGGATAACATAGGAAATATCGGTAATTTAACCAAAAACTTTTCAGTCTATTCTAAACTTTCAATAGTTTCTTCAACCCTTTCAAGCACCTATCTGCAAGGAGACACTGGCTCCATATATTACATAGCAAGAAACGCCAGCTTAACTGGTCTAAGCGGTATAAATGTAACTTTCTCTATAAAGAATTCCAACGGCAATACCACCTACCTTTTAAACAGCCAAACAAATTCCGAAGGAACGGTTTATCCTCTTCCCACTTTTGTTTTGGCAACAGACGCTCCCGTTGGAAATTATACCCTATTTTCAAACTCTACTTATTACGATGATGCCATAAACCAGAGTGTATACGTACAGAAGAACAGTACTTTCCTTGTCAATGCCAGGACCGTAACTGTCACAGGGCTTTTCGCTGACATAGAAACCGCTGTTAATTGGTATCCCAATAACGTGATGAGATTTGGCATATTAGTCTACAACGGAGAAGGAAGGCCTGTAGACCCTGACGCAATGAACATGACTGTCTACGACCCTGCTTACAACGTTTATTTCATTGTCAACATATCTCAAATGACTAGACAGTCAACAGGATATTACACGTATTCTTATGCCATGGGAGCAGGCACTGCTGCTGGTATGTATTTGGCTGTCTTGAATATATCTCAAGGCACATTCAACACAATGAAACTTAAAGCATTCAGAGTTTCTCAGGGAGGACCATACGACGTTAGGATAAATCTTTTTAAAAATGAAATACCGCAGGGTCAGTATCTAGACTTTGCACTCATCATAGAAAACAAAGGAGAGGTTACTCAAGACGTTTATGTTCAATATTGGGTCACATCATCGAATAACGTAACCTATTATTACAACGCAGAATCTGTTTTAACACCACAATTCACCAACCAAAGTTTTACCAGAAGCGCTTTTATATATTCTAGTCAACCAGTTGGAAACTATTTTCTAAATGTAAAGGTGACATATTCTACTGTAACAGCTCCTATTGTTGCTAACACGAGCTTCTTGGTGGTGACAGGAGAAAAGACAGTATTCCCGCCAGCCCCGCCTGCTCCAGCGCCCATATATATCTATGGACCAGTAGGCGGCTTTGTAACAACGTATCCGCCAGCCCCAACCGAGAAAATAAGAGCCAGCATTTTAATAACAAAGTATAATACCAACATGAGCTTGGCCAGAGGCATTACCAAAATAGAGAGCGTGGCTGTTGAAAACAATGGCATAAATAATCTAACCAACGTGAACCTCTTTTTGATAGGAATATCGACTAACTGGTTTAATATAACGCCGGAAGCGTATGCAGAATTGGCACCTCATAACTCTTCTATATTCCTGATTAACTTTAACATACCAAAAGATGCCAAAACTGGTGAATATGGTGCTAACATAATAGCAAGCTCTGGAGTGGTAACTGACCAAAAATCAATAAAAGTAACGATATTTGAGAGCATAGAAGAACTCTTGAAAGAAGAGATTAAAAAGTTGAAGAGCGACCTTGAAGATTTAAAAGTTGACATAAAGCTAGCAGAAAAAGACGGTAAGGATGTTTCAAATGTTCTTTTGATTGTTAACGAGACTGAGAACCAGATGAATGGCGCTGAAAAAGACCTTGAGGAAAACAACACCGAATCTGCCATGGACAAAACGCAAAATGCTATAAATCTAATCAAAAAAGCTAGAGACTTGCTAACCAGTTTAGAAGTCGTGAAAGCACCAACCGGAGTTTTCCCGATGTGGATAATCTTTGTTGTAATAATACTTATAGCTGCAATCGTAGTCGTCTTTGTATATCTTTGGAAGAAAAAGAAGATAGAAAAGATAAGATCCTATATAATACCCTTAGGCAGGCTGGTAGAGTCTGTTAAAAGAAAAGAAGTTGACACAAGCAAATTAGAAAACGAAAGAGAAAACATAAACAGAATGTTGACAGCACTAGAAAGGGAAAAGAATGAAGGATTGATAAGTTCTAGCAGCTATGAAAATATGAAGAAAAGCTTGGAAGAAAAACTAGATGAAATTAATAAAAAAATTAAATGAAAAAATTATGCTGACGTTGCGTAAAATGTTAGCGTAGTTGTGTTCAAGTATCCTGCTGGATAACCCAATGGAACCCAAGGGCTGACCCAAACTATGAATGAATAACCTGGAACCAAGTTTCCATAGAATAAATTATTCGCACTTCCACATGTTGAAAAGTTTCCTACATTACCTGATCTTCTATCATAGTTGTAAATGTATATTTTTGAACAATCATTGTATACTGCCACGCATGAGAAGTTCAAAGGTGCTGTAGTTCTGTCAACCCTAAAGTAAGACCAAGTTGAATCATTACCAGCCCATGTTATTGAAGTATCGTCTGGCGTTCTTGTTGCAAAAGTACCTATGTCTCTATCATCTTCTATGGCGAATTGTGTATTTGACATATTGCAAAAACCATCATCACCACTTCCCACAACCCAGACATATTCATTGCTTGTATTTCTGAAATAACCCCATGATACAGGGGTTGTAACGCCTACGGTTGTCCAGTCGTGGTTGGGTATGTCCTGTGTCCAGTTCCACTCTATTCTTCCTGCCAAGAAGAATTGAGGATCTGATTCATTCTTTAGTGCTATGACCCCACCTGCTGAATAATTCTTTGGATAAGCCAAACCATATGGTCTCACCGGTTCTGTTAACAAAGTATCAACATATGCATAAATGTTTGACACGTTTATAGAGCCTGTGTTCTTTACTGTCAGATTTTTCGTGTCTGTTGACGCTGTTCCCGATATAACGCTTGTCCAGTTTAGCACATCAGGCAATACTGTTATAGATGCAGTCACTGAAACGTTGACATCTATTGTCACGTTGTCGTCAACGTATGCTAGCGCTGGCCTTATGTTTGTTATGCCAACTGCAAAAATCAACAAAATTACTG
This sequence comes from uncultured archaeon, assembly GCA_964353745.1. Classification (GTDB taxonomy): domain Archaea; phylum Aenigmatarchaeota; class Aenigmatarchaeia; order Aenigmatarchaeales; family Aenigmatarchaeaceae; genus CS1-C013. The sequence goes on from CAYGWD010000009.1 coordinate 7,364, forward strand.
AAATTAAACTAAAAATTAATAATTTACCGTCCATTTATAATCCTCCCTATAATTGTAATTAATAATTGAAAGAGCCCCATATATAAGCTTTATTATATTTTAGTAGATAATATAAATAACATGAAAATTAGCTATTTGGTCGTGCTTTTTGTCGTTTTTTCTGTATTATCCTCAATAATTTCTTTTGCAGCCGGAAGTTTTAACGTGGGCGTTTCTCCTGGAACTTTAGATTTGGGAAATTTAGAAGCAGGCTCTACAAAATTAGTAGACTTTTACATAATAACTCCCTCTGAAGAAGCTCTGTTAGTAAAATTGGAAGCTGAAAAAGGCAACCTGGATTTCTTTAGCAGGCCAAGCTACAAAGATTTTATTTATAATTATTCTGAGGAGGACGCAACTCCCTGGGTAAAGGTGATAAATAACCCTGTGGAAATCAGACCCAGTAATGAAACATTAAGAGCAACAGGCGGCTTGATAAGAGGTAAAGAACAGATAAGCTTTTTAATAGACATTCCTAAAAATGCAGAGCCTGGTTACCATATGCTCTACATAAAACCTATACCATCAGTCTCTTCAGAGACTGTAGGAGCTGTTGGAAGCAGGGTAGTTGCAATAACCTCCATTGGCATTATATTCAATGTTTCTGGAAACGCCATTAGAAAAGGGGTAATTCTGGACACGGAAACTGGAAAATATGATGGTGACGAACTAGAAATAAAAACTTATTTTCAAAATACTGGAACGAATACAATTTCCGCAAGCGCGACCCAAAGAATATACAATAAGGATGGAGAAGTCGTAAAAGAGCTTTCTTCTATAACTGAATATGTGAAGCCCAAGGAAATAAAAACTTTAAGAACCTCATTGCCAACAACAGGACTCTCCCTAGGAGACTATGATGTTTATACGATTGTTGACTATACTACGGGCAAAGCAGAAAAAAGCTCGATTATAAAATTGACCACTCCTCCACCGACAATTTTGGCAGCAAAAGTTGAGAAAAACGAAACATTTATAATTTTAATAATAGTTGTAATAGTAGTCATAATAACCGCAATAATAATTTACAGGAGAATACAATGAAAAAAAGTGAAAAATCATTTTTGATTGTTTCGATTTTAGTTATTATTTCTTTATTTATTTTTAGCAATTTTCAAGAGCCTGTAGAGCCTAAAGATTTCGTTAAAAACAAAACATTTACTAATTACTCTACCTCGTTTTTCAATTTTGAGATAACGAGATACCCTTCTAATGTCGAAATAAGGTCTACGGGACAGGTTAATGGAACTGCCCTTATAGGTTTTGTAACCGATCCTTGGAACATCAATTTTGGGGTAATTCCTGGTAACGGAACTTTCGTGACAAGAAACATAGAACTTACCAATAAGAAAGGAATAAACAGCAAAATTATTTTAAAGGCTTATGGAAATATAACTCCCTTGGTGTTCTTTAGCAAGAATAATTTTGTTTTAAAACCTCGTGAAAAAGTGGCGATTGACATATTTTTGTTCAGCAATAAGACTAAGATGGGAAATTACACCGGTGAGATAGACGTAATTGCTCAGAAAGCTATTTATAATTTTTTACCCATAAGTTGATTAATGAAAAAAATAGCTTTAATCCTATTTATATGTCTTTTAACTTCAATTAGTATCGTTTATTCTTCTTTCATAGAAGTTGGTGTACCAGAGAGCCTGAAAGGAAAAATAAGTTCCTTGGTCTATGACAACGCTTCGAACATAGTCAAGTTCCCAATAGAGTTTTATAACACTGGAAGCGTTCCATACAAGGCTAGGATTAAAGCTGAAATACTGGATGACAACGAAACTGTATTCAATGGCTGGAGTAAAGAGAAGGAACTCATGCCTGGAGATAAAAAAGTCTTTGACATTTATTGGTACAACAAAAGTAGTGGTGCATATCTCGTGAAATTAAAGGCATATTTTGGCAATGAAATAATGGAATACGAAACGTTTGAGTTACGGACAAATAGGAATTTAGAACCTGAAGATATTTTTGAAATCAAGAACTTTAGAACCTATGATGATTACGTAATATTTGATGTGCAAAGCAAGGAAGATTTGAACAACTTAATAGTTATGCCTAACAAGTATCCCCTTGGTTGGATATTTGAACAGAAAGAAATTACGAACATAACTAAGGATATCCCAAAAACTGTAGTAATCAATTATTATCCGAGCCTATGGATCCCTTCAAATGTCAGTTTAGCAATAGTGGCCGACAAAGGAAAATATTATACCGAGAAAACACTTGAGATGAAAAAAAATGAGGGTCTGGTAGGGCTTTTCTATTACATAATAGACAGGGTTAGGATAGCTTTTTCTTAATCTATTGCTGCAATATTGAATCCATATTGATACAAAGATATTTATATATGAATTCTATATGATATCTATATAGCTGCAATAGAAAAGAGGGTCTTTTTGAGCGAAGAACTGACTGACAATAATTTTGAGAAGAAAATTCTAGATTTGATAAACAAAGAGCTTTTGTCTGTTTCTCAGATCGCCAAAAAACTAGGCATGAGAAGGGATGTTGTCACAGGCTATTGTGAAGCTTTGAAAAACCAAGGAAAACTGGAATTTCACAAGGTCGGTAAATCTAACGTCTATACCATTCCTAAGAGGTTAAAAAATGAATAGAGTCATCTTTTTTTCAATGCTTTTGTTTTTAACAGCAATTCCTCTAGTCTCAGCTGTGCCAATGATTCAGAACGTTAATGTTCAACCACCATATCTTTGGTTAGGAGAAGATGCAGTTATTTCTCTAAATTGTCTTGATAACGAAAACAATACAATAGGTCAGGTATATGCTAATGTTGTAGGACCTGACGTTATCTTGCCTACATTATATCCCACAAGCTACAACGAAAATTATTATGAGATATTCGTTGACAAAGAACATCTTGATAGGGTGGGACAGTTTGATGCCACTATATACTGCCAAAACAATCTTAGCAATGTAACGAGTTATTTAACAAGTTTCACAGTTTCCGAACTTATAGGATATATAAGCGGAATAAATCCCTATCCTGCCTATACCGGAGAAACAATGGAAATAGACTTTATAGTTAAGAGGAACGATGCAAAAATATCCTCTGACGTGATTTTCGATGTATTGGTGAATAATCAGCTTAAGGCTCTAAAGGTTGCGCCTGCTTACGATAATAACAAAGGTTGGCTGTTAAAAGTGGATCCGCCCTCCGGACCCGGCATCTATGACATAAAGGTGGTTGCATTCTATGACAGAACAAAAGTAATAAATTATAGTTCTGTTGAGGTCAGAAGCAACATTGAATTTAATATAGAATCCATAGACAAGAACTGGGTCAATAGCAATGACAATATAACAGTTACACTGCGCGCCTTGGAAAAAGGTAATGCCATTAATCTAAACAAAAATAACATTAATATAAAGATAAATTCTGCCAATGCAGAGATAACCACCATATCCAAGCATGATAATTTAGTCGACGTAAAAATCATAGCACCGACTTTGTCTGCAGGAAGATACGAACTAGACGCTTACCTTGATCATGAAGACTCTTATTATTCTGACAGCAAACCAATAGATTACATAGTATCTATTGGAGGAACCTTGATTGATGCCAACAGCAAGGCAATGAGCGTTCAGTTGAGATTCATTCAAAATGACGTCACGAAATTAAGTATGACAACGGATTCTTATGGTCATTATTCAGGGTCTATACCGCCTGACAACTATGACCTTGAAATAAAGTTCCCCCAGTCCACACTTTATTTAGATGACATTTCAATCAGCAACTTTGACGACCCCATAAAATACTTTTATTCGGATGAATTCGACTTGCCAGGAATAAGGAATCATGGTCTCTATGACTATGGGATAGCGTTGTCCTATTCAAATGCAAGAATAGAAATGGTTTACACTGAAAAGAACATGGTAAATGAGAATAACCTGAAGATTTTCAAATGCTCAAATTGGAACCCTGGCAGAAAGATATGCAATAGTGTCTGGTCTGAGATAAACGGAGATATAGACATTGTGAGGAACAAGGCAAGGATAAACTCTACAACGCTCTCGGCCTTTGTAATAGGTGAAATAAAAGGTATAAGCGTAGATTTTAGCTTGGATAAAGAGATATACGGCCTTAATGACAAAATCTTAGTAAGAGGGATTGCAAAGGATGAGGATAGGAACAGCGTCAGCAACGCCAGCATAGAAGCATATATTAAAAATATAGGAATAAATTACAGGGCAACTGCAGACGAGAACGGTATATTCTCTTTGGAAATTCAAACACCAAAAGACGAAGGAAAATATGAATTGGTTTTAAAAGTCAAAAAGAATCCTTACAAGGAGTTTAACGGCAATAAGAATTTTGAAGTGATCAAAAGCAAGTCAATTCTTATAGACTTTCCGGACACTATCAAAATAGCTAAAGGGGAAAATTTCACTCAAAAACTGAGTTTGGTGAACAACGGCCAAGCTGATATCAATAACCTGAAAATTTATTTGGAGGGGGTACCAAAGGGCTATTATAACTTCTCTGAAAATACGAGTTTGAAACCTGAAGAAGAAAAAACTTTTTACATAAAATTCTATATTCCGCCTTATGCCGAAAAAGGAATTTCTAGTGCTACAATAAAAGTTGAAGGCGGTGGAATGATTCAAGAAAAGATTTTCGGATTGAACATTTTTGATAAAAATGAAACCAATAAAACCATAACCTCGCCAACTACAGGTCTTGCTACTGGGTTTTCATTGCCTGAGGTTAGTTATTCTGATGTAATACTCATAGTGCTATTCGCAGTAGTTTGTTTCTCTGCGGCAATAGTATTAAAGAAAAGAAAAATCAACAGAAAAAGCAAGGAAAACATTAAAAATGTTCTTTTTGACATTAGAAACTTTATTAAAATAGAAGACTCCAACGATGTAGAAAAAAGGGTTAAAGGCAGCGACCCTTATGATAAACTGATATTAACTGAATTTCCGAATTTTTTCAAGTTATCAAAAAAATTGATTAATAATAAAGTTATGAGTGACGATGATGGTAAGGATAATTGATGTGTGTTCAGGCAAGGGCGGGGTAGGTAAAACTGTTGTAGCGTCTAACCTGGGAATAGCCCTTCAGAAACTCTATAAGAAGACTGCGATCATTGATTTCAACTTTACAACGTCGCATCTGAGTTTGTATTTCGGTATATATTCCCATCCTCTTACATTGAACAGCTTTTTAAGAAGTGAGGCAAAACTAGAAGATGTTATCTATAATCATCAATCTGGATTGAAAATTATTTCTGGTTCCCTTAAAATTAAGGATATAATAGATATTGATGTTAATAACCTAAGGAACATGTTGAAGCAGGCCTTTTCTGATTTTGACATAGTTATTCTTGATTCTGCTCCTGGATTAGGAAGGGAAGCATTGATAGCCATGCAGACCAGTGACGAGATTCTGTATGTTGCAAACCCTAGCGTGCCTTCCCTAGTGGATATAATGAAGTGCAACCAGATAATCAGAACGTTAGACAACAAGCCTTTACCCTTGGGGATAGTTGTAAACAGGGTCAGGAACAAAAGCTATGAGATTAAAAATAATGAGATAACGCAATTCACAGAGCTTCCGATATTAGGTACAGTACCTGAAGACGAGAAAATACCAGAAGGTTTTAACAGGGGTGACATAATAACGTCATCCAAGAAAAATTCTTCGTCCAAGAAAGCATTCTTCAGGATTGCAGCAAAAATCATTGGAGCCAAGTGTGAATATAGTTTTTGGGAGAAGGTTAAAAGAATGTTTAAAAAAGAAAAGGAATTTCAATGACTGTCCTCAAAAAGAAGATTATGTTTTTTTTAACTTTTTTATTATTCTTTGCAACGATGATCACGCTAGCTGATTTAACTTCATATCATGTTGTTCAATATAACCAATCTGGTTCTCCTTACATAGTGGTTGGCGGCACTCCTTCCGGAGATTATAATTATTTGAATGACTTGGGAGAAGGACTGACATATGATGTTCCTTATGCACAAGATGAATCTTTATACAGAATCGAGGTCTGGCACAATTCCTCGCAGACAGCCGACGGCAACATCAGCTTCATCAACGCCACAGTGAATTTCACTACCAATATCTCCGATATGTATTCGCTGCAAATATACGATTGGTTGAACTCGCAGTGGTCATCAGCGAACTGTGACTCTGGCAACGTTCCAGTAGGCACGCCAACAATGTGGTGGTGTAACGAGACATTGAATCCTACGAATTATAATTCGTCTGACAGAGTGATTAGAATAAGGATAAATTCAACAACTCGCATTAATGCTGGTTTACTAAAAGAGGACTATGTCCAATATTATGCTGGATATTCTAGTTATCTTGAAGTAAATTTAACAAAACCGAATACGTCGGCAACTTTGAATGTAATACAAAACAGAACATTCAACGTGAATTCAACAATCGTTTGTAGAGGCGGACCATGCGGAGAAGTTTTTGGAACAATAATGTATAACTCTTCCTCTCTAAACCCAGACACATCTATAAGTGCTGTACAGGGAAATAAACCCTTCTTCATTCAAGAATCTCCGGCCAACGCTAAAAAACCTTGTGGAACAATGTTTTCAGGTGATTTTTGCCAACTTAACTGGACTGTTAATGCTACAGGAGATTTGAACACTATCTGGAAAGTAGGTGTCTTGTTCAATTCGTCTTATACAGACATCGTAGAAAACAGCACAGAAAATTCAACTATATCTATATTTCCCTGCTCAATAAATTTTAACTTATCATGGTCTTCTATAAAATTTGGTTTGCTGGACCCGAGCACAGGACCAAATGAAGCGCCTGGCAATTCAAACAACGAGTATAACATAACTGTTAATCCTGGTAGCTGCGACTTGGATTTTTACATAAACGGTACAACGTTGACCGATACTGCCTTAAACTCTCAAATCGAGGTAGGCAACATAAGTTGGAGTAACACTAGCAACAATTATACCGAATCGTTCAAATTGTCATCTCAAGTCGGTGCTGTCAGTATAAAAGCTGCTGAGAGCACGAACGTCACAACTTGGTATTGGATAAATGTTCCTCCTGTTTATTCAGGTTACTACAATGGAATGATTTATATATTTGGTGTTGAAAATGGTGAAAGTGCCCCTTAAAACATTCATAATCGTTGTTTTCCTTATTTTGCTATCCTCAAGTGCGTACGCCATAAATCTCGGAAGCCTGGTAAAAGATAAAAGTGGCGAGGTGACAAAAGAGGAATCCACGAAATTTAAAATGCTTTTTTGGAATGCTGAAAGTGAAGCCTACGATGTTAGATTGTCTGCAAAAGAATCTCCGAAAGACTGGACGGTTATAATTGACCCTGCTGAATTTGTTTTAGATAAATCAGTTGGCGAGGAATATGTCAGCCTACCGAATGTGGACGAAAATGTAAAAGCAAAGGTTGTCAATGTGTTTGTTAGACCTGATAAAGACAGCAAACCTGGTAATTATTCTGTTGTTGTAAAAGCAGAAACCATATTGAAACAAAGCGAAACAAATGGCGTGACAGTTGTTCCTGAAAGACTGTTCAAATTCGAAGTCAGTCTGAAAGGTCCTGTATCTTCTGTTGACGACTATAAAGCGTCTACTGAAAACAAAATTGACTATAATATCGTGAGCAAAGAAAAAAGCGATGAGAATATTAGCGATACCTCTGATAAAAAATATTTTTACTTTTTTGCATTGGTTATGATTGTTTTATTTTCAATAATACTCTATAAAAAGTGAAATTTATGCCGAGAGTCAAACATTTAGATAAGAGTTTGTTAATCGTCATTTTGTTATTGATATGTGCATTTTTCTTGTCCCGCTACGGCTTGAATATGATGACCGGCTTTAATGCTGTCGATATCTCCATAAAGGAGACTACGAAGGGGGCAATACTTCTAAATTATAACACGACTATCAACCTGACGAGCGAACAGGACATAACAGCAGAATTTGTTAACACCGGCAGCTCTAACTACACTGAGAGAATAGAAATAACAGTCTACTTGTACAACAACACAAGCGGAGGCCTGGAGCAAAAGGCAGATTACTATGACAGCCTTGCTTTTCTGTTGCCGGGAGAAAGAAAAAGTTTTATGACAACCTTTCTGCCAAACAGACTGGGAATATATTACATAAGAGTTAAAGTGCCCTATGATGCAAAAACAGCAGAGCTGTGGGGAAGCTTTTTTGTTAACTACGTTTACTTTCAAACGCCTCAAGTCATATTCGTACCAATATCATACGGCGGCGGAACTATACCCGGACAGAAGGAGGTAGGAATAACCAGTCTGAATTTGAATTACAAAGACAGTTTAGACCTTTATCCTGGACAGAATACTTTGGTAAGCATAGGTCTAAGCAACACAGGAACGATAGGTCTGCATAACTTACAATTCTATTCAACGACCACCGAAAACATAAATTTTGAGATTAATCCAAAAGAGATATTCGAACTAAAACAAGGCGAACATAAAATATTCTTGGTTTCTCTGAATTTATCAAAAGACACTCCTCCTGGAGAATATGATTTTTCCTTTGAGGTACTAGGACTTGAAGTAAGGAAAACTGGAAACATAAAACTAAACGTTACGCCTTTAGCCAAGAAGCCTATAAAGGACGAGGTGTATGACACCATATTGAATTACGAATACCTGATAACAGAGATCGACCATGAGATATATTTAACATCAACAAAAGGATTTGACACTTCTAGAGCTGAGATATACTTGAACAATGCCAAAAGAGGCCTGCAGGAAGCAAAAGACTATTTTAACGAAACTAAGTATGATGACGCGAAGGACAAGTTAGATCACGTCAGGAGAGATTTGGAGAATGTTGTCTTCGAGCTAGCCGCTATATCTGTTAACGTTTACATCTACCCTGCATACGACCCGTTCCTGGTATTGATACTAGCGATAATGATCATAATAGCTATATTGATACTGATTTTCTTGTACAGGAGAAGGAAGAAGAGGAGACCGAAGTTGATAAGGGAGTTCACAGAAGAGGAGACATAGAATTAAAAACATGACAAAGAGGATATATTTATGGGATTATTTGGACCTTACATATACGAGAACAAGAACAACAAGAAGTTTTGGCTCCACATGACCAAGAGAGGTAAGCTGACACTCTATTATTTTTCAAAGGACCCCAGGGGCTCTATCAATGGTTTGCCCAAAGGCTATATGGTAGTGGAGAATCCCGTAACAGGCTTTCCTTTCTTAAAGAAAAAGACCGGAGGAGGCCTAGGTGGTATGTTTAAAAAGATTCCTGATAAAAAAGTAGTAGAGGGAGAGACTACATAAACATCACAAAGGTTGTATAAATGGTAAGAATAATTGGTATCATATCTGGCAAGGGCGGTGTCGGCAAGACTACTGTTGGTCTAAATCTTGGAGCATCTTTGGCTCATCATTTCAAGAAGAATGTCACCATTGTTGACTGCAATGTAACTACATCGCATCTAGGCCTTTTTTTAGGCATGTATTATTGTCCTATTACATTGAACAAAGTTCTGAGAGGAGAATACACCGCAGAGGAGGCTGTTCAACAGCACCACAGCGGTTTGAAAATAATACCCGCGTCGCTGTCCCTATCAGATTTAGAGGGAATAGACGTCACGGAGATAAGAGAGAGCATAAAATCGATATTTGATAAGAACGATATCATATTTTTAGACGGCAGCCCCGGCTTAGGCAGGGAGGCGATAGCGACATTGAGAGCAAGCGACGAGATTCTCTATGTGACGAATCCATACATACCGTTTGCAATGGACATTGTGAGAAGTCAGGAAATTGTCAATGAGATAGGCGTGAAGCCTTTGGGAATCGTCCTTAACATGGTCCACGGTAAAAAACATGAGATGAACAACAAGGAAATAGAGGAACTGACTAGACTGCCGGTGATAGCCAAGATTCCTTTTGATATGAATGTTCATAAAAGCCTTGCCCTGAAGACGCCTATAGTTACGTACAAACCTTATACTGCTGCAAGCAAGGAAATAATAAAGCTAGCCTCTAATTTAATTGGAGAAACCTATAAATTCGACGGCATAATACAAAGATTTTTAAATAGGATGAGATTAAGATAAGCTTAAATTTTTTAACTTTTACAATATCGTAATGTACAAAATTGTTTTTTGGTTTCTGCTCTTGTGGACCGTATTAACTATGATGCTGTTTTCAAGAGGCTATGATCTTCTGAATTCTGTTCTGATCGTTCTCGTCATTGACTTGATAGCCTTGGGAATAATAGTGGAGGTTGGCAAGAAAAAGCCCTTGAATGAGATTGGTGCAGAGATCACAGCAAAAATTGAGAACATAGAGAAAGTTTGCCAGAGCCTGCTCAACAGCACTAGCGAAGACTCGATAGTCAAAAGGATAGAAGATGCCGTAGGCAAGCAAAAGGATGAGGTAAACTACCTGTTGGACAAGATGTCTAGGAAAATGCTGGAATTGGAGGAGAATATAAACAAGTTCGGCTATAGCTTGGCTGAGCACGTGGAGAACTTTGGAGGCAGATTGGAAAAAATTGAGAGATATGATTCTGAGGAAACTATTCCTATCGGAGAAAGCGTGTACGTTGATGAGGAAGAATTGAAAGAAGAGGAAGAGGAAAAATAAATTCTCAAATTTTTTAAATAAATAACATATTTTATAAGCATATATTTCTAAATAGGCTAATTTCTTTTTATTCTTAGAACATCGTCTGGGGATATCCATCTACCAGGATAATCAACCGTGCGTCCATCTGGGGATACCCAATCTTTTGGATAATCGCCCCTACAACTGCTGCATATTGAAGAACTTAAACTCTTGTATCTGTTATCTCTTTCTAATTGTCTCATTTCTTTTTCTGCTTCATCTAATCTTTTTTGTGTTCCTTTTTCAAAAGCATCTAATCTTTCTGCTAATTCCTTTAATTTCTCTTCAGCTTTACATGTTCTAGTTTCCATAGATTTTAAAATTCCAATGTATTTAACCATAAAAATTATTGTATAATAAAACTTAAATTCTTTTCATTAATCAATCCATAAAAATCTATATATGCTTGTAACTGACTACATTTTTTAAATAATTACAGTATGACTAAAGCATATTTATTTTAGATATATCCACACGGTTATAGAAAGGTATGAAAGTATTGCAATTGTCTTTATATGTGTCAGAGGTTTAAAAAAACCGAATTAAGAAGTATGGAATTTAAAGTTGGCTTTAATTGTAGATTGGCTTGGCCAAACTTTCTGGTATTTGATTTAATACAGCCAGTGGTAAGTAAACATTATATCAGACAAAGAATTACTAAAAATTGGGCATCCGCATAGCGACAAGTGCGGCAAATGATGGTATATTCGCACCATCAGTGCCCTTTATTTATTTTGTTAAACAGAATTATTTTCATGGCTAACATAGCGTTCTTTTCAAGCAAAGAAAAGATGGGAAGCGTGAGATTGAAAACTTTCATAGACCTGTTCGCTGGAATTGGGGGGTTTAGAATAGCACTTGAATCGCTTGGACTAGATTGCGTGTTCAGCTCGGAGTGGGACAAGTACGCACAAAAAACATACTATGAAAACTTTGGAGAAAATCCGGCTGGAGACATAACTAAAATTGATGAAAAGGACATACCATCTCACGACATCCTATGCGCAGGATTTCCATGTCAAGCCTTTTCAATATCAGGAAAGCAGAAAGGTTTCGAGGATACAAGAGGGACTCTATTTTTTGACATAGCAAGGATAGCAAAGTATCATAGGCCAAAGGTTTTGTTTTTAGAAAACGTGAAAAATTTTGAAAGGCATAACGATGGGAACACGCTAAAGACTGTGCTGAGGATTTTGGACGAGCTAGGCTATTTTACTTTTTACAAAGTTTTAAAAGCAAGCCTTTATGGGGTACCCACTTCAAGAGAACGAATATACTTTGTTTGCTTCAGAAAAGACCTGGGAGTTCCAAATTTTTCATTTCCAGAGCCTACTCTTGATAAGATTTATTTAAAGGACATCCTTGAAAGGAATATTGATTTTTCAGAATATGAGATAAGAAGAAAAGACATAAAATTGACAAAAAAAGGCGAGCAAAAGCCGTCTTTGAGGCCTCTTCAAATAGGAACTATGAACAATGGCGGGCAAGGGGAGCGCATATACAGCATCCAAGGGCACGCGATTACACTTTCCGCGTACGGCGGCGGTGCGGCGGCAAAAACAGGTGCTTATTTGATTGACGGAAAGGTAAGAAAATTGACTCCAAGGGAATGTGCAAGACTAATGGGGTTTTCTGACGACTTTAAAATACCAGCAAGTAGGTCCCAAGCATACAAACAATTTGGGAATAGCGTTGCTGTATCTGTTCTGACGAAAATAACAAAACAGATTTTGAAGGCATGCAAGGTTGAAATAAATGAAATCAAAAGAATTGGTTAGGCTAGGATCTTCCACCGCAAAAGGCGGCTTTAGAAATGAGGATGATGTAGTTAGAAAGTTTAATAATTGGAGAAGCGACGAAGACGCTCAAAAATGGCTTAAAATAATGGGATATGCATTGAAAGAAATAGAAAGAGTTATAGCCATAAAAATTCACGGCTATAAAACTGATGTTCAAGTTCAAATAACAGTTATAATGAAAAAAACCATTTCAGCAGAAAATCTTTCGGTCAAGCTGGTGAGCAACTCCCAAGGATTCAATCAGGTAGACAAGAGATGGGTTGATAGTTATAAGCAGATGTGGAACATTCCAGACGGCGTAGCAAAGCTGTTGAAAATGTTTACGGGGGAGGCAAAGACCTGCAAGCCAAACTTGAGGGACAAAAGAAGAATGTTTTTTAACGAGATGAGCCCAAACGAACAGGAAAGCATACTTTCTTTCTTCAATAAAAATAAAATCCTAGTAATTTCTGATGTTCTTAAGGGAAGGGGCAAGTTTTCAGCTAGCTGGATGCTTGTCGTTCTAAAGGAAAAAAGCGAAATCAAGTGGGTTTTAAAGACCATAAATGAAGCTATGAACAAATTTGGAGAAGGCGAGGTGAGACTTACCGACAAAGGTAGCGTGAAAATAGGCAAAATAACAATGCAAAGGAAAGGCGGAGATGCCGGAAGGGAGACCTCAAAAATGCTACAATTCAAAATTAATCCTGTGGAGCTTTTTGATGCTTAGGTGATGAGGAATGCCAGACTTGATTTCTAAAGAAAAAAGAAGTGAAATAATGTCAAAAATAAAGTCGTCTAAAACAAAGCCAGAAATAAAAATCAAGAAAATAATGAACAAAATAGGACTCATTTATCAACCAAAAGGGATATACGGAAATCCTGACTTTGTAAATAAAAAATTGAAAATAGCTGTTTTTGTGGACGGATGCTTTTGGCATGGCTGCATAAGACATTGCAGAATGCCAAAAACGAATAGAAAGTATTGGATGCTTAAAATCAAAAGAAATGCAGAAAGAGATAAAAAAGTGACAAGAAAACTGAAGATGGAAGGATGGAAAGTTGTTAGAATTTGGGAACATGATATTTTTATTTAATTATTGTCTCTATAATTTCTATTTTTGAGAAAAGCCAAGAAAATAAGAAAAATAAATATGCTTATGAGTAAAGGTAATTTTTAAATAACTTTGAGAAATTAAAAAATGATAATTTTAAATATCTATCAAAATAATTAATCTACACTGCGGTAAGCAGTAGCATAGTGCGTTAGCTGGTTTGTATGGTTGATGAAAAGATAGTCAATGCTATTAAGAAAGCTAGAGACAATAAGAAGAGGAATTTCAAGCAGAGTTTTGATTTAGCTGTTAATCTAAAGAACATAGACCTGAGAAAGCCTGAAAACAAGATCAAGACCGAGTTAAAATTACCGAACGGCATTGGAAAGGAAACCAAAATAGGAGTCATTGTCGATTCTTTATTTACACAGACGGAGAACATAGAAAACATAGTTGTCATAAGAAAGGAAAAACTGGAAAGCTTTGGAAAGAACAAGAAAGAGGCTAAGATGCTTGCAAGACAGTGCAAATACTTTTTGGCAGAAGCACCTTTGATGCCTATGGTAGGAAAATTCTTAGGACCCGTTCTAGCGCCTAGAAACCTGATGCCAATGCCCATTCCTGCCAACGCTAACTTAGGAGGCATGGTTGACGAGAAGAGAAACGTGTTAAAGATGCAGCTGAAAGATTCGCCAACGATACACGTGTCTATCGGGACGGAGGATATGGACGATCAGAAAATTGCTGAGAATGCTGATGCTATTATTAAAAATGTTATATCAAAGTTGCCCAAGGGAAAAGAACAGGTTAAAAATTATGTCGTCAAGCTGACAATGGGCAAGCCTGTCAAGTTCAAACTGTGATTTTATGGAGAAGAAGGGAAGGAAAGAAGTCGATCCGAAAAAACTAAAGGAAGTAGAAGATTTATCCAAACTTATCAATGGCTACGATGTCATAGGAATTCTAAATCTCTATAAAACTCCGGCATCGGCCCTGCAAAAAATAAAAACTGCTTTTAGAGGCAAGGCTGTGATAAAAGTTTCAAAAAAGAGCATTGTCCTGCTTGCTTTGGACAAAGCTGGCAAACAAAACCTAAAAGAATTTATAGTTGGCTATCCTGCCCTGATTCTAACAAACATGGATTCGTTCAAGATTTATAATAACTTACGCAAAAGAAAGATTCCTGCATCTGCCAAAGCAGGAGACGTTGCGATTAAGGACATAGAGGTAAAGGCCGGTCCAACAGACCTGATGCCCGGTCCTGCCATCTCGACGTTAACTAAGGTTAAAATACCTGCCAAAGTCGAAGGCGGAAAGATTGCTATTATGAAGGATAAAGTGGTTTGCAAGGCGGGTGAGGTTGTTTCCTTGGATATGGCGTCCGCTCTTCAATTGTTAAAGCTAGAGCCGATGGAAGTTGGATTGAATGTTGTTGTCATGGAGGAGAAAGGAATCGTTTACAAGGCAGAGCAATTGATTGTGGACGAGGAAAAAATACTTGGCGATATTCAAAAGGCAATTCAAAATGCATTTAATTTGTCTATCAATTCCGATTACCCGACGAAAGAGACTATAGGATTCATGATTTCAAAGGCATATTTGAGTGCCAAACAACTAGCGAAAGAGACAAAGATGGAGGTATGAATGTGCCAATAATATTTAATTTTAAAATTTGCGACAATGCAAAAGAATGCAACGGAATACCAGCCTGTCCGGTAAAAGCAATAACCTGGGATGAAAAACAGAGAACATTAGTTGTAGACAACTCAAAATGTATATCGTGCGGCACTTGTGCAAAAGCATGCCCAGTTCCAGGAGCAATTTTGGTGGCCAAAACAAAGGAGGAGTTTGAAAAATTAAAAGAGCAAGTAGAAGATGAACCAAGAACAAGAACCGATCTATTAAAAGATAGATATGGAGTAGCGCCAACAGATCAGAACTTAGTTGTAACAATGAAAAACTTTGATGAAGAAGTTTTAGAAACAGATAGAGTTGTCATCGTTGATTTTTGGGATGAACCGCACATGAAATGCAGAATATTTTCAATACCTTTAGAATCTATGATACCGAAAAAAGTTGTTTTATCAGAAATAATGGAGAACAAGAAAATCAAGGATATGAAATTCAAATTCAGAAAGATTGATGCTCAAAAGAATCCTGAGATAGCAAAAAGATATAACGTTAATACAATACCAACATTAATGATATTTTTCAAAGGAAATTCACTGGGAAGAATTGAAGGATATTACAAGATAGAAGATGAAAAAGAAGTAGAGAAAAAAGTGAAGGATATAATCAAACAAATAAAATAGGTGAAAAAAATGGATCCGAGGCAATTTCACATTTGGGATTTTCCAACAGAAAAAATAAAAGTAAAACTTACTGATAAATACAGAAATAGATTATTCAAAATTTTAAAATCAGAAATAGGAGGAGCTTATAGATTATCCAGATTTTTTGATTATAACAGAAGCAGTTTTTCTAAATGGAAACTAGGAAAAGAATTTATAAGATTATCGATTTTATATAAAATGACAAATTTTTTAGCTAGTAAAGGTTATTCTGAATTTAAAAAAGAATCTTTAGAAAAGAATATATATGAAATAAAATCTGTAGGTGCTCCTAACAATAAAGCTATTATCAATCCCATCTTACCTTTAACAGAAGATGAAAGATTGGTAAAATTAGTTGCCCATATAATCGCTGATGGATACGAAGGATGTAAAAAAGGTAATTCTATTTCGAGAGGTGATTACTGTAATAAACAACCTGAATTAATTCAAGATTTTAAAAATTGCTTAACTGTTTTTGGTAATGTGCCAACGACTATGTGGAGAAATAAAATAAAAGAAGCTGACATTATTTTCTTTCCAGCTATTATTACTTACATACTAAAGAAGATTTATAATGCTGATAACTTTTTGTCTAAAACATCTAGAGTTCCAAAAGATATTTTGAATAGCAATAATAGTAATTTGAAATTGAATTTTTTAGCATCTTATATCGATGACGAAGCTACTGTTTATGACAGTAATGTAAAACTAGAGTGTGCAAACAAATTGTTAAGTGAAGATATTAGAAAAATGTTTATCGATTTAGATTTTGATACTTCAGATATCAAGAACGATAGAATTTATTATTTATTTAAAGTATTTAATATGGAAAAAATTAAAATTTTACCTTTAGTTCATAATATTAAAAAAGAGAGCATTATATTTAATTTAGAGCGCTCAAAAAACAATAAAATCAAAAGAAATCATATGGAAACAAAAAATGAAATCTTAAATCTTTTAAAAATAAGGAATTATACTGCAAAAGATTTGTCTAGAAATATAGGCATTCATGAACAAACTTTGAGACGTCATTTAAGAGAATTGAAAAGTAAAAACTTAATAGTACGTAATCAAAAATTTAGTGAATTATGGTCAAGGAGGAATTAATATGGAGTATATGTACGCTTCGCTTTTGCTTTATAGTAGTGGACAAAAAATAGATGAACAAAACCTAACTAAAGTGTTAGAAGCATCAGGAACTAAAATTGATAGCATTAAAGTAAAAGCTGTTGTTGCAGCTTTAGAAAATATAGATATTAAAGACGCGATAAGCAAGGCGGCAATGCCAGTAGCAGCTGCACCAGTAGCAGAAGCAAAAGAGGAAAAGAAAGAAGAGAAGAAAGAAGAAGACGCAGAGAAGAGATCTGAGCAAGCAGTAGAAGGTTTAGCTGGTTTGTTCGGTTGATATTTTTTATTATCAGCCATATCTTCTAAGCTAGCTCTAAAGATTTTTCTAATTGTTTTTGTAGCTTTCTTGTACTGTAAGAAAATTATTTAATTCTTAACTTACATATAGAAATGGTGATTATTTGGTTGGATACAGTCCTGATCATGCAGGAGTAGATGCTGAAGGTCCTTTTCAAAATCCTAAAGCTGATTTTGCATGGCAAACTTATGAGGTTCTCTCACCTGAAACAAAAGAAAAATTTCCATTGATTACATGCAAGAATTATGACAGCCATTTTGATGACGGTAAATACTTTCATGATCTCAACAGAAGTCACCCTCGCCATGCTACAGGAATGTTTCCTCAATTGTCTTTAGGCTTGGCTGGCTATGATGGAAAAACTGACGAAGATTTGATTGCCCTTGCTGAAAAAACGAAAAAGTTGAATCCTGGTGCTGCTGAATTAATGAAACATTTATTACAAAACTTTGGTGGAGAAGTTTATCCTATAACAAGCTCGTATACTGCAGTCTCGTTAATCATGGCAAGAGATCTCGGTATTCGATTTGATAACGTAATTAGCAATGGAAGACAGCATTGGAAGCGCGCTAGCAAAAAAGATTTAGTAGACGAAGTTAAAGCAAGGTCTCCGATGAGAGTATTATCTGAGCACAGAGAAGAACTAGGCCAGTTTCTAGTACCTTATTTGAAAACATGCGAGACCTTAGGTCAACTTTACATCACGGAACAAAGTCCTGGGACAGAAGAAGCTATTAGAACTGCGTTAGGCCAACATAATGATTTGTTTGAAAATGTTGTCGATTCAGAACTTAAAGATACGCTCAAACAGATGTTTTTGACTGAAAAATATGTTATGGGGAGTCATAGAAAAGTAGACGCAATGAGAAAAATTGACAAAGATAGGAGAGAGTGGGTCTATATAGGAGACAGTATAGTTGATGCAATGCCAATAGAATTTGCAAACTACGGCCTTTCAATTAATATGAAAGACAAACATGCATTATCACATTCTAAACTAAATGTTGCAACTACAGACGTATCTACGTTGATTCCAGTTTTTGATTCTATAATAGAGGGAGATTTCAACCCAGAAAAGTTGAAAAGAGAACTTGATTCTGAAAAGATTAGGGTTTTCACACCGCACGACATTCAAAGTGATATTGATACCGTGGTAAATGTGAATAGCGGAATGAAAGATATACTAAAAGCACAGTACACAGTAAAAATATAATTTGTAGTGCATATCAATTACACTCCTGAGATTCAACAAAGTTTAAATCTTTTTGTCGTGTTAATAGTTAGTATGAAATTAATCAAATTAATACCAATAATGATTTTGGCACTAGTTCTTACAGCGACTCTAGTTAAAGCTGCCCACATACCAGAAGTTTTATTGAATCCTTCTGAGTGGGCTGCCAACACTGAAAAAGACTTGTATCTATCAATAAAGAATGCTAACGGAGACAACATCGTAAAGGTAGAGTTAGATGTTCCAGTTAATCCGGACCAAAACCCCATATACACCATATCTGATGTAGGGACGCCTGCCGGATGGTCAGTACTACGATATTCTAAAAAGATAGTATGGACTGCAACTGCGGGTGGAATAAAAGCAGGAGACTCGGTGGACTTTGGTTTGACAGCCAAATCGCCAGCTTCTGGAAGTTATCAATGGAACTGGATCACAACTGATGTTAATAAAGTAGCATACACGGGAAATTCAGTGACAAAGGTTTCAATGGCTCCGATGTCATATTTCAAGATATTCGGAGTTCCAACCGGAGCAGTAGCTGGAAACGCGCTAAAGATAACAGTCAAAGCCTACGGACGGGATAACAACGTAAAGACTGATTACAGGGGAACAGTGAGCTTCACATCAAGCGACGCAAAAGCAATACTGCCAAGCGGCTATACGTTTACGACTTCGGACAAAGGCTCTAAGGACTTTTACATAACATACAAGACAGCAGGAGACCAGACTTTCAACGTTAATGACCTGGCTTCAAAGATAACACAGAAGTCTGTTGTAACAAACGTTCAACCTGCGAATCCTGTTGCTCTGGATGTAATTCCTCAAGACGCTCAAGCGGCTCCCAGCGGAACAGTAACGTACACAGCGATGGCTAGAGACAAATTCGGAAACAAAAACGATGTCACCGGCAATACGAAGTGGAGCATAGACAAGGAAGCTGGTGGAAGTTGGAACTTGAATGTTTATACAGCTAAGAACGAAGGGATATGGACTGTGGTAGCAACTTACAATTCATTGATTAGTGGAACTACATTGACTATTTCAACTGGTGCAACTCCCACTCCAACGCCGACACCCACACCGATTCCTACGCCTACACCAACTCCAACACCGACGCCGACTCCGACACCTACACCCACGCCAACTCCTACGCCGACACCAACGCCTTTACAAGAGATGAACATAAACACTCAGGATTCTATAACAATTGCCCCTGGTTCAAACGAGACATTCATAGTAACTGTGAACAATGTTGGAACAAAGGACTTGACTGACGTTAGTCTGTCAGCAGAAAACATTCCAAGTGATTGGATGACAATTTATCCAACCAATATTGCAATCGGTTCTGGAACTTCAAGAGACTTCCTCGTCGTGTTAAGCGTCCCTCCAAATGAAACAGAGTCAACTCAAATTAACATAACTGCAACCTCAACAGAAGGGGCAACAGCGACAAAGGCAATGAGTCTAAACATAGGAACATCTCCAACAGGTCTTTTAGGATTTTCAAAGAATCTTCTGAATCTTGGCATAGTCATAGTGGCAGTCGCGGCTTTAGTGCTAATAGCTTGGGAACTTTGGTTCAGAA
>CAYGWD010000009.1:27566-37325 GCA_964353745.1 uncultured archaeon
GTCATAGTGGCAGTCGCGGCTTTAGTGCTAATAGCTTGGGAACTTTGGTTCAGAAAACCAAAGTGATTTTTTTATTTTTTATTTTAATTGTTTTTACTAGATTTATCTATTAATAAATTTTTTCATCTCATAAAGGGACTCCGAAGGCATCGGATATCTTTCTGAGCTTGTTGATGTCGCCTAAGAATTTTACTCCTTTGGGAGTTATGGCAAAAGAGGTTTCGTTGCCGTAATCGAAGACCACTGCGTTCACCTTGATTTTCTCCATAAGAATATAGGAAAACCAAAAAGATTTAAGGTTGATTAAAGCTTAAATTTTTAACTATCAATTTAATTTGATAGTGATTAAATGCCTGCCGGCTCTGGAAGGGGTGATATTGGAGAACCTGAAAGACTTCAGATAAGCCTTTTGCCACTTGGAGGAGCAGGATGCTATCTTAATTTAGAAAACCTAGAATTTCTAAAAGGAGAGTTTTCCTCAAAAGATATCCCAACCAAAGTCACAAGTTACAGAAAGGAAAGTTTAGAATCGTTAAAATCAATTCAAGAGGTAGCTTCCAAAAGATTGAAAAATATGGGAGAATTGTATCCTTCAGAAGTTGACCATGTCTTACGTAACGTAGGTCAATATTTTTTTACAGCTGCCCCTGATGCTGTTATTTCTACACTTACATATGCTGCATTCCGAAGTTCAGAACCAGTGTTAGGAACGGTTGGACTATTGACAGTGGGAGGCCTTACAGCAGGTTCTGGACTTCTTTATCGTAAAAGAAGAAAAGATTATAAAGAAAAAATCGATAAAGTTAATGCTAATATTAAAAAATTTGAAGCTACGCCTCTTGAAAATATAGTGGTCAAAGTTGACAAAGAATTGGAAGAGATAAACATATTAATTGAAGGCAACAGGAATTACCACAAAAAACCACAGGGTGTTAATGCACCAGACGATGGGACCTGTGTATGGATTGAAAAAATGTTTTCTGAATTAGGAACTTCCATACCACAATATGCAAGAGATATTTATGAATTAAAATTACTTTCTAATCAACAAAAAAGACTTGCTGACAAGGGTCTTTTAAGATTAAATGAGGTGATAGAATGAGCATAAAAGTTGATAAAAATCCAGGTTCAAAAGAGGATTGGCATACATACAAGGTTAATTTTTTTACAGTAGATAGTGGAAAAGAAAAGGAAATTGAAGTCAAAATGATGGAAGGCGAAGATTTGGACTTGTACGGTTTAATGACTTTAGAAAATGCAGCAAAAATTCATAAAACATTAGGGGAGAAACTTAAAGAATTTAGAGGATATGAAACAGAGATGGTCAAGAATCTTATAATGAAAAAATTAACGGAAAGTAAGAAACCTGTTCGTTTAACTGCAATAGAAGAAGAACTCAAAAAACAAGGTATAACAAGAACAGAAACATTTGCAGCGATTGCACAATTGTATAAAAGAGATAACAAGATAAATGAGGTAACAGTTGACAAACAACCTGCTTACGAACTTGCAAAACATTCTTAGAATTTAATAATCTCCATTCTACAATCCTGCAAAAAACAACAAAAATCTCAAACTGTAAAATGTGCAGTTTGAAGTCAAGTTTAAATTTCTATCTAATTAATAATTTCTTATGAAAAAACCTGAATGGTTGAAAAATTTATCTGAAAAGGCAATATATGGCAAGGCAAGATATCTTACTATGCTAGTTCCCTACGTTGGAGATTATGTAGCTTTTAATTTTGCTAAAAGCAAAGATTTGAAAATTGCCATTGCTTTAGCTTATGGGACTGGACGCGTAGCTTCTTTAGCGGCTGCTGCAATTACCGGAAATTTAGCATTTCTATATCCTTATGCAGGCATGACAATCGGTGAAGGAGTAGGCAGCAATGTCCCAAAAATTGATGAATACTTTACTGAAAGAAACAGAAGGAAAAGAGTTGAACGCGATTTGCAAGACATGATAAAAAATGAGAAAAATATACAATGGAAGCGAATAGAATAATTAGTGATATTATGGAACTAAAACAAATGAAAGTTTTAGAAGATATGAGTACTGTATTAAAAGCTATAGTAAAGGACCCAACATTAGTAGATTATGCAGTAGAAGAGCATTACACTGGGACAAATGCAGCAAAAATTTCTAATATCAGTGTTGGGATTCTTTTTAAACCTGGCGATGAAATTTCTATTTTTCCACCTCATGCACTTCATTCTTTAGAAGATAAAATTAGAGCAACTGTAATGAAAAGTACAAAAAAGAAATATAGAACATTTGATGAAATTTCTACTGAACTTGAAAAAGCTTTGCAAACATTGCCTCAAGATGATTATGAGAGAATGCTTGCTCCCATGTATAAAAAAGGTGTAAAAACTGTAACCCATACCATTATATCAGAACTTGTTATCGATAAACAAATGAAAGAAAAAAATATTAAAACAGAAAAGGGTTCATACGCAGCATATAAAATGAAAAAATAGAGAAATTCTCAAATCTCTGGTTTTGCTAACTTCAATAGTTAAATTCTTGTAGTCCCAATTCTATTTAGTTTTTATAATGTGATGGCGATGGGCTCGGAGAAAAAGATTCTGATTGAAAGACTGCAGAAGGATTGGAAGAAATATTGGAACCTGGATTTTTTCAAGGAGAAAGGCTTTGTAAGGAAACAATGCAAGAAATGCGGCAAATTCTTCTGGACTCTTGATTCTGATATTGAATTATGCGGGGACAGCTCTTGCGTTCCTTATGGTTTCTTGGGTAATCCTCCCACTAAGAAGAAGCTAGACTATATAGAGACTTGGAAAACAATTGAGAGGTTCTTTGTCAAGAATGGCCACCAATCAATCAAAAGATATCCCACTATTTGTAGATGGTATCCGCTGTTCTTTACTGTGGCAGGCATTGTTGATTTCTATAGGATTGCTAACGACAAGATAACGTTCGAGTTTCCTGCAAACCCCGTTATACTGTCTCAGCCTTGTTTAAGATTTAACGACACACCAAATGTTGGTATTACAGGAAGGCACAACACTTGCTTTGACATGATCCAGCAAAGCTCACTATGGGACGGCAAGAACGGATATTGGAAAGATAAGTGCATTGACCTGGACTTTAGGCTATTGACAGAAGCATTCGGGATAAAGAAAGATGATATAACATTCATCGAAGACGCGTGGATTGGTTACGGAGCATTCGGTTATTCTCTAGAGTATTTTGTAAAGGGTCTCGAGACTGGCAACGCAGTCTTCACAGAGTTCGAGGGCGACCTTAATAATTTCAAGGAGATGAAGGAGAAGGTCATAGACATGGGAGCTGGTCAGCAAAGGTTATGCTGGCTTACTCAGGGGACGCCGACGAACTACGATGTGATGTATGGTCCTGTTATTGAAAAGATGAAAACCAAATCAGGAATCAAGTATGACGAAAAATTCTTTTTGGAGTATTCGAAATACTCTGGAGCATTGAACCTGGATGAGGTTGTTGACATGAAAGCAGAGATGGCAAAGGTCGCAAAAATACTCGGCGTCTCAACAGAAAATCTAATGGAGAAGATTCAACCTCTTGTTGCTCTCTACTCGATTGCTGATCACTCGAAAGCTTTGCTATACGCTCTGTCAGACGGAGGTTTGCTGTCTAACGTCGGTGGCGGTTATAATCTAAGAGTCATATTCAGAAGAGCGCTAAACTTCTTGGAGAAATTAAATTATCCCTTTGATATCGAATGGGTTATAGAAGAACACGCGAAATATCTGA
Organism: uncultured archaeon; assembly: GCA_964353745.1. GTDB lineage: Archaea > Aenigmatarchaeota > Aenigmatarchaeia > Aenigmatarchaeales > Aenigmatarchaeaceae > CS1-C013. The sequence goes on from CAYGWD010000009.1 coordinate 31,321, forward strand.
AGAAGATTGAGCCAGAGCTCGTGGAGAACCTTGATCACGTCAACCAAATCCTGGACATCGAGAAGAAAAAGTATAAAGAAACCAAGAGCAAGATGAAGAGCACTCTGGAATCGTTGATAGAGAGCAAGGCCGAGCTGAATGACGAAAAATTAATTGAATTGTATGATTCACAGGGAATAACGCCAGAGCTGTTGCAGGAGACTGCTGACAAATACGACGTCAAGATAAAGATACCTGCCGATTTTTATTCAAAGGTCACTGAGAAGCACTTGCAGGAGAAGAGAGGAAAGGAGGAAGAAAAGGTAGACATATCAGGAATTCCTAAAACGAAAAAGCTCTATTATGATAATGAGAAGTTGTATGAGTTCAAGGCGAAAGTTCTGAAGATAGACGGTGAGAATGTTGTTCTCGACCAGACAGCGTTCTATCCGAGAGGCGGCGGGCAAGAGCCTGACCATGGTTCTATCAACGATTGCGAAGTATACGACGTCGAGCCTTATGATAACGTAATATTCCACAGGGCCAAGAACCCGAACTTCAAAGTTGGCGATATGGTTATCTGCAAAGTTGACTCGAAAAGAAGGGAACAGATAATGAAGCACCACACTGCAACGCACTTGGTTAACATGGCTGCACGCATTCTTTTAGGAAACCATGTCTGGCAGGCCGGTTCGAATAAGGATGTGGACAAGGCTCACCTCGATATAACCCACTATGAGAATTTAACAGGGGAGCAGACGAGAAAGATAGAGAAGTTCATAAACGACCTGATTAAGAAGAAGGTGAAGGTCAAGAAAGAAGTTTTACCGAGGAACGTTGCGGAGAAGAAGTACGGATTCGTCATCTATCAGGGCGGCTCTATCCCAGAGACTACGCTACGAATAATAAGCATTCATGGTATTGACTCCGAGGCTTGCGCTGGTTTGCATGTTGACAACACAGAGGAGATAGAGGAAGTATTCATATTCAACACAAAGAAGATGCAGGATGGGGTCATACGAATTGAATACGTTGCTGGAAAAGATTTGGTTAAGAAGACTAAAGAGAGATTGCTGATTGAAAAGAAATTAGCTGAGGAGAGGTTGAGGAAGAAAGAAAAAGATATTTTGGAAGAGAAGAGCAGGATAAGGAGTTTGAAAGAGGAATCACAAAAGCTATTGGGAGTTAATTATGTTGATACAGAGGATATGAAGGAGATAGAGACTGTTGCCAAGGAGAGCGTTAAAGAGGCTGACAAGTATTCGATTATCATAGGTAACGGCGTTGTCTTTGGCATCAGAGGAAAGGATTGCAAGGAAGATGTTGGGAAGATTGTGAAGGAGATTGCAAAGATGATGGGCGGTTCTGCCGGAGGTTCTGGGAACGAGTTCAAGGGCGGTGGACCTCTGAAAAAAGGTAGAGAAACGTTTGAGAAGTTTAAATCTTGATTTTTACATTAGAATAACGACTAGCAATAAAATACATAAGCAACTATGCAAACATGTTCCTAATAATCATTTCACTACTATCTTTGCCATCATCCATGGATGAGGAGTACAATGATAGTTGTAAGTTCCGCTTGTGTTGAAAATTATTGTTTTTGACTCGCCTTTGTTCAGCAATCCTGTATCAAAACTGCCATCATCCGCTGTTGCCGTGTGTGTGACTACATCAAAGTTAGCCCATCTGACAGAGTCTCCGACTTTTATGGTTGTAATTGATAGTGAAAATACAAAATTTCTTATAGAAACATCAAATGTTTTATGTTGTTCTTTAGTAGGTGGGATGGCCGGTGGCACATCTGGTGGCGCACTTGGTGGCGATACGTCTTCAGGCGGTGTAACATTTTCAGAAGTGGATGGCGGTGTTGTATTTTCTGGAGTATTCGATGTCTGATTTACTTGATTGATACAGCCTGCTAGAAAAACTATAGCTATGATAAGTGCCAATGTTTTCATAATATTATGATTAAATTTGAAATTCTTAAATCCTGACTTTTCTAGTGCTATATGAAAACAATATCTGGTAACAACCATATCTAATCGGTCTTAGAAGGGTTTAAATTCATTTTAATCTAAATAATTTTATGCCCAATAAAATGTTAAAGGTTACGAAAATATATTCAAAGGAAAACACGATAGAAGGATATGTCGCTTCTGATGCATACCAGGTAGGGAACGAAAGGCTGTCGCTCGCAGAAAAGAATTTCTTATACACTACTTGTGACGGAGATATCTTTTCCAACGACATGTCGGAACTGCCGTTTCCAAGGAGCGTTGTTCTGGCACAATTGAACACGGGCGAAATTTCTGAAGGAGAATTTAATAAGATTCGCAAGCGGAAGGGAGGCATAATAGCATCTTATAACACCGGCAAAACAGCAGCTTTCAGAAAATTTATGCACTACGTTCTCTTACATAGCAAAGAGCTGGCCGATGAAGATGCTATAAAAACGTCAGCAAAACTAATGTCAACCGGAGATTTCTAGTTTTTCACCTACTTGTTAACGATAACCTGTTGCTTTCTGGTTATATGAAAACATCTAGGTGTTGGAGTAATTTTCCTAAGCAAAAGAAGACAAAAGCATGTGGTAATATTTCATGATGTTACAATATTGATATATATTATTCATAATCTCTTTATGTTTAAAATTTGATATCAGATGACGAATTTAAATCTTTTTGCTTCTTATTATTTTTATGACAAATGAAGTAATGGCGCACATGATGACTAAAGCTAGAGAGCTTAGAGAAGTGGCCTCAAGAATCGAAGAGAAGGCCTCTAGATATGAAGCCTTAGCTAAGGGATTGAAAAAGGTCAATAAAGGAGAATTTTTAGTTTTTGAATCGATTAACAATGAAAAAATGCCTGTTCAAATGGGAATCTATGAAGGCGCTTCTTTTAGAATTGATGACGTCGGTATACAGCTTGCCAACCCCGCATACATAATAAAAGGTAAACGTGGTATGTATGATATGCGCAATGACAGAACCGAACAGCAATTCCATGCCATCGTAGTTGATTCTCTAATCAGGAACATAGAAGGCAAAATAACCTTACCAACGGTTCATAGAGAAAAAAGTAAAAGAGAATATACTGCCGGTGAGATTTTACAAAAGTATGGATTTTCTGTTGAAGCTTACATGAAACTTTATCCAAAAAAACAAGTTTCAGCATAGCTCAAAAATCTAAACCACTTGTTTTATAAATTTCCTTTGATTCCTAATGAATTTTCACTAAAATTATATATAGGGAACTGGAAACATATGAAAATAACCGCAACTATAACGAATTGGTTCTGAAATGCTATAGAAATATGGTTGGTTTTTTAATAGGTTTTTATGTTGGTTTTTCTAAATTAGGTGTATGAAAATAAGATATGTTGCTGCAATAATTTTTTATGATGATAAAAAAAGAATCCTTTTACAGGATAGGAGAGGCATTAGCAAGTTTGGAAATGAATGGGGATTTTTTGGCGGCGGTATTGAAGAGAACGAAACCCCAGAGCAGGCCGTCATAAGAGAAGCAAAGGAAGAACTTGATTTTGACTTGAAGGAATTCAGGTACATAGGAAAATACGATGGGAAAATAAACGAAGATTTTTCTGTAATTTTGCATGTCTTTGTTTCGCCTTTGAACGATAACTTATCCAAGTTCAAACAGAAAGAGGGTAGAGGAATGAAAATGTTCTCACTGACCGAAGCAGAAAAGCTAAAGCAACCAGAACATAATAAAAGAGTTATAATCGATTTAAAAAATGTGCTATAGCAAATCTCTCGGCATATTAAAAATGTGTTTCTCGCCTACGCCTACAATCCTTTTCTTGTCGTTATCAACCAGAAGTGCCTGTTTGTCTGTCAATGCTACCACAGGATAACTTACCTTTGACGCGCATCTCCTGATCAAATCTATGTTCTTATCGTCTACGTGAACCGAAATCACAAACGGAACGAGCTTCATGGCTGTCAGGTCCTTGAGATTGACTATGTTCTTATCAAGATGCTTCCATTCTGCAGACTCTATGTTAAGCCCGGCAATCATGCTTCCGGCGCTCGAACCTACGTAGATGCCTCCCCTGTCCAAGAACCTTTTGATAGCAAAGTCAAAGCCGCTGTCCCTGACGTGCTTTAGCAGATAGAATGCGTTCCCACCTTCTACAAAGACTATGTTGAAGTTATTGATAGCATTGGTCAAGGAGTTCTCGTTTTGATTCTTGATGTCGACGTCCGTTATATTGAAGCCTAGTTCACTAAGACTGTCCTGATTCTTCTTCACGTATCGCTTGTCTTCTGATAGGTCTGATGCTGTAGGTATGTAGCATAGGTCCATGCCTTTAGGGTTCTTTCCCAATAGATTTAGAAAGTAATCCATAGTCTCTGGTTGCAGACCGGCGGACGTCAGAAACAGCTTCATGCTAGTATTTTGTTTTCAAAAATACTTATAGGTGTTTGTGCCCCCGATGAGAAATAGACATTTCGTAATTTAGGTTCACTTTTACGCATCGCAAATATGAAAAATTTATAAATTTCAAAGACATTCTTAGAATTATGGACAAAACAGATATTAAAGTTGGAATTATAAAATTCATTCGTTACTCTCTTCAACGTCTAACGGAAAACCCCAACGCCATCAAAGCCATCGTATTAATTGTAACTTTCTTATCTTCCTTACTCTTTGCCCAATCAATAACGCACCAGATAGCTGTTTCAGATAGCATAGCACCTCACGATTCTGTTACTGCACAGCCAGAATATGGTCGAAGCGTTGCAGATTCGCCAAAAATCTCTGATACTATAAATATTGTTGTTGAGCGTGTAGATGGAACAATAGAAAAAATTGTATAATTTTTTTGGTTTTGGTAGTCCCGAAGATTTAAATAATTTAGAAAACAATTGAGTTCTTATGAAGGGTTATTTATTCAAATTACCGGCATTGGCATGGGCAATTATCATTATCATAATATTAATCTTGATTATCTCTTATGTTCCACAAGTCAGGGATACCATTCTGTCTATAATTAGTGCTTATAGGGGAACAAATATAACCACTTCACCTTAGCCAATATTTTTTATTTTTTTGAAAGAAATATAAATGATTCTGTGTATAGTTTATTCATGTTTTTAGATGAAGTAACTAAAATGATAACTGGTTTAATGACAGATAGAACTCAGGCAGCTATATTAATTTTTATAATAGCTGGATACATTTACTTTTTCTTTTTGAGAATAAAATATGATGTTAGAATCAAGGATTTAAAAGAGATTGATGTTTTAATAATAAGTTTGATGTTCAGTCTACTAACATTTTTGATAGCATTACCATTTGTAGTATCCTTTTACATGTATCAGATGCTAATTGATACCCTGACATACATAATAAATTATTCTATACTTTTTCAAATTCTTTTTATTTTTTTGTTATATGAATTTATACTTTTGAAGCATAAAAGAAGAAAAATGATTAGAGAAAAAATTTTTTATTGGTTTTTTAGTTCCAAACTTATTGAAGGTATCTTTCTTATTGTATTTTTTATTAGTATTATGATTATTGCAATTCCGAATCTGCAAACTTGGGTAAATATTACTAAACCGTCATGGTTTTCAATAATTTTTATGTTGCCAATCTCTTTTGGGTTTTTCAAACTTACCATAAAATTAACTGAAAAAATACTAGAAATATAGTTACCTCTTTTAGTGGTAAAAGAACTTTATGCCTCATTCTACCACTAACACCAACCAGACCAACCTAACTAACCTGCATTAATCATATAACATTCAATTATTATCATGAAAAGAAAATACAGAAAGTACGTCTTCATCGTCCTGTTCATCAAGAGAAAGAACCCCCTGTTCTTAATACTTCACAGGACAAAGAACTGGAGCGGCTGGGAACTATCCAAGGGCGGTTTAAAGGATAATGAAACAGAAATAAAGTGCCTGAGAAGGGAGACAAGGGAGGAGTCTGGAGCCAAGAAGTTCGAGATAATCGCAAAGACCAGGCATTTTATTAAATACAGGTTCCCGAAA
>CAYGWD010000010.1:0-34831 GCA_964353745.1 uncultured archaeon
ATAGTGTTTTCTTTATAGTAAACAATGTTTGTTTTTAAGTCAGAACTTATAAATAAATTTATGAGTTATAGAAAATTCTTGAATAACTTCTATATTTATAGATTTTTCAAAGATTTTGCTTTCATCTACGCAGTTTATGTGATATTGTTTAGACTGAGAGGCTTGTCTATTTTTGAAATTTCTATTTTGTTGGCGGTTTGGGCTGCCTTTGTAGTTATTTTCGAAATACCAACTGGAGCATTAGCAGACAGATGGAATAGAAAATACATGCTAGTTTTAGGTATGCTTTCAAAGGCTGTAGGTTTTTTAATCTGGATTTTTGCAAACAGTTTTTCACTTTTTCTTTTAGGATTTCTGTTTTGGAGTATACAATCAACTTTCTGCTCAGGCACTCAAGAAGCCCTTCTCTATGATACGCTAAAATCATACAGAAAGCAAAAGGAGTATAAGAAGATCATAGGGAATGGCAACTTCTATGGAAGTATCGCTATAGGTTCTTCCATGATAATAGGTGGATTTTTAGCTTCCATAAGTTTCAACATAGTTCTAATACTTTCATCGTTAGCAATGATTGTTTCAATGTTAGCCGCTTCTGCATTCAAGGAAATAAGATTTAAAAGAACTTCTACTCAAGAGACGAAATATATTCAATTAATCAGGAGTGCAATAAAACGATCAATGAGAAACAGATTTTTGCTAAGATTGATGCTGTATTCGTTAATAGTTTTTGCTCTGGTTGGGACTCTTGACGAGTACGATCAGCTATTTATTGGTTTGGTTGGTGTTCCTTTGGCTTTCTTCGGTATTTGGGGTGCAATAAGATATGGTTCCGAGGCTTTAGGAGGCAAAATTGCATACAAAATTGAAGAGTATTTCAAATCTAAATATGTAATTTATATCTTATCTCTGTTGTCTGGCATATGCCTTCTTATCTCCATATCCTTTCCTTCTATTTTTGTCCTGCCCATTTACGTTCTCATTTATTTTCTTATATCAATAAGCGATGTTTTTGTTGAAGGTGAATTGCAAAAACAGATAAAAACTCATGAAAGGGCGACGATAATTTCAATCAATCATTTTATGGAGAACATTTCTTCGATAGCTTTCTTATCCGGTTTTGGTATTTTATCAGCAATAGGTGGTTTGTATTTGGGTTTCTTATTTTTCGCTTTGTTGTTTATAGTTTATTCTATTATTTCTATAATAGGTCTGAAAAAATAATTACTCAAACCATTGCTTTCTTTTAAGCTTTTCCGGTATGTAAGTGTCAGAGATAAATGATATTCCCTTGGACGATAAGGCTGCTAGCTCAACCTTGCCTTTCAGATCCTTCATCTTTTTGAAGAAGTCTTGCCAATTTTTCTTGTCCTTGAACCAGTCATACTTTGTCAAGTCGTTCAATCTCTTCAGGTCGACTTCCTTAAAGTTTATCAGATGCTTTTTCAATTCAAACTCTTCGATATCGTATGGAGTCAGACCTAAGAGTCTTGCATCAGGTATTGCTAAGCTCTCGCTTATGTGCGCTAAGGAAATACTTCCAAACCTTAACACAGAATAAATATAAACTCCCCAAGGATCCAAGTCGACCAAGACGTATACCGGAAGCTTGTGCTCGGTGTGCAATCGTTGCAATAATCTTCTCACGCCTCTTGTTGCTTGCCCTTGCGATGACATTATTATGCAATTTAATTTCTCCCAAACCCTATCTTCGTGCAGTCTTTCCCATTCAGCCGCCTTTTCCATGTATATAACGAATTTGGCGTCCACTTTTTTGAACTCAACCTCCTCTACGTTAGAAGGTATTGACCAACCTCCAGAACCTAGTTTGGACCAGTCAATAGTGTCCCCCTTGTCCTTAATAACAACCTTGCCAGCAACAGAACCCATTTTGTTAGCGTTTATATGCAATTGTTCCCTGGAGCAATTGGTTATCAATTCCAAGTCTTCTATAGCCTTGTTGGATTCGTCCTGTTCTTCTACCACATTTATGTTTGTGTTAGGTATAGTTCTTTTGATTCTATAAAAGACTTCTCTTAAGCTCAAGTGCTTGTCAACATCCAGCAATTCTTTTGCTGTCGCGGCTGTTTCTACTGTCTGTACAAACTTCCTGACATGGGCAACATTAAAGAAATATCTCTTTGAAACGCTTGTTCCTAGCGTTATTAGTTTTGATTTCTGATCAAAAAAGACATTAGAGAGGTTTCTTATGGGAACATTCATAGAAGGATTCCTAGAGTTATTTATATCATCAACCAGTTTTTTACCCAAATCTTTAATGCTTTTCTTCGCTTCCAATTTCTTTCTCATTTACAACTTCACCCTCTTCGTTTTCTTCTATATCAACTTCTTTCAAACCTTTTTTAAGCATTTTTTCTAGGCCATGTATGATTTTTTCTCTAGGAACATCAGAAATCTTTGATATGGCTGTTGCTGCTTCCGGTATGTAGTTCTCAAACAGACTTTTTCTCGCCTGTATTTCATGAGTTTTCCTCTTTCCTGCTATGTATTTCTTAAGCTCTCTGCCTGCATCCTGCAAAGCTAGCTTGATTTCTTTAATTATGTCCGGATAAGAAGCTATTGCCTGCTTGCCCTCTGAAGTGAACGGAACCCAAACAGATGCAAAATGAACCAGTATTACCATAGGCCCTGTTGGTAAAGAGTTGCCAGGTTGTTGCAAGCCATATCTTTTCCAATCAACTTCTTTAACAGCTTCTGTAATTGCGCAATCACTTTGGTGATACATTAGCGGAACATTGTTGGCGAATCTTAAAAGCTCAGCCTCTTGATTGGGATTTAGATTTCCGCCATAAGCAACAGCTACTTGTACTGCGAACGGTCTTCCCCTATAGACAGTAGGCGGTCTGGAAATTGCCAAGAACTGTTCTGCCTGTATTTCCTTTTTCAAACCTTTGACCAGCGCATCCTCTTCTAATATGGATAGGCAATTGGTTGGCGGGGAAACTAATTTGACTTCTTGCATAGCCTTGTGCAACTTCGTTACCTCTTCATGGCTTAATTCAACTGGTTTCCTGTGAGGATTGACATTAGCCAACTTGCAAACCTGTAAGGCGGACGTTTTCCCTACTCTGGAGAAATCTGTTTTCAAAAATCCAACAACGTTCTTTGCTTTGGTTTGCCTTGCCATTCTTATTAGAATTCCCAGTTCAACTCCGTATGGATGCGGTTTTATTTCCTTTGGTTGTTTAGGCAATATGTGAACCACTCGTGAATATGTAACTTTGCCGCCTGGCCCATTAAAAGATATTTTAGCATAAGGGTTCATTATCGCTGTTTGTTTAAGATATTCCAGGACAGACTGTCCTTTCTCTATGTATCTTCCCTCAATTTCCATTTCTATTATAATTCCATGCCATTTTTCAGGATTTTTCTCTTTTTTTGTTGAAACTATGTGAGGTTCGTTCTTTGTAACATCAATCATAAGCTCTATCGTGCAAACAGAATTGTTTCCTATGCTCGAGGTGATTTTGGTTGGCTTTCCGCTTGTCAGTTGGGCATACATTATTGCCCCGTGGACTCCCAAACCTTGGACTCCTCTAGATTGCTTTAGTCTGTGGAATTTAGAACCATATAACAGTTTACCAAAGGCAAGAGGCAGCTTTTCCTCCACTATTCCAGGACCATTATCCTCGGCCTTTATTATAAACCTGCTTTCTGACACCTGTTTAACTGAAACACTGATATTTGGCAGAATTCCTGCCTCTTCGCAAGCATCTAACGAATTGTCAACCAATTCCTTTATCACAGTCAGCATTGCTTTGGTGCTGTTTTCATAGCCAAGCAGGTGCCTGTTCTTCTCGAAAAATTCTGCTACAGATATTTCCTTAAGGTTCTTTGAGAGCTCTTCAGCAGCTAATTTACCGTCTGACATAAAAATCTTTTAACAAGGTGATTATTTACACTTGGTTGTTTTTATAGTTTATTACTATCTTTTAATAGAAATTGACTTCGGAACTTATATAAGTTAAGTTATGCTAAGAGTAAGTCTGGTTCTGCAATTTCCTCAAGAGAAGATTTTTATATCTTTATATCAATATTATTGTAATGGACGCTAAACTTAGAGCAAGGCTAGATAGAGCTGAAGAAATTGCAAGAAGCACTCCGCCTCCAACTTATAAGCTTAAAAGAAGAACCTACTATGTTGCAACTTCTAAAAGAGTATTCGATCTCTCTAAAATCTATCCAGTAAACGATTGCACAGGTTAATCGTTTAAGATACGATTCCAAAGACTTTTAAATCTCACTTTCATAATCTTAGCATGAGAAAAATACTGTTATTGTCTATGTTATTGGTAGTTATTGTTGCAGGTTGTACGCAAGCACCAACTGGTAAATTTTTAGTAAATCAAATCGCGTCCAAGGAATGCTTAACAAATTGGACATGTAGTGATTGGTCTAACTGCATAAGAATAGGACCAGACTCCGCAATCCAAAATAGAACTTGCGCTGACAACAACAAATGTAATAATGACACAGATAAACCCACAGAATCAAGAATTTGCGGCATACCTAAAACCGCTTCAAAAGAACCTATTCAGATGGCTCTAGAAATTGCTGATTTACCGAATGATAGAAACTGGACTGCTATGGAAAACAATATAAGGTCTGTAGACGAGGTCTCGCAGATAGAGAGAGATTTAGGATTTAAAAAAGGTTATTACATACATTACTTCTCGCAGTACAAAGAAAACGGAAGCATAGAATTTGCCCACATTTATCATTTTATCAGCATCTATCCAATTGTTGACAGCGCTATCAACATGTCTTATAGTTTTGATTCAGCTGGAGAAAATTACAAGGTTGGAAAATTTTATGAAAACAGCAATAACAAGATATTGTCTTTATCCGAGCTCGCTGATCCTTTGATTGGAGATTTTAGCATAGGATATAATACGACTGTTGCTTCAGACGTCACAGGCTTTAAGGAAAATATTTATACAATTGCTTTCACCAAGTGGGATGTCGCCGAGGTTATTAAAATAGAGGGAACTAAAATTAATTACGATTTCCTAAAGGATCTAGCTAAAAAAGCCGAGGTAAAAGTTGCATGAATAAAAAATATCCTGAGCCAATAGCAGGAACCCTTATTCATAATGACAGAGGAGAAATCTTATTAATTTTCTCTCCCAAATGGTCTGTTGATTATGCTATTCCTGGAGGTCACGTAGAGTTGGGAGAAACTATAGAGAACGCTGCTAAGAGAGAGACAAAGGAAGAAGTGGGTTTGAATGTAGAATTTGAAAAAGTTTTATTCGTTCAGGAAGCAATATTTCCTAAAGAATACCACAAGAAAAAACATTTTATTTTCTTGGAGTGTCTGTGCAAAGCAAAAAACTCTAACATAAAATTGGATAACATTGAAGCAAAAAAATTTATATGGGTCAAACCTGAAAAAGCTATGAGATTAAACATAGATATTTATACAAGAAGATTAATCAAAAAATATTTAGAATATAAAAATGATAAACAATCTTAAGATGAGTTCAATGATAGAAGCTGTTCTTGTTCCCAAGGATAGGATAAACGTTATAAAAGACGAGGAGATAGTAAAGAAACTAGAGAGATCTATAAAGGTTAAACTATCCTTCGAAGAGAATTCTGTTATAATAGAAGGCGAAGGACTAGATTTGTTCCAAGCTAAAAATATTGTCAAAGCAATAGGAAGAGGTTTTTCCCCTGAAAAAGCCTTTAGACTACTTGATGAAGAAGAGAATCTAGAAGTTATAGAGTTAACAGAGTTCAATGACAAAAAATTAAAGATAGTAAAAGCTAGACTGATAGGAACCAATGGAAAGACCTGGAAAATGATAGAAAATTTCAGTGGTTGCTCTGTTTCTGTTTATGGTAAGACTATAAGCTTGATAGGGAAATACGAACAAATGGATATTGCCAGAGAAGCAGTAAAAATGATATTGAGAGGTTCTAAGCACTCAAAGGTATACGGCTTTCTGCACCAAGCAATGCTATGATTTCTCCATTTTACCATCGGTTGTAATCAATTCTTCAGTAGCTTTCATCAAAGTCTTTTTCTTATAGTTCTCGATGCTTGTGTGCCAATAGACATGGCCCTGGCCAATACCCTTCTTCATTATCTTTCCTTGGTTGCAAAGCCAGTCCAATTTCTTCTTTAGGGTTTCTAGGGTGTTCGGCTTTACAGGTATCTTTTCCAATCTCAACAACTCGCTAGGAGTGCACGGAGAATTGGCAAGAACTAAAACTTCCAATCTTTCTTCGTCAGGATACTCGTAAACTAGCTTGGGCATTTTTCTACACCTAAGGTTACTTATGTTTATTATAATTTAATTACTATAAAAACGTAACTTAACTTATTTTAAGAAATAGTCTGATATCAAAAAATAAAAATTTTTTTGGACAACTTTCTATCCTTTAGTGTACATTAAACGAGAACATAACATTTTTAGAGTTCTGTGCCAATGTTTTTGAGGAAACCTTTTCTTTTGAGCCAGAACACCTGAGCTTTGCTATACAAGAAGACAACGTCTGCTCTTTCCTCTTTCTGCACTTCCCATGGCTTTACTAAGATAATATAACCAGGCTTTATCCATATCTTTTTCTTTATTTTTCCAGGTATCCTGCATATTCTGGTTAACCCATCCTCGCACTTTGCCTCCAATCTTCCTCCACCTAGCATAGAGGTAACAATGCATATTGTTTCGTCTTTATTAGGTAATTTTACTCTTATGAATTCTTCTTCTGTATTATTTTCCATTTAACCACTTTATATCCTTAATAATATGGTGTCCCTATAAATATCTTTACCTTCTTTTCTTGTAAACAACTTAAAACTCTTTTTTATTTCAACTTTATATTTCTTTCTGAAGAATTCTGCGATTTTCCTAGCCAAGGATTTGCTGCTTACGTAAAAGTCATAGCCGCCCTTGACTTCCTCTAGCCTGTAGAAGCCTCCCCTCTCTAAGACGACATCGTCTACCGAGTCCATGTCGTCATTCGTTAAACTTCCCCTTATCTGTATTATGGATTCGTAATATTTCCCTGATTTCTTAAAGCAGTCAGGGCAAAGTCTCTTCCTTGCCTTTATCTTCACTTCGTGCACTTCTTCCTTAGCATCCCTAGATCCTTCTAAGAAACCCTTGGCATGAACCTTCACATTGTCATTCTTTTCGAACTTTATCTTGACATTTTTGCCAAGAATTTTTATTTTATCCTTCAGAATTTCCTCGATTTCGGTCTCTTTCCACTTGTTTTTTTCATTTATCTTATTACACCTGCTGCATATTGTAACAGCTATTTCTTCAGGTATTTCAATCAGTTTGAACTTATTTTTGTAGCATTCCTCACAGTATCCGTTTATCAAATTTTCACTTTTCTTGCCGCACAAAAAGCAGAATTTCATATCAATTAGATTTTGAACGTTAGAATATATAAATTCTGATTTCTAAACTTTAAGAAGTGAGAAGGATGGAACCTAACGTGGAAACACATTTTTATTGAGTGATTGTATGAATGAAGTTATTGAAGTAGAATTAAAGTTTCAAATTTTAGATGAGATACAAGTTAGGGAATTTGTTAAAAATCTTAAATTTATTAGTAGAAGAAAAATTGTTGATAAATATCTGGATACAAAGAATGCAGATTTGTATAAGAAAGGTTTGTTCATACGGATAAGAGATGACAATAATATGGATTTCAAGCATAATCTAGAAGATACAGAATGCAAGCATGAGCACTGCGAAGAGCATTCATTTTCATTGCCATTAACCATTGATTCTTTAGTCTCGATAAATAAAATCTGCAGAGTTCTAAGTTTAAACAATATTATGAACCCCAACATAGAGGAGTTCATGGCAAGGAATAATCTCATTGTTTCAATAACTAATGATAAGACTCGTGAGGTATACAGAGATGAAAAGTTTGAGTTCTGCCTTGATGACGTTAAAGGCTTGGGAAAGTTCATTGAAATAGAAATGCACGCAGCAAAGGAGGACGACCTGGAAAAAATAAAGGATGCAATGAGAGAAAGAATTAGAGGATTAAAAATCAAGCTAATAACTACTGGTTATAACGAATTATATTGGAAGAAAAATAACTCTGATATTTACAGGCAAGGAAAATATCATTTGGAAGAAGACAAAACAAATCAACCTTAAATCTTTTCCGCTCTTATATTTTATACCACAGATAAAGTGTTAGCTCAATATTTTCTGGAACATCGCAGCATGAGGAATAAAACGAGGACAACGAGACGTATTCTTTTGTCAGGTCAGGATCTTTCAGATACCAGTCCTTCACTCTTGACATTATGGCTGATTTTACTAGGCCCTTGTACTCGTCGCTCCAGTTGAAGTCTGAAATCCACACAGCCGTGTTGTTAGAGGCCATACCCGCTTGGCCGGTCGATAGGGTTAGTATGTTAACGTTTCCCGTCACGTTACCTTCTGAAAAGAACTTGTTAAAAGTCAGAGAGGTGTTGATGGGTTGAATTATAGTTAAGTTGTTGCTCCAAGAAATGTTTTTTACTTTGAACGTGTAGAATTTGCCATCATCAGTATTTTTTAGATTGAAAAACCCACCTATCGGTATGTTGTTAAGACCAGTTTCGTCGATTGTTTTGTTTTCAACGTCTATGGTATTGCTCGTAATATTAACCTTTCTTGGATTTTCCCATATGTACCAATAGCCCCATCTCTTTGCGCCTACAGTAGTACTTGCATTCACATCAAAACCGATAGCAAAAAAGTATTTTTCAATCTCATCTTTTGATGGATCGTAAGGAGTGAAGTTGAGATTGCCGTTTCCTTGGCTAGCAGGTCTAAGACCGAAGAAATAATTGAAGTCTGTATCGTTGTTCTTGCGCGTCGCATTAATTCCTAATATCATGCCCCCCTTGTTCAGATAATCAGTGATATTCGATTTTCTGCTAGTGTAACCATTATAGTTAACAAAGACAACCTCGTCATAAGACGAGGGAATGCCAGAGGCTATGTCAAATTGGCCAACAGAAAAATTGACCCAACGACCGTTAAAATAACTCGGAGTTAGCAAACCTTTTACATAGTTGTAGCTTGCCGGGTCGACGCCTACGCTTATGTTGGTCTTAGGAACACCTGTTATCCTTAATCCGAAATCAACATGGGGAGGAACCAAACTCTGAATCTTTGTAAAATTTCCATTCAAAAATTCTACAATGCTCTGATAGTCCAAATTTTTTATTATGTCGTTTCCAGTTGTTATCAAATCTGCTCTTTCCCAGTTCTCCTTTGGCTTGAAGGTTGAGATTGTACCCAGAACGGCTAGCATTAGTATTAGCGCTATTGATATTTCCAGCAAATAAATAAAACCTTTCATACTACCACAATTCCAGCGTTATGTTACCCAAATCATTCCCAACCTTTACGTACCTGCTCACTGTTATTTTTGCAGGGCTCAGGCTCTCTGTTCCGCAGTATAAAAGTAAATTGGTCGAATTATATATTCTAAGCCTATAGGTGCTTAGTCCGAAATTTAACAAGAGGTCACAGTTTCCATTCAGTGCCGCTATCTTACCCACAGACAATACGTCTGATTGGTCAGCAAGGCCAACTGTTTTGACGGGGAACCAGCTTTGATTGGTTCTAGTTTCTTCGTTTTTAATTGTACCTGCAGGTTCTGGAGAAGCATAATGATAAACATAAAACAAACTGAAGTTTGCCTCTATTGATTTTGAATTACTATAAGGCGTTAAAAATAAAGTAACATATTGAAAGTCTTCAATAGCTAAAGGAACTATCGCAGAACCTATAGCGACCCAATTATTATTATCATAGCTTTGCCAACCACTTACGTTAAAGTTATTTCTGACTATTTTTAGATAGGTAGGAAAATTCACTGTTCCTACACTGTTACTATAGCTATTAGGCGCAATATAAGAAGAACCAGATTGCCAGAAGAAACCAAAGTTATTTCCACTACGCCTTGCTACTATATATGCCATGCCATTATAATTTTTAGCTTTTACAAAATTTTGCAAGCTTATTCCTGATTTGCAATAGGCTTCTGTTCCATTTTGGCTCATTATTTTTGTAATAGCAACAATATCACCAGAAATTATTGAGTCTTTGTAAGCATGAGTAGCTTCATATATGTTATCCACAACGTTTGATCCATTAATATTAACTAATGTTAGATTACCGTTGGAAACAGTTGCTGTGCCGGGTGTTCCTATATCCTGTTTTACCCATCCTTGTGGTAATGAATTTTCGCTTAAATCTAAAAACTGCATGAAAACGTCGTTTCCATTGCTCTCGCTTGTTGCACTAGGATATCTATAATACATGTAAACAGATTTTTTCTCGGCTTCAGGAATCCTGTGGATTTTCAACCAAACGAGAGCCCAATTGCCATCAGATTTGTTTTCTATCCAATAAGGTATCCTAGTCACTTTGTCAGTGTCGGCAAATCTTATGTCGCTAAAATCTGATTTCATGTCAGAATCATAGGTTATGTTTATTCTTACTTGTTGGTTTATCAGCTCTATTGAACTTTGCGAGATGCCAATCTCTTTTCTCCTAGTCCAGCCTTGATTTAGAAAGTTGGTCCAGTCGTCAGGATATCCCTTGTCATTGGTTAGCGTCTCTATCACACTGTTGGCTTCTGCTTTCATGTTGTTGATGCTGTAGTCTGATATGATCGAGGATGAGATGGTATTCATCTGGTTAACGACATAAAAAATTATTGCTGAGAATATTATGACAGCGAAAATGAACTCCATTCTTGTTTGTCCATGCATCATATCATTCCAGCTTTTAACAAGAATAGGAGTATACCAAAACCAGACAAGGTCATTATCGAACTGTGCTTTAAGCCGGCAGTTGCAGAACCTTCTCCGATTTGACCAGCGACCAGCCCAGAGAATATACCCTGAACTATAGACATCAAAAGAAATAATGCATAGTAATAACAGCTCTTTTGAATTGCAAACATCTTGCACACTATGGAAAAAATAGAGCAGTTTGCGCAGAATATGCTGATGCTGTTTACGCAGGCTTCACAAGGGTCAGTAAAAGTCATTATGCCTCCTACTAGTCCTCCGCCACCTACATTAAGATTCATTAAAGGTATCAGCGTCTGCGACAGACCGATGACTATCCCAATGAAGATGTAATAGATAGCGTACATTATCATCATGTGCTCGTATGTAACAGCCTTTCTCTCTTTCTCGGCCTCTTTTATAGATGTTATGTCCGAGGCAGTAGCTTCCATTGTTTTGGCAATGTCCCCTCCTGAAGCATAGGCTTCGTTTATAATCCTAACGACTCTTCCTATCAGCTTTGATTTTTTCATTCGCAGCGCGAAATTGCTCATGGCTTCCTGTGTAGGTATTCCCCAGGATAACTGATATTCAATCTTCTTTATCTCTTCTGTAAGTTTCCCATAGTCAGTTTTCGAAACCTGTTTCAATGCTTCTGGCAGAGTCATTCCTATTTTCTGTGCCTCGGAGAGGTCTAGCAAAAATAAAGGCAGCTGGTCTTCGATTGCTCTCACTTTGCTGTATTCGAAATATGAAAAGAACGCAAAGGGGACTATCCCTACTATTGCCGCCAGAAGAATGATGTTACCCATTATACCGACGTTCTTATAAAACAGGAAGCTTATCGCGACTAGAGCTATGGCTATTATTATCGGAATGTATTTTAAGTTGAACTTGCTTTTTTTATCTTCTTTCTTATCCATTTCATCACGCTGACGGTGCTACGGATTTTAATAAAAATATAAAGCCTACTGATACAAAGGGCAGGACTATAAAGATTACTAAAAATTGTATGAACGATAGGTAACTGGACATTCCTCCCCCGCCTATTACTGACATCAATGCGGTTATGATTATGAAAAATACAGATCCGACCAATATTAGTGTAAGATAAATCTCTATCAAAAATGACAATGTCCTTGAGTACTGTTCCAGTCTCCTTCTATATTCTGATATGAATATTCTTGACTTCTCGTGCAGGAAATCTCCCAAATTACCGCCACTAGTTAGAACATTGTCCAATCCCCATAACAATTCTTTAAGTTCCTCAGAGGGCGTCCTGTTGGCTGTTTTTCTTATGGCTCCCACCAGGTCCATTCCAAAGACTTCTACGTCTCTGTAGATTTTCTCTGCTTCCTTGGAGACTTCTCCATATTCCTCGAACTGCGATATAACCTTGAACATTGTTACAGGAGGCGCTCCTGAATTTGCTATTGTTGCCATGTAGGTTGCTGCAAAAGGTAGGGCAGACTCTATATCCTTTTTCCTCTTGCCTGCCACTAAGCTCGGATATGTATAAAAAATAAAGAAAACAATCAAGATGGTTACGATGTTTAAGGTGAATGAGAACAGGACTGCCAACAGTATGTCCTTTAGGACTATGCTAGTTATTATGGTGACCAAGGGAAACTCTATGACAAAGAACAACAATAAAGAGAAGAACATGGCATAAACATACTCCGGCAGAGTTAGGCCGATGTCTGCCTTTAACAGGTCAGGTTTTATGCTTTCAAATACGCCGACAGTCGGGTCTAGGCTGTGTTTGAAAAATTTGAATGACAAGTCTCTAAGAGTTTTCCAGATATTCATTAAATCATCTAAGCTATGTTTTGCAGCAATTCGTCGGCTCTCGAGTAATAGAGCTTTGCTACTTTTGCAACATCCCTATAGTCCTCTATGTTTTTTTCTACCATCCATTCCAAAACTTTCATTCTTCTGAATATCTCCTGTTGCAAGTACTGTTCCTCGATGCCGTACTGCTGAGAAATTCTTCTCAGAACAATAGAAGGGTTCACTGCCTCGTAGATGTCATTTTTTGGGTCCCATTTGAATACCTCGTTAACCATAGGGAAGTTCTTTTTTCTGTCAAAACCGTATATCTCGTATATACTCTTTATTCTTCTGACATAGGTCGATCCGTATTTTATTCTGACAACGAATATGATTACGTCCAATGCCTCTATAAGATTTGCTGGAAGGCTTATCGGAGGCGTTGTTAACCTGTCCATCAGTCTCTCCATAGAGTCTGCGTGTATTGTTGATAGAGAGCTGTGGCCAGTTGCTATCTGCTGGAATAGAACATAGGCTTCCTTACCTCTAACTTCTCCTACTATAAGGTAGTCTGGTCTTTGTCTTAACGATTCTTTCAACAGGTCGAATAGGTCTACCTCTCCCACCTTTTTGCCTCCCATTTCTGACATCGGTAGCCTAGCAACACTAGGAACCCAGTGGGAATGAGGGAGAACCAGTTCAGCTGTATCCTCTATTGAAACTATCTTTAGTTCTGGCTTTATGAACAGCGACATGGCATTTAACAATGTAGTTTTTCCAGTAGCGACCCCTCCTGTAATCAGGATAGTTCTGCCATACTCTACGGCCAGCCACAGATATGCTGCAATTTTAGAATCAATTGTTTTGAGCTTTAACAGGTTCACAGGTGTCAAAGGCGTTTCGCTGAATTTTCTGATGGTAAAGTTGCTTCCTTTCCTTGCTATATCAGTTCCTAGAGTTACCTGTATTCTAGAACCATCTGGCAAAGTTCCACCTATGAGGGGGGATGCAACTGAAATGCTTTTGCCGCATCTCTGAGAAAGCTTGTTTACAAAGACGTCGAGTTCTTCAGCCTTTTCAAAGTAGACGTTTGTTTTAACGCTTCCTAGTAATGGGTTTCTATGATAGACGTACAAGGGAATTTCTACTCCATCGCATGATATATCTTCTAGATTAGGGTCCATCATAAGCGGTTCTATTTTTCCCATTCCTATGAAATCTCTTTTAATATAATATAGCAAGTCCTTTTTTTTGTCTTCGGGAACAACAAGGGACATTGAAACTAGCATTTCTTCAAATTTGTTGACCAAATAATCCGTGGCCTCGCCCTTTCTAAGGGTTGTGAAATCAACTTCTAATTTTTCCACAAGCATTGTTTTGATTTGGTTTAGTAGAGCCCTTTCCTCAGGATTCAATTTAGGTTCAGCGATCTGATAAATCAAGGAAGAATCAGCATCAGACCATTTTATGTTAACAGATGCGAATACCTTTGAATCGGATTTTATCAGGTCATAAGAAATATTTATTGTTCTTAAATTAAATTCAGATTCTCTTGCTGCACCTGCCAGTCCTGAATCTGGAACAACTATGGGTATGCCTTTGTTTTCTTCGTCCTTGTTTTCCTCGATTACGAATTTTTCTGCTTTTATCTCGCTTATCTTTATAGAGGGGCCCTTTATCTCCAGTTGGCCTCCACCTCCGCCAAAGCCCATTGCAACAGGATAAGGAAAGCCTTTTCCTTTATATCCTCTATGATCTATGAGGCCAGCTCTTCTAAGTTTTTTATAACCTTTAACAGCCTTTCTAAAGAACCTGTTAAATTTTATTTTTCCTACTAGTTTTAGATTTTTTGGTTTAACTTTCATCATTTTAACTCGACCATTTCATTATAAACTCTTATTTCAACATAACCTTTTGTGCTATATATAATATTTTCTGTTGTAATATTAAGATTATACAAGCTCAGTACGGCACCAATACTAATGTCATGCGTGCAGTTTAAATTCAAACCATTGTCAATCTCTATCTTGTATATGCATTTAGACAGCTTGAATGGTATTGACAGGTTGTAATCTATCTCGCTGTTTGTGCCTTTGGACGCCTCTAATATGTTTATAATCGTTCCCCTTATGGTTTCTCCCACAGCCTTTAGTTGAGGCCTTATCATGTTTCTCTCGGTTATTGCATTGATGTTGGAGAATATGAAATAAACAGCGACTATCATACTCAGTCCTATTATGAAAAATATCACGTATTCAATAGTTAAGTATTGCCCTTTCATAAAGAATATTACACAAAAGTTATTCTTATTTTGATTGTTGCCTTGCCGTTTTCAATGTCAGTGGAATTTTCTTCTATTACAACCTTTTTTGGCTTGGCTAAGGTTGGGCCATCAGTAAAAAACTCAACATTATAATCGTCCTTGGGAAAGACCAGTCGGATTCTGAAAACGTCTCCGTCAAGCATCTCTCTTATATAGGAATAATCAGAAGATATGTTGTTCCAAGAGGTTGGCAATGAAATGCCTGAAGAAACAACTGTTCTAACCTCAATGGTTTGGCTGTCTAACAGCGTTATTGGACCGTCAACGTTATATTCTATTTCTTTATGACCGCCATATTTCAACAAGCTTTTAATATCATAATTCATTTCTTTCATAAAACCCTCAGCAGAAGAAACCCTTGTTATATCGACATTCTGCTGAAAAGCGTCTCTGCTCCAATAAACAGCTACTGTAAATAAAACAATGCTTAAAAGAAATAAAAGTATAAAAACTAATATTTCTGATTGTGCTTTCATGATATTTTATTGCTTTGACTTATTATTAAGTAATTGTTATTGACTGCTCTAGACCGCTTGCAGCAATGATTCTTAGTCTCGTACCTGAAGTTGTAGTATTTATGTAAAATGTCCAAACTTCACCGTAACTCTTAGTTGGAAGTGAAGTTAGTCCTTGTACATTTGCAGGTGCGTCATTCACATAAGCACTGATTTTACTGAGGTCTAATGGGGTGGTTCCAAGGCACCTTAAGGTAACAGAATAATTACAACAAGTTGCAACGGTAACGTTTTTTGCAGTTTCTATTCTAAAGTTGGTTGTCATAGCACTTGCCGTAGATGTGGTCGCGTTACTAGTGGTAGCCGTCAAACTACTGAATATCCCTGAAAACCATGTATATGCCAAAGCAGCCAAAGCAACAACTATCATCAATATCAAAATTATTGCTATTATTTCGCTTACTCCTTTCATAATAATCAACAACTAATTGTTCTTGAGTCTTGCAAACCGCTCTCAAGAGTTATCGCTAATACTTTATTTGGACAGGCGGCAGTTGCATTTGTGATGTTGAGAGTAATTACTTGTCCTGGAGGTAATGCATAGCTTGCAATAGGAACATATGAAGATAACATACCATCAATATAGACTCCAAGCTTTCCTGCATCAAAATTTACAGTTCCTATGTTTCTGATCGTGGCATTAACAGAACCTGTCCCGCCTCCGCCTCCATAAGATTTTGCAGCTTCAATCCTAAACTGCATTGCCATCGCTGTTGTGGCCTGCGAGGTTGCGTTACTGGTGGTTGTTGTCAAACTAGTGAATATCCCTGAAAACCATGTATATGCCAAGGCAGACAAAGCAACAACTATCATCAATATCAAAATTATTGCTATTATTGCGCTTACTCCTTTCATAACTGTTCAACCTTCCTTACTTCTTTTTTTAAAGGATAATTGGATAATAATGTTGAAACAGGCATCCCACCCTTGAGCTTTCTATCCATTTTATTTAGTTCGTTGAGGACTACCTGGTTGCTCTCCACAAGCTTTTGATTCTGATCTGAAATCTTCCTTAACTCATCAATAATAGGTTTGAATGCTTCCGCATTGGATTGGACAGGCTGAGGCGTTACGTTTACCTCTTCTTTACCAGCAGCTTCTACCAATTCAAGAAAGCCGTTAATAGTGTCTATCAGTTCGTCCATCTTGGATGGCAACTTTGATAATTCGTTCCTCAAGTCGTTGTTCGCCTGTATAACATCGTTTACAATTTTCTGGTTGTTTCTTATCAGTTCTATTATCTGGTTTATCAGATTCTGTAGTTGAGGCGTTGATCCTGATGATTCTATTTTTTCCATCCTTTCTTCTAGCTTCCTGATGGGAGTCACTGGTATTATTTCGTAACTTACATCATCTTCTGTCATATTCTATAGTTTTGCTTAAACTTGTATATAAATGTTTTTTATTTTGTTGAACAAGTTATTTGTTCTGGCATTTCTCCTGCTGGAGCTGATATTGTAAGTGTGTGAGTACCTGTAAATGCACCACTAGTCAAGTTCGTGTAAGTTAAGTTGAATGTTCTAAGTGCGCCAGGAGTTATCTTTTCAGTTCCTAAATGTGTTGCACCGCCTACCAATGTTGTTTTTAAATCATCTATAACATTAGAGTCTAGTATTGCAGTTAATTCCTGTGTCGTCGCATCATTTATATTGTGTGTAGCTCCATTGTGTCTTAATGTAAATTGGATAACCCAACTATTTGCGTTACCGCTATAATTGCCGCATGTTACAGTACCTATGAAAGATACTTGCTTGTCTAATCTGGTTGTAGTTGTTGTCACTTGACTCGTTGCTGTTCCTGATGTTGTTGAGAATAGACCCACTGCGAATGTGTATGTCAAACCTATCAATGCCACAACTATTATAACAATCAAAATCATTGCCAATATTGTGGATATTCCTTTCATATCATTAACCTCCTAACTAAAATAGTATCAAAACCACTATATAAAACTTTTCAGAAAAGTCTAAAAACAATCAATTATTTCTTATTGCTTGATTCTAAAAACTTACTCGACATATATAGAAATTAAAATAAAAAAGAAAGGGAGGTTAGTACTCTTCTCCCATACCGCCTGGCATGCCTTGAGGCATCTGAGGTGCTCCGCCCTTGTCTAGCTTGCCTGCTGATATTATGTCGTCTATTCTTAGAATCATCTCGGCAGCTTCTGAGGCAGATTTTATTGCCTGCGTTTTTATCTTCAAAGGCTCGATAACGCCTTTTGCTTTCATGTCAACTATCTTTCCAAAGTAAACGTCTATGCCATAAGTTTTCTTGCCTTCCTCGTGTGCTGATCTTAGTTCCACGAGCATGTCTATCGGGTCCAGACCTGAGTTATCTGACAATGTCCTTGGTATTATTTCCATTGCTTCTGCAAAAGCTAGAACTGCTAGTTGTTCCCTTCCTGAAAATCCTTGGGCAAACTTTCTTAACTCTTTTGAAACCTCTTCTTCAGGTGCTCCGCCGCCAGCAACTATCTTGCCAACTTCCAAGGCTGAGCTAACCGCACCGATTGCGTCTTCTATCGATCTTTCCACCTCGTCAACAACATGTTCTGTTCCGCCCCTGATCAATATGGAAACTGCTTTTGGATTCTTGCAGTCCCTGACAAATATCATTTCCTCGCCAGAAACTTTCTTTAGTTCCACGATACCTGCCATTCCCAAGTCGCTTTCAGTTAGGTCTGAGATGTTTGAAATAATTTTTCCGCCAGTTGCTCTTGCCAGTTTTTCCATGTCGGATTTCTTAACCCTCCTAGCCGTTAAAATGCTTTTCTTAGCTAGATAATGCTGAGCCACATCGTCTATGCCCTTCTGACAGAACAAGACGTTGCAACCAGACAAAGCGACCTTGTCAACCATGTTTTTCAATATCTTTTCTTCCTGGTCCAGAAAGCCTTGCAATTGGTCTGGCGATGTTATTTGTATTTGTGCCTCTGTTTCCGTCTTCTCAATTTCTAGGGAAGCGTCTAACAAAGCTACCTTTGCATATTTTACTTTCTTTGGCATCGCGGGATGAACAACTTCCTTGTCAATTATCACGCCTCTTATCAATTCTGTGTCTTCTGCTGAACCGCCATGTTTCTTCTCAAGTTTAATGTTTTCCTTGTCAATCTCCTTGCCATCCATAACTGTTTTAACAGCTTCTACAATGATCTTAGCAATGCGCTCTGAAGCTATCTCTGAACCTTTTCCTGTCATTGACGTTATTGCTATTTTTATCAAGTCTTCTGTGTCTTCTGGTTCTATTTTCTCAGACATCTTATCAAGAATTTCCAAGGCCTTTTCTCTTGCTAATTTATAACCCTTGGTTATAACTGTGGGGTGTATGTTTTGATCCAAGAGATCTTCTGATTTTTTCAATAATTCACCTGCAAGAATAGCTGCAGTTGTTGTTCCATCTCCTACTTCCTCGTTCTGTGTCTTTGCAACCTCTACAAGCATTTTTGCTGCAGGATGTTCTATCTGCATCTCTTCTAGAATAGTTACACCGTCGTTTGTTATGACAACGTCTCCTAAACTATCAACCAACATCTTGTCCATTCCTTTAGGACCTAAGGTAGTTCTGACAGCGTCTGCAACAGCCTTGGCTGCTGCTATGTTGTTGCGTTGTGCACTTCTTCCTAATGTCCTCAACGTCCCTTCTGGTAGAACTAAAATGGGTTGACCTCCTAATTGATTTTGCATATCATTCATTTTATCACCTCATAAATTTAGTAGGATAAAAAATATGTGTATGTAAGTATATTTAAACTTGACTATTAAGAATAGAAAAAAGAAAAAGTTTATAAATCTTATGCTGATTTACCCATTCTCTTGCCTATTATGAAGACAACAAGTAGAATTACTATGAAACTGATAAGTGTCTGAATGAAATGACCAATCATAAATTCTGATAATCCTAATGTTATTGATGCTGTTGGATCTAGAAAAGTTAGATAAGGTTTGTATATTGGAGTTATCAAATCTGCTACCAATGCGTTTATAAGAGTTAGTGTTGCAAAACCTGTTACCAAACCTAGTGCCACTGATAGAACGTTCTGTTTCTTCATAAAATCCATAAATTCTTGCCACATTCCCATTAATACACCTAGAATATTTAATTATTAGAGTTAATTAAAACTAATGTTTTAAGTCATCCGCTAAAAGTATGATGGAAGTTACGCCTGTTCCTATGCCAAACAATTTTATCAAGTCTATTGCTTCTTCATAAAAAATAAAGCCAATCGAAATAGTGGTAATAACAAAAATGACTCCAAAATAAATAGTACCTCTTGCTAGACCGCTTCCCTTGTTCAAGGCTTGCAGCCAAAAATAATTTGCCAAAGTATAAACAGCAAGGGCCAAAGGAACCAACAAAAAGTTTTGTGTAGAACCAAACAAACCGCTGAAAAAACTTCCAATAACTTCGAAAAGCATCAGCAAACTAAAAGGAATAATCCATTTCATCAAGCACCACCCATTATTATTATTGTGATAAAGCCGAGCAACATGCCAATCTTTTGCTTGTTGTTTAGACTTTCTTTGAAGTAAATTATACCCATTAAGACTGCAGCTATTTCTTGGCCAACACCAAATAAGATCGCTCCTCTAGCTAGGCCCATTCCATTTAAAAGGGCGTAGAGCCAAAAAGCATTGCCAATCACATAGAATGACAATGAAGCAGCAAAAAGAATTGATTTCTTGCGCAAGGTCCACTTCTTGCCTAGAAAGTCAGCTGTTAGTTCGCATAAAAGCAATAGTGTCATTGGCAGAATCCAGAAAAAAGGTGAAGCATAAGGCAACGCGAACATACCCGTAGGCAGAGGCATAAGAATAATTTGAAGAACAGACTTAAATTGCTTTTTCAGCTTTTTTTATCAACTCTTTTTTATCCATTTCCTCCAGTTTCTTTCTCTCTATCAAAGGTATTCCCAATATTTCCTCGTCCTTTGCATTCTCTGTTATAATAAAGGCAGGTTTCTTGACAAGGTCTATGAAATTCTTCAGGTTCGCAGCGTGTCTTATCATCTTTCTTCTGTTCACCTCTATATTTG
Source organism: uncultured archaeon (assembly GCA_964353745.1). GTDB lineage: Archaea > Aenigmatarchaeota > Aenigmatarchaeia > Aenigmatarchaeales > Aenigmatarchaeaceae > CS1-C013. The sequence continues at coordinate 20,430 of CAYGWD010000010.1, forward strand.
ACAACACTAATTTCTTTTCTTTGGCAAAGACATCCAGGGGAGCCTGTTTAACGAAATCAGTTTTGAAACCTAGCTTTTCTAGGCCTTTCCTGACATCCCTTTCTATAAAATCCTTAGGATAGCCATGCTCCTCATATCTCTTGAAAAAGTCTATCGACTTTATGATTTTCTGATCAAGGACCTTCTCCAAGCTTTCGGCTATTTCCAACAACATTCTTAGTTGCTTCTTCTCATGCTCGTAAATGACTTTTTTATTAATTCCAATAGCTTCTGCCAATTCTCTTTGTGACATACCTTTCTTTTTTCTTACTTCCCTAAGTATTGCCGAGTCGATCTCAACATATAGTCCGCCCCTGTCTCTATAAATGGTAGGAAATATCGAATTGACAGCAAGATCTTCAAAAGTTTTCAATGACACGGTAGGTGTTTCAAATCTTTCATAAACTATACCTCGTTGTAACTTTTCTCTGTTCGTTTGAACTCCTATTAAGAAGGGATGAGCATCCAAGTTATTTGATACGATTTTTAAGTTCTTGGCCTGCTCTCTCTGAAAACCATCTATATTTAACAGAATCTTCAGGAGCAACAAGGTATCCTTTTTTGCTGCTATGTCAAAGCAGCCTTTATACTCGCAAGTGATGTAATCGCTCTTTTCCAAGAAGTTTTGAACCTCTTGCTTTAAATCCAACATACTTTTAAATTAGTTTAGCAATAAATAAATTCATAATGGGCGGGTAGCTCAGCCTGGTGGAGCGCCAGTCTTATAAAATGACGTCTAGTCATTTTTCATGGCTGCGTTCTGTAAAAACTGGTGGTCGAGAGTTCAAATCTCTCCCCGCCCACTTTATTTTTTAGAAACAAACTCATTGTTCTTTATATAAAATCTTAAGGGCAAGTCCTGACCTTTTGAAAGCCCTATTCTTGTTGTCTTAACAATTTCAAATTTGTCATTAGAGTTTTCTATAAACAAAACATCTTTTGTTAAATCAATACTGTCATGAGTTTTATTAATTTTAAAAGCTTGAGTTAATTTGCCAGGTCCACTTGTCAAATTTTTAATATCATCTATTTTTCTATTTTTCTTCATTAAATCAATTCCTTCTAAAGGTTCTAAAGCTCTTATTAAAACAGCTCCAAGTAAACCCATTCTTTTAGCTACGACATTCAGCATCCAATGGTTTCCATAGGTGAAATAAACGAATGCATGGCCTGGCGGTTTAAGCAAAGATTTTGGTATGTTTTTAACTTTTCTATATCCTATTGAGCCAGGATCAGTAAAACCTAGGTAGGCTTCAGTCTCGACTATCTTTCCTTTGCAGATTCCTTCCTTTGTTTTATGAACTAATACCTTGCCTAACAGTTCTTTGGCAATTACCTTTGTGTTTCTTGAGTAGAATCTTCTTGAAAGTTTCATGAAAATTATTCGGTTAAAACCTTAAAAAATCTACTGTATTTAAGTTCTATTTCTGTGTTTTATTTCTTAGGTGAAAAATATGAAAAAATTAATGACTTTAACTTTAGTTTGTTTAATAATAGTAAGTTCATCAGCTTTGGCAGATACAAGCTCAGGAATAATAACTAGAGGAATTCCAATTTCAGATAAACCTCCAAGTGCAATAATTCCAGATTCATCGATTCCAGAACCAATGTTACCAATTGATTATAGAGGCTATACAGGATTTAAGATATTTTATAATAAGGAATTAAAAGACGGCAAAGTTACAATGCAGGCTTACCATATGAAAATGAATAACAAAGATATGTTCATGTATTTCGTTCAATATTGCACCTACAGTGATGGCGTTGGAACTTGTGGTTTCCTTTCATCCAATGGTTGGATTGAAGGAAAAGTTGCAGGAAAAAACTGGATTATAAGAGACGGAGATTTTAATGCAATTCTTGGACAGAAAATAGGTAATATAAGATCTGGTTCTTGGCACGCCTTATTGAATATAGAGTAATTTTTTCTTTTTTTCTAATTCTTATAAATTTAAGTTAATTAAAATAATAAGAATATTCATGGGTCGGTGGTCTAGTGGCCTATGACGCCACCCTTACAAGGTGGAAATCGCAAGTTCAAATCTTGCTCGACCCACTCTCATGGGCTGGTAGATCAACGGAAGATCGCTTCCTTAAGTTTTTAACTGGAAACGGCATGGAAGAGGTTACGGGTTCGAATCCCGCCCAGTCCATTAGAATTATTTCTTTCTTCTAGAAGTCTTGTGCAATCTGTCAATTATAGTCATCACTACAATGATTTCTATCAAGACCAGCACAGCAGAAACTATAGACAATATGGGTGTGATATCTACGTTCATTATATAAGGCCCTATGGCAATAAGATAACAGCCTCTTCCGCAGCCTCCTCCACCGCCTCTGCAATCAGCACTACAGCTCACTCTAGTTTCCTTATAAACTGATTCGCATATACCATTGCCACAAGTCGGTATTTCACCAGATGCAATCCCAGAAGCATAGTCATCTGCTATCTCTTCAGTGCTTAAAGCATAATTGTAAATCATAACTTCATCTATTGTTCCATTGAAATATCTATTCTTGGAGGGATTAATTCCTATTAGAACATGATTACGAGTATTCCCCATTGTTCCTGAAACTAGCTTTGTATTCCATGACACGTTGTTAAGATATATCCTCATGGTGTTTCCATCCCAAATTCCAACAACTCTATACCAGGTATTAAGTGAAATGGTGTTAACACCAGAATCTACACATTTTTCGCCACTGCTAGAAGTTGTGTTCAAGCAAAGCATGACACTGTTTCTTGATTTGTTCAATTTCAAAGCATATGGTGCTGCTGTTGCTGCAGATTCTTTTGAGACTATTCTAGGATAGGTAGAAGGAAATGATCTAACGTTTATCCAAGCAGCTATTGTGATAGCGCTTGTCACGTCTAAACTACTAGAATCAGTTATGTTAACATAATTATTGCTCACACCATTAAACTTTAAAGCATTGCTTATCTTTCCACTAGTTATGGTTGCTCCAACAACCTTTCCAGTGTTACCTTTACCAGAGCTATCAGGCGTTGTACCTGATGTTATAGTGTCAAAATGCCACAAACCAACCATTCCTCCTCCCAAAACGAAATTAGCAGTTTCGGTTATAGGCGAATTCATTGTTATGGTCGCTGGATTTGCTGTTCCGCTATAGCTTCCAGTTCCAGAGCATGTCCATGAGGAAAATGAATAGCCACCATTAGCAGTGGCACTAATACTAACTGGACTGCCAGCATTATACCATCCGTTTGAAGGATTGACAGTGCCGCTACCAGCAGGATCAACACTCATCGTCAGATAGTATTGAGTGATGTAAGTTGCAGTTGCTGTTGGAGAAGAAGAAGTTACAGAACCTGAGCATCCTGTTGAGCATATGTATTGGGTTCCAGTTTCAGAAACAGTTGAATCGTACGTGTAAGTCACTGTTCCTGATAAACCAGGAACACTTCGAGAACCGGTAGTTGAAGTATATCTCGTTCCACCTACATTGACTCCCCACGTTGTTCCTGAAGGTATTCCAGTCTGAGAGAATGCGGCAGTGTAAGTTTCTGGTGGAAGAGTAGAACAACAACATTTTTGACCTGTACTACAGTCGTTCTCTATAATCGTTCCTGGACAGTTCAAATCGCTGACGAGCTCATAAAATGCAGCTTTAGGTGTCATTCCATTGAAGATGTTGTATGATTCAGTGCCTTCGGTCTGGATAGCCCATGCAAAAACCCTGTCTACGCCAACACTCCTGTAATAAGCAACATTTTCCTTGAAATAACCAACTTGGTCAGAGGTCTTGCCGAACTCTGTGATCCAGAGTTCCTTACCTTGGCTATGCGCACGATCCAATGCAGCCAAAAACTTGGCTTGAGTAGCACCATAGACAGTTGTGGAGGGACTGCGCGAATCCCAGTATGAATTGCGGCAAAGAAAATCTACTTCATCATCCAAATATGTGGCATAGTGGCCTGTCGATGGACTATACCCCATCATGAACCTAACGCTTACTGGCCTAGTTGTCAGGTTTTTTGCTTCCCTGATTACATCGCTGATGAAGCTGTTTTCTGATGCTGAGGCTGTTCGCGCCTGCGGTTCGTTCAACACCATCCAAGCCTTTAAATTGGGTTCACTTTCGAACTGTGGAATCGTGTTCCTGACATATTGAATGTAAGCAACCCTGTTAGCGGCAGCATTGGATGCGCTGTCTCGGAATTTGTCGTCCCATGCCGTGTACCAAGTGTGCAAGTCCAGATTAACTTCCAGGTTATATTGGTCTGCGATGCCCATAAGTCTTTTAATATTTGAAACTTGCGTGCTTGTTGCTCCGCTACTAGTGTAACTAAAGCCTGGAAGGCGCATGGTGAACTCAGTAAAGCCCTGCGTTCTAAATAAACTGAATAATGTGTTCGCCTCGCTGTCTGTTATGTCAGTGTAGTCGTTCCCATAGCTTAACAACTCTGTAGATGCCACGAAGCTAGGAGATACACATGCTCCAGAGGCAAAGCCTTGAGCTGTGCATGACGAGTCACATGAAGCAGCGTAAGAAACATCTACAACAATTAAGAACATAAGTAAAAATAGCAGTTTCTTCATAATAGTATGTTATTTTTGCTATTTAAAACATAAATAAAAATTTAACCTTTCTATTTATATAAAAAAATTCTAAGAGTTAATTATGAAGATAGCCATTAAGAAAAAGAAATTTTTTGAGATAATAGCTTTGTTAATCATCTTGTTAGTCTTTGCCTTTGGCTGGCTTTATCTAGAAGTTGTGTTCAATGTCATTCAGAAGCCCTTTGGTTTTGAAATCTATTTTGAAAAGAACGAGGGAACAGTAGTCCAGGAAAAATCCATAACTTCTACTATAATCGTATTTTCTGATTTCAGCAAACCAGAACCTGTTGAAATATATGTTTCTAATTGTCCCAAATACTCTACTTGCGTTCTATCAACGAGCAATGCTAATCCCACCTACACTTCTGACCTGACAATCACGCCATCCGAGCTGACGCCTGAAGGAACTTATCCGATAAATGTTTTTGCGACGGGAGGAGGCATTAACAAGGCGGCGACCTTTTACCTAACCATCAAACCTAAAGAATGCATTTGCACTCCATGGATTAGCGAGGGCTGCGGAGTTAGATGCAATTCTGAGATGTACGTCGTTAGGAGTTGTGAGCCAAAAGGATGCGATTTGGAGTCGAGATGCGCCTACAACTCTTCTTGCATCAAGGGTTTTTCAATACAATCAACGCCCTCTTACAGTAGAATTGCTAACCAGAAAGCTTTTTTTATAATCAACATAACCTCAATAAACGGTTTTTCGGATTTTGTTTATTTGACAGTTTCGAACTGTCCTCCTGGTGCGGTCTGCTCTTATTCGCCAAGTCCTGTTTATGTTCCTATCGGACGTTCAGCAGCCTCTACGTTAACAATCATAGCTTCCCTAGGTTCAGCATTTGGTGATTTTACAGTGACAACCACAGGTTTCAGCAATAAGACAATCCATTCGACGAACTCGTCGATAACGATTACTTAAGCAATCAGGAGGGCTTCTATTGCTCCTGCAACAACTATCAGCACTATTGACAGTATCAAGAATACAAGAGAATCATTCATCGCGGTTTCAAGCTTTTTCTTATTGTCGAGGTTGACAGAGACTATGCCTCCTGCTACTGACGCCAGGAAATAAGCCTCGATTTCCGGCAACAGGAAGGGAAATATGAAGAAAACATTCTTGACAAAGACAAATGGGTTCATTAATGAGAGTGAGACCTTAAGTATATTGCCCCACATTACGCCGAGTATAGAAGAGTTCCAGGCCAGTAGGAAAATCGATCCAGAACCATAGAACAATGACAATATGAAAAAGAATAAGACTAAGCCAAGATTGTTCAGAACTATTTCGAAAAATAAATTAGAATTAATGGCAAAGCCACCTACTGTAAAATAGCCAGTATAGAACTTGTTTAATTGTTCGCTGAATATGGAGTTGGAAATCTCAGATGGTAAGAAAGCGCTAAAGAAAGCAAAGGCAATGGTCATTCCAAAGAACAGATAAAAATAAACTTCAATGACTTTTCCATGCCTTCTTAATATGCTTTTCTCTTTTCTTTCACTTTTTATTATCTTGACAATCAAAGGTGCCGATGCCAGAGTTGTTAGGAAGACTGCAGGAAACGAGGGCTCTGTTCTGAAAATAAGGAAGGCAAAGATAATTCCTAGGCTTGCGAACAGAAAACCGAATGCGATTCCATACCACGGTTTCTTTTCAATCAAATAAGCTCTTAAAATCTCGTCAATCATGCTTAGATTTTGGATATCTTTATATTTAAAATGTCCTAATGTTTATCATGAAAAAACCATACTTATATTTGATAGTGGTTCTAGCAGTTCTAGTGGTTGCAGTCTTAGGTTGGTATTACTTCTCTACGCAGGCAGCTTACCTCACAAATTGGAAGTGTACGAATTCTTATACAAAAACAAAGGCAGATTGCCCTTCAGGGACTTACACGGCATTTTGTTATGGGGGTAGTCTTTTTTGTACTGGGCCTATTAATACAACGATGAGTTGTACAAATTTTTATGTACCTTCATGTCCATCACCATATATTTTAACTTGCACAAAAACTTCGTATCAGTGTAGCATCTATAACCCAGGAAACTGTACAGCAGTTGGAACTTGTGGCGGTGGTGGTGGCGGTGGTGGTGGCAGACCTCCTTTGATGACTTAATCTTTTCTTTCTTTTTCTCTTTTCTAAAAAATGATAGTTTTAAATATCTGTTATGAATAGTTATTTTATTATTGAGAAATAACGGAGCAACAAAGCAAATGGAAAAAATAATTTTATTTGATTCTTCCCTAAGCAATTTTTTTAAAAGTTATTAATATGTGATTCTATGACAAAATTTTTATTAACTGAAAATCGTATTCCAACTAAATATTTTGTATCATGGGGGCATGGTCAAAGTAATTTAGCCGCTCACCCAGGTTCCTATGATGCAGCTGTCAAGGATGCTAAAATGGAAAATTGGAATGGTGTAATATATACTTCATTGCTTCCATCTAAAGCAAAGCAAGTCCCCATCCCAACAGATTACCCTCACGGTTCTGAGCTAATGATGATAATGGCTCGCTGTGACTGTGAAAAAGGGCAGAAGGCAAATGCAGCCCTTGGTAAAGCCTCTGTTTATAAAGGAAAGAAGAATGTTGGAGGTTTGGTTGCCGAATATAGCAAAATAGGAGAAGGCATAGACGTAAAAGCTGCCAAAGAGTTTCTAAATAAAAGTTTGAAAGAAATGTTTGAAAGAAGAGCGTATACACCAAGTTTTAGACTAGGAGAAAGAGAAATGGTCGGTTACGAATCCATAATTCCTGATAAAGAATATGGAACTGCTCTTGTTGCCATCGGATTCGTAGAATATAAAACTAAAATTCTAGAACAATAACCCTGCGATGCCGCCAAGTCCTATTAATTGTTGACCACTTGTATGTTCAGAAGATATCACCATTATTCTGCATCTTAATTTATCAGCTTTATCTAGCATTTCTTCATAATCCCTAACTTTAGCGTCAGAAACCAGCAGAAAACTGACAATTCCATTATTCAAAGCATCTCTAGTCTTTTCCAAACCATATACCGCTTTGCCGTTTTTATTAATTTCTTCTAGCAACGCTTCAACTGCTTTTGTTTCCTCTGTTATCCTGCTGTATTTAGTTATCTTTTCAATCACATCTTTTTTTAACAGTTCTTGCAGGCCTAGGTTTCCTGTTTGATAAGTGAATTCTATTATAGTTTTATCTAGCAACTCTTTTGCCCTTTGCTTCATTAGCTTTTGCAAGTCATCCCTAGCGAACCCAGGGCCAGCAATTATTATTTTCACAACTTTTTCAGACCTTGTCCTTAATTCATCTAATAGTTTTGCGTAATATTCATTTCTTTTTGTTTCAGACTTTTTCGAGTCAAACCTTTTTCCTGACGCTTCCGATGACAAACTAAACAGGTGTTTGTACCGTTCCTTCAAGAAATAAAAGTCAGCATCATTCTCATCCAGAATGCATATAAGAACTGGTTCGGGTTTTCTCTCAGCAGACTTGACCATGTCTACTTCCCATGACCTCCACACCTTTTCTACCTTCAAGAACTTGTCAGGCTCTATCTCTATGGTGTGATAGCCTCTTTCCACGTCCTCTGGCGCCTCTGTTATCTTGCCTGTTAGCCTAAGCTTCTCTTTCAGTTCAATTTTCTCAACCTGTACCTTCATTATCACCTCTCTCCTGCCTGTCTTTGCTCTTATCAGGTCTCCCTCTCTCCTTATCTTAACACTTCTAGGAGACTTTGCAGTGACGAGGCTGCCCGGAGTTATGACATCCTTCAATATTGACAGGTCTTCATTAGATTCCGGGGTTATCTTGCCTAAATTGTGCTTTAAATCAAAACCAGAGCGCATAACAATATTTTTATGCTTAACTGTTTAAATAACATTTATGCCAGACTTTATGCCTGTCTTGTTAATAGCAGTAATACTTTTCGTAGGCCTGTTGATAGTCTTTGGTGGAGGTCTTGTCTCTGCGCCATACGGATCGCATGGTCAACCTTCTCACTATTTTCCCTCTGACAGGACAATAGAGTTCAACAACTTTGAAGTCTATTACACTTCGTCTGAGGAGAGAGCAGGATATGTTGGAGGAGAGGTTTCTAATGGCGTGTTTGCCAAGGAAGATAAAAAAATAGGTTTTCAGGTTTCTAGGCCTGAGGAAGTTTCTGAGGCTCTGCTAGACCTCAAGGTTTGGAACGCCAACTACTATGGCAGGTTAATTATCCTGGTCAACGGGAAAGAAGTTTACGTGGGCTACCCTCCTGTTGGCGAGAAATTAATAAGCTTTGATAAGAGTCTTCTGAAAGATGACAACATACTTGAGATAATGGCTGAGAGCTCCGGGTGGAGGATTTGGGCTCCTACTCTTTATTCCTTTGATTTGAACACTGAGATAGAATATCTTGGCAAGAAGACCAAGAGTTTTACTTTTGATTTGAATGAGGAAGAGACAAAATATATGACCAGGGCCAGGATTGTCGTTTTTGGAGACAGGACAGGCATTGGAAACCTTAAAGTCAGGATAAACGGTGAAGAAATCTATAGCGGTTTGACGACGGCTTACCAGGACTTTCCCACGAGCATTCTTCTGACAGGAAACAACACGATTGATTTTTCCACAGAGCCGAACACGACGTACCGCATTTCTTCCGCTCAGGTGATAGTGTTCTTCGAGTAATTTAATATGCAGGCTTTAACATTCTTTATTCATGGGAATACTTGATAGAATAAGAGGTAAATCGAAAGAAAATGAACAAACTCAATTGGAGAAGCAAAATGTTCAGGATCTTGTAAACGATCTATATCCAAAATTAGCAAGGTTCTGGGGAATTTCAGAGAGTGAAACTCAAGGAAAAATACCGCATGTATTTTTTTTAACAAAAGAGGATTTAGACAAGGATATAAAATCTGGATTTATTGAGTCAGGTTTAAGAAACATAAGAGCTTGGTATGGCCCAAAATATAACGGAATATTTATTCAAGAAAAAATTATGGACGAACCTTCTTCCGGTTTTGAGGGTTGGAAAGCGGCTATCGCAGAGGAAGTTGGACATGCAGTTTTTGATAATCAAATAAAAATGAATAGACCCATGGTTCATCATGAATTTTTTGGTGGCATATCTAGGCTTTTCTTTGCAGAGATACTACCTGGAACCTTTAAAAAAGAATATGGAGAATATTTGCATGCATCAGCGGCTTTCAGGTATAATCTAAAAGAACTTTTAGAAGAAAAAAAATCCTTAACTGAAAATTTTTACAAAACATACGAAACTGAGGAAAGAATAAAAATAAAAGAAGAATTAGATAGAGTGAAAATTGGCATTGATCACATTCTTCAAAACTGCGGTGATGCTCTATACTTTTATATTGGAAAATTGCCAGAAGAAGAAAGAAGAAAATTAGCAACAATGGATCCTAGAGAGTTTCACGAAGACGTTATACAAAAAGAAGGAGTAAAGAGATTAGAAGAAATGAGAGAAAAGATGGAAGAAAGAATTCCAAGAGCTGAATATAGAGATTGGAAAGAAACTTATGAAAAACAATTTGTAAAAGTAGCAGAATCTCTACACCCTGAAGAATATATGAGAGGAAATACTGTTGAAGAAAGAAAAAAAACCTTTGAAAAATTAAAAAAAATGATGTTAGAAGATTTTGCTACCAGAGGATTGGAAAATGTTAGCACTTTCTTTGAAAAGGCCGAGGCAGGAAAAATAACAGAAAATAAAGAAGCGATAGCGGCTGCAGAAGCAATAGGATACAAGCAAGAAGAAATGAAGTTTGAAGAAAAAAAGGAGTTAGAAAAACAAGTTCAGAATTTAATTAAACCAAAAGGAGAAGCAAGAGAGAGAGCATCCTCAGAGGCAATAGGTTATAAACAAGAAGAAAGGAAATTCGAAGAAAGTAATGCATATGGAAAGATGGAAGGCGATTTAAAAGGGTTAATGGTTGAGTTTTGCCAACGTTTTAAACTAGATTATTACGAAGGTAATTACTCCACTAAACTAACTCAAAGAGAGATAAATGCTTTGAATGGCGTAGGCTCAGGAGATTTGGGTAAACTGTTAGACAGTTTTGGCAATGACTACTCCAAGATTGACGAAGTAGTAGAAAAAGGTCTCAAAGGTACTAGCGGAATGGGAATTGTAGAAGGCATGGAAAACTTAGAAAAAATTCTCAATGGTAACGACAAGAGCAATATAAAAATAATAGATTATTTGGCTCATAACAAAGAACTTTTCATGCTTCTAAAAGGCTCTCGTGAAAAAATTGTTAATGAGAAACTCGTCGGTACGACTCCAATACCTATCTCTGAAGGAGTACCTGGAGAACAAAAACTTTCAATGATGATACATGAGAGCATCCATTATATTCTTGAAAAAAATAAAGTTGATTTCAGTGAAGGAAGAGGAGGCTTAAGCCCATTCGATGAGGGGTTTTGCGTATTCATGCATTTCAGGTTCAACAAACATGTAGATTTTTATAAAAACGATAATGATACGCTTACAATTAAATACAGATACTGGGCAAACTTTTTTGAAAATCTTTTAAAAAATATTCCAGACGATGAAATAATTTCTACTATAGGAAAATATAAAACAAGTGATTTACAAAAAATATTTGAAAGTACTGTACAAGAAACCTCAGGTGAATTAAGCGGAAAACATACAGAATCCGCACCATTCTTTGAGGGCGTTGCAGCAGGAGAACTGGCGAAACAAGGAGTTAATGAAATAATAAAACCAGAGATGCTATCAGGTACTCTGAAAGGACTAGAAAACGTTGGTGGGTTCTTCCAAAGGGCTGCAGCGGAGATAGGCAAAGCGGCATATGGCAGAGTAGCAGAAGTAGTTGCCGCAAAGCTTGAACAACAAGAACCTGCAACTGAGACGGGCGAGGAATATCCGCAGGAAGAGCAAGAAACAGAACAATTTGAACAAGAACCTTCAGAACAGGAAGAATATCCAGAAGCAGAGTATCAAGAAACTCAAGAACAAGAGCAGTCACAAGAGGAGCAATATGGTCCAGAATCCGAGCAGACTCTGCCACCAACTCAAATAAACATAAGTATTCCTGATAAAGTCCCTAAAAAAATTGCTAAGAAATTAGAATCAATGGGAATTAAATTACCTAAGAAGATGATAAAGAATTAAGCTTTGTTCTAGAATTTTTCCATCATCAAAATTTGTAAGGTTAGATAAATAATATATACCAACTTCGATAAATCTTAGATTAAGTGTTATAATGCCAACTTGTCAGCTTTGTGGTCATAATTGGCCTCAAGGAAATTATTGTCCTTATTGTGGATCTATGATAGGTGGAGGAGCACCACAAATACCCACATCCCAAACGCCAAGAGTTTGTCCCATATGTGGACAAGTAACAACACCACCTCCTCCAGGACCTCAACATGGTCTTCATATAGTTCCTGGCACAGCAGGACAACAAAGACGTTGTATTGATTGCGGTCATATATTTACAAGAGCTGCTTTAGGTGCAGCTCCATTAACTCCCGTTTTGTCAAGTGCTCCGCAAAATCCTCAACCACAAAGACCTCGTTACAATGCTGCTAATGTTCCGCATGCCCAACGTTTGAGCGTTGTGACAGGCAAAAGAGTCCATGGCAAGCTTTATGAAGTTTTCATGTTCGAAATAGCGGGAATATTATCCTTGTTCATCCCGCCGATTTTTGGTTTACCGTCTTTAACTTATTTGGCAGTAGCGCTAATGACCTTCATACCGCTATATTCAGTGCTTCCTAGCGAGTCTCAGGTTGTTGCATCACTCGGGGGCGGAAGAATTACCCGTGAGGCAGGAGACCAAATCGGTTTTTTAATTCTAAAGTCTATTTCAAAGATAATTGCTTTTTCTTTTATAATCTTTCAATTTTACGTTTCCTTCTTCGCTTTCCGTTTACTTTCTGTTGCAATTGCTTTCTTATTCTACTTCTCATTGCCAATGCACTATAGAACCAGCCAGCCTTCCAAAATGATAGAAGCATGGTTTAGAATGGGTCTAGGCGGTTACATATCATTTATACTCATGCTTACATTCGGCGGCATGGGACCCGGTTCTAATTTGGGTACAATATTCGGGTCCTTTGGATTGGCATTTTTCCTCACTTTTCCAGTTCATATTCCGGATCAGGAAGGTGGCGTGATTAACATTAATTTTCTAAATCATGAGACAACACAGAGAGGGTTTCAAATTTTTGATAGAATATGGTTCTCAGTTTTTATGGTTATTGCATTAGTCGGTTTCTTGAGCATGACAGGCGGCGGTTGGGGCATTGATCGTATCATGTTCTATGCTTTTTTCGGTCTTTCATTCTTTGCTGGTTTGAGCACTGGTCCAGAAGGAAAGCCTGCCTTAGGTATTGTAATGATTTTCATATTAATGTTCGTATTGACAAGTTCCTATCCGGGTTACGTGGGCAATGCGGTCTTCGGCTATTGGTGGCCTCAGATTCAATCCTTTGGAGACACATATATGGGTCCTTTGAATGATGCTTGGGCAACAGCTCAGCGTGGATTGTCAGATTCATGGGAAATGATGACCTGCCCACAGTGCTATTATCAGAAACAACTATTGAAGCAGCAGGCGACCAAATCAGTGATAATGACAGGCGGGACTCCCATGTCAATAGAAATAAGCAAATTTGAGTTAATACCATCAATGCCTGGTACTTTGGAGCCAAACGAACCAACGATAGGTAACATGGAACTTCATAATCAAGGCCAATTCACTTCAGGCAAGATAGATTTAGAAATCTGGACTACTCGCGTAAATGCAACAGAACTCAAAGAATATGCTGATGCGGGTATAGTTAATAATTTATATTGTACTCGCAGCAGTTCTCCTCAACCTTCCAGCTCATCAGGTTTAGGAAAACCAGCTTCTTGTCAGTGGCAAGTACAGACATATCCAACAGAAATGAGGTCAATCACATTTAAACTTCAAGAAGGGTCGAGCGGATGGGACGGTGCAGGTGCCAATATAGCTACAGGATGCCAGGATAATTCTAATAAAAGTAATCCTACAGGTTGTACTTGCTTTACTTGGGGTGCTGGCGGATGCCCTGTCGGTAACACGACATACAAATATTCAGGAACAAGCGTCAAGGTAAATGCCAACTTGACTTATACATATGTTGTCAACGTCTCATTGCCAATCACTATAATAAATTCCACTGTTTATTTGAACAAGCTTGCGGCCGGAGATATAACTTTGCAGGATTTCACTTCTGAATACACAGGAGGGCCAGTCAAAGCAACAATATTCACTCCGAAGCAACCGGCAAGAACAGACGTACCTTTCTTATTTGTAGCTTCTATATATAACGACGGTTCAGGAGAACTTGTGAACATAACTAATTTTACAATAACCGTTTATAATGGCGACGCTATAGACCATGTTGAAGTAATAGGTACGGACTTTAGAACAGGTAACACTTGGCCACCGACGAATCCTAAACCCAATGGTTGTGACAGCTCTGTAGGTTCTGTTCCAGGAAATCTTAAAAATGATACAGAAGGAAACTTTTACATAAATTGTAACCATGACATAACCGATAGCAGTGGAGTAAGCCAAGATATCATAAAACCTGGAGAATGGAAAAGAATTTCATTTTACATACATCCCAGTAATAATATAGGTAATCAAAAAACTGTCCAGATAATAGGATGGGCAGAATACACTTATAGAAAAACGACCTCGCAAACCTTAACAGTGGCGAATGCACCACCACAATAATAAATTAGGAAAATAAATATGATAATATGAAAAAATTGTTTTTAA
>CAYGWD010000011.1:0-31864 GCA_964353745.1 uncultured archaeon
AATGCCTTTTTTTGTTTTTAAGAATCCCTTTCTGAACAGAAGTGATTTACCATCTTTTTCATGTTTTTCTGGCAATCCTTCAAAGGAATCATAAACATGTAACCTCTTCTTGGATTTAAATTGGTCCAGAGTTTTTTGCATTAGAATCGATGTCAACCCCTCATAGCATCCAGCTTCTACAACATCTCCTGGAATTTTTAACGTTAAAACTTGGCTTAGAAGTCGATGTATGTTAATTCCTCTCTCTGCATTCATCATATCTTTGTTGAAAAATTCAAACGGATTGACTCCCCTCTTTAAATTTGTAGCCCTATTTCTAAAAAGTTCTATGAATTTAGAATATATTTTTCTTTTTCTTGAATAATTATGCTTTGCATCTAGAATTTCTAGAACGAATGTTTCACTCATACCATAAGTTATTGTATATTGATATTAAAAGTTTAATGTATAATTTTAATATAGCTTGATTTAAGGTGCTAAGATGTTAAAGGCAGATTTTCACATCCATACTAAATATTCAAAATGCTCAAATATGAAGCCAGAAGATATTGTTAAAACCGCTATTGCTAAAGGCTATGATGTAATAGGTGTGGTCGATCACAACAACGTAAAAGGTGGATTAGAAACTAAAAAAATAGCTGGCAAGAAATTATTAGTGATACCGGGAGAGGAGATAAAGACCGACAAAGGAGAGGTGATAATGCTCCTCTCGGATGGAAAATATACTAAAAACCTAGACGAAATCTGTGAAAGATGCAAGGAAATGAACCATTTTCTGTTCGTACCTCATCCGTTTGATTTCTTAAGATTCAGAACCAGTATGCTCTACAGAATAAAGGACTTGAAGCACGCTGACGCCATAGAAACCTTCAACTCAAGAATTTTTTTTAACAAATTTAACTATATGGCCAGAGAATTCTCAGCAAAAAACAAGATCCCGCAGATTGCAGGAAGCGATGCCCATACTTATGGCGAAATAGGGAACGTCGAAGCCTTAATGGAATGCGAAAAGAACATAGATTCTGTGTTTGAGTGCATAAGAAAAAACAAAATTAAATTCAAGTGCAAGAAATCTGGAATATTACCTCATATAAAGACATCGCTAATAAAGATGACCAAAATATGAGTCATATTTGCTATTTTAGCTGATTTTTATATCTGTTATTAACTCTATACCATTGATATTTTCTTTAAGAGTTTTTTCCAAAGAGGTCATCCCGTATTTTATGTCGGCCGGTACATTCTCACTTATGTTGTTCTTTATGACATCTATCTTGTTCGATATCTCGTTGTTTAATTTTGCCACCGAGGGTATGGACAGGAGCAGCAATGAAGCAACAAAGAAAATTATTATAAAGCCTAAAATGTTTGTTCCGATTTTCACTCTCAGTAAATTATATTTGTATTTTCTGAATATCGAGAAGGTTAAAAACAGAGGTAACACCACTATCAGTGCGAGTTTGAATGGGTAAACGAATATCGAAGCTATGTATAGAATTAAGGATGTTATTCCCAGGGCTATGATCTTCTTGTTCTTGAAAAAGTCAACAACGTTTTGCTTGTAGTATACGTATGCTAGCAAGTAGAGAGTAGATGAAAGGGCTATAAAAATGTAAGGGAAGTTATCTATGATGGGAGAGATTGCAAACCATCCCAGAGAGAATTTTATGAACTCTACAAAGAACAGGTTGAGTAGAACAAGCTTTGATTTTTTTAATCTTATAAACGGCGAGGAGTGTAATAAGTTTAGAAACAAAGCAATCACAACGAGGAAACCGAACAGAGTGCTTACAAAAAAGCATATAGGCAGACCTATTAACAGACATAAAATACCATAAGCCTTTATTTGCCCTTTTTTCAATTGTCCTGTAACAAGCGGTTTGCAATATTTTCTCATCTCATCCTTTTTGTCTTCCTCATAATCAACAAGATCATTAAACTGGTAAACAGCATTGTAAGCTATCAAAAATCCTGCCAGTCCTATTAAGAAATTAAATAAAGAGAACCCCTTCATAAGGGCGAAAAAGAGAGCAGAACCTATCACAAACTGGAATGAGTTCTTAAGGAAATTCAAGTTCTGTGAATGCATTTTCTTTGGATCTAGTTTGTTCATGTCTTCACTTTATTATATTTTCATATTTTGTATATAAATAAAGGCTCTTTAGAAAAGCCTCGGGAGGGCATACAGAACCGATTGTGTAATCCTTCATGATGTTATCTATAATGTTTAGGAGTTCTTTATAATATTCTACATACAAAAATATAAAGATAGTATAAAGTGGTTTTCATGGGCAAGATAAAAATCCAGGAATCAAAGGGAAGATTTTCTATAACATTACCAAAGGATATTGTTGAAATGGCTAACCTGAAGAAAGGAGATAGCTTGTTTGTTTCCTATGATCGCAGAAGCGACATTATAGAAGCAGTTCGAAAGAAGGATTAAGATTTTTTCTTAGTTCTTTCTAGAATCAATAAAAATTGATATTCTTTTCTTCCATAATTTTACGAAGTTTAGGATTAAAAAACCAAAGTTCATTACTTTTTTTATCAGGTGCAGGTCTGCTTCCAACAATCCCAGATCTTCGTAATGTTTCAAGAGTTCTATAAAATGTCTTATAAGAAGGTATCCTGATACCCAAGCTTTTCAATAACTTTTCTAATTGATTGAAATATTCTGTTCTTGTAGTTTTCTTTTTTATCAATTTAGTATGTTCTTCTATGAAATTCTTTATATTGTCTTTTAAGATAACTTTCTCCATTAAAAAGAAGGAGTTTCCAGAATCAAGTCTTTTCTCTTCATGAAGCCAACCCTTTACTGAACTCATATATCTATTTCTTATTTCTTTTGTTGTTAAAGGGATTTGCTGAGCCTTCAAAATAGCTATTATTTCTAGTTCCGTAAATGTCAAAATACCTTTCAAATTATCTATGTTATTAAGAATAGTTTGATCAATCGGACTAAGAATAGTATCTTGTTTTACTTCTGTAAGCTTTGTTTCCATATTATAGATATGCTACCATACGCATTTAAATACCACTTATGTTAATTATATTTATAGCATTTTGTAGAAAAGATACCAAAGGTTATAAAATGAGAAAACAAATTGTAGTATGTATGGATGAAAAAACGATTGGAAGATTAAAGGAAATCAAGCAAGAAACAGGAACTCCAATCAGCAGGATCCTAGAAAAATCTTTTGAGAAAAGTGAATATAATGAAAAATAAAATTGATTTTAGCAAGATGTCATATTCAGAAATTCTAGCTTTTGTTGATCAAGAAGCTCATCGGAGGTTAGAAGGAAAATAAAGCTGGTCGATTCCCGACCAGCCAAACCCGAACAGTTAAGGAGTCTATAAGAATGGATATAGTTGATTTTGGATTTAAAGAACACCGATTTTCGAATCTTAGTAATGACAAAAAGGTTTTAATAATTTTATCAAATTTTAAATCTTTGCCTCTTACAGCGTTAGTTTCTTTGACAGGCCTGAGCAAAGGGCATCTGTACAGAATTCTTGAATCATTACAGAAGTATGATGAGATTAAAAAAATTACAGTATGCAAGGCTTCGTTCTATTCCTTAAAGAAACAAAAACAGGAGGCGATTGTGTGATAACAAAAATGTATGTGGTGAACACAGAGAAGATAGACCACGAAAAATTGCAGAGGTTTATCTTGAGTGGGTATGAGAAAAAATGAAAGCATTGAGAGTTTGCCTGGATTGTGGCTACGAGTTCACAGAAAATAGTAGATATTGCCCTAGCTGTGAGGGTTCAAACATTGAGGCGATTGAATGAATAACATCAATCCTGTTCTGTTTTCCTATGTCTGCCCTAGATGTAGACAGCTAGGCCATGAACAAACCTGGTGTCATTGTAGGACATGCAGGGAACTCTATAGGCCGACAGATAGACGAATAAAAATATATTTGAGGCGATTCATTGTCAATCCATATTCCTGAGCAATTGCATAATGTAAACTTTAGATTTATCAAGGTAAAAGCTAAAGAAAAGATTCCGATAGAGAAGGAATGGCAGACAAAAAACAATTACGTCTATAGCCAGGTGGAATTGTCAAAATGGTTGATGGATGGGAATAATTATGGCGTTGCCTGTGGGTTCGGTGGCCTGATAGTTGTTGATTCTGATACTGAGGAATTAAATAGAGCGATGGGAAAACTGCCAAAGACCTTTGTTGTAAAGACAGGGAATCCCGACCTCAATCACAGGCATCATTATTTTATCTGTAATGATTGCGATGGAAAGGTTGTAATTCAGAAGCAAGGGAAACACTACGGAGAGATTCAGAGCAAGGGTTCCCAGGTTGTAGCTCCAGGCTCTACCCATCCCAACGGTCGGTTATATCTCATCTATGATCAGAATGGCATCGCAGAAATTTCTTTTTCCCAATTGAAAGAAGCGATAAAAGATTTAGTTTCTCCTGATAGATTCGAACAAAAAGTAACTATTCCTGTTTCTGATGTCAAGAACAAATCAATACCAGGAGATGTAAAAAAACTAATTAAAGATGGCTGTGAAGTAGGCCAAAGAAACTTCAATACATGGGTTATTGTCAAAACTCTTTCTAATCTAGGATATGATACTGAAATCATTCTTGAGAAGGCTCTTGAGTTTAACTCTAATTGTCAAGAGCCTAGAGACATCGAGGAAGTAAGAAAGCATGTGGAACAACTTTTGAGAAGGCCTCAATACCTGGCCGAGAAAATAAGCTATGAACAGCTTCAAAAATTATTGGAAGAAGACATCTTAAAAAATGAGGGAATAGAAATCAAAGAAGAAGATGCTTTCAAGGTTTATAATGGCGAGGACTTTATGAGGTTAGATATACCAGAGCCTGACTTTCAGATTCAGGGATATGTCATTGAAAAAGCTATAACTATTCTAGGAGGTTATCAGTCTGTATTCAAAACACATACAGCTGTTTATATTGCTCTCTGTGTTTCTAATGGGGTAAAACTATTTGGCAGGTTTGATTGCAAGAAAGGGAATGTCTGGTATGTTAATGAAGAACTACATGCAGGATCCTTTCAGAAACTTCTAGAACGTTTATCTTCTGGAAATAATTTGGAAATAGGGAAAAACTTTTATGTTTCTAGCTTTCAGAGTCTGAAGATTGATACTCAAGAAGATAACAAGAAGTACATGGACTTTATCAAAGAGAAGAAAATAAACCTAGTTATCTTTGATACTTTCAGGGAGTGTTTTGTTTCTCAAGAAAATTCAGCTGATGAGATTAATTTGGTATTGCATCAATTCATAAGACCTATAATAGAGGCGACAGGATGTGGATTCTTGATAATCATGCATAAAGGAAAAGCTACAGCTGACAACAGACAGGCTGCCGATTTATTGAGAGGATCTTCCGTCTTCAGAAATTATGTTGATTCTATCATTCTGATAGATAGGGTAAGAAAGAGTGAGAGGGTTGAGCTTATACATGAGAAAATCAGAGGAACTAAGGAACAAAATCCTTTAAATGTAACATGGCAGTTTGGAGATAATTCTATAAGACCGTTGGTTATGACAGAAGAGGAGCTTGAAAGAGCCTTGATTGATGACTGCAAAAAAGAAATAGTTATTTATCTAGACAAGGAAGAAGAGGAGGAATTTGAAACAAAAGCTAAAAGTAAAATTAGAGAGAAGTTTGTGGATAGTAAAAAATATTCGAGTGCTACGTTCTATAGGTCTTTGAAAGAGTTGAGAGAGGAAGGTAAAATTAGACAGATAAAGAGAGGCATATATCGCTATGGTGGGGAAGGTAAAATAGATGAATATTAATTATCGTTATTCTCACTATTCTCACTATTATCAGATATATAGTTATTATCATTATTCCGTTATTCTCAACAATATACAAACCTCTAAGACCTGTGGAAATGCCTGTGGAAATGCTGAGAATAAAGTAAATAGTGAGAATAGCGTACAATTGTCGTATATTTTGGTGTAAAGCATGGCTAGAAAAATGAGGATAGTAATAGTTGAAAAGGAACTCTTAGATTTTCAGAGAGGTTTAAGAAAACTTATCAAGGAGATTCAGAAATCATGAACGATAAACTATTGATAAACAGGCTGAGGAAGTTAGATCTAATGATTTCAGCTCTATTGAAAACTTTGAAGGAGCTGGGAGAAAATGAAAAGGAAACAAAGGAATTAACCTCCTTTTCAATCAAACAATCCAAGCTCTTTTTGAAAACATTTTACGGTTCTGAAAGTCAAAAAAAATCTTCAGAGGGATATTGAAATGAGATTTTGTAAAACCTGCAACGCCTGGAAAGAAAGATTGAGAGATTGTCTCAGAAACAAGCATGACATAGATTGGAAACAACATAGAGAGGGTAAAAAAAGATTTGGTTGAATGATGTTACATAAAGATAACAAAGATATTCGAACATCACTAAGTAAGGTGTTCTCTAAGGATAGCTTTCTCTGTAATATAGATTAAAGGGCCTTGATAATGTCGCAGAATCCGATTGTCAAAATAAGATTAAAGATACTAAAGGGATTGGCTAAAATCCCTATGACTTGCTATGATGTCATGCAATATGTGCCTTGTGCCTATGACACAGCAAAGAAGCATCTGTTATTCTTGGAGAAGCTGGGAAAGGTCGAACAGGTCGAATTAAGGTCTTATGATCCTGCCACAGAAAAAAACAAAATCATGTGGCAGATAAAGAAAAAATCTAAGGAGTGATAACATGGCTAATTTCGGAGGTAAAAGAATAAGCTTTGCCGGAAGGACAGAGACATTAGAATCTGTATTTGGCAAGGAAGGAATAACACCTATGGAAATGAACAAGAAGATTTGGAAGCATATCAAAGCAAACAATTTATTTAAATAATAACTAGGAGGTGATAAAATGAGAAAATACAGAATATGTGATCAAGCTGGAAAAATAATTAGTGGCCCATACATGGTTGATGAGGAAAAAAACATCAATCTAAAAATAAACAAGGCTGAACTGATAGCAATAGAGTCAGGACTTCAATTGGTAGCTATAGAATGGGCAGAAAGCGAGGCTATGAGAGAATCAGTAGAAGATGCTCACTTTACTCTTAGGGATTTGATAATACAGGAGCATGAGCAAAGGAAAGAAATCTCTAGCAAGGAATTTGAAGAGAAACAGGCTCTAGGTAGAGGATAATGAACGAAGAACAGAAAGAAATAACAATAGGAGAGTTCGACTATCAGAAGGTTCTACTCCTTCATATAAACCAGATGTCAAAATTAACCTCTACAATACCAAAGACAACAGAAGGTTCTGAAACCTTTCCAAACATGACAAGAGAGCTTCGAGAGTTTATCTTCGATTGTGTGTTGATTTCTTCTAGGCTTCTCGAAGGTATGCTCTCGCCTTATGCTGACGATGAATTCACAAAAGAACAAAACGAAATAAAAGAAGCTTATAAGGACAAATCAAGTGCATGGGCAAATTTGAATTTGGGTTTAGAGAAATTTGGCAATTGCATCAAGCTTATGGATCGCTTAAACCTTCTCTTAGACAAAACAACTTCTGGAGAAATAAAATGAAGGAAATCCTAGATAGAATAAAAGAGAGATTCAAAGAAAATAAGAATTGGTTAGCTCTCATTATTGGAGAAACAGGATCAGGTAAAAGCTGGAGTGCTATAAAGTTAGGAGAACAATTAGATCCTAACTTTTCTATTGATAACATCTGTTTCACTCCAAAGGAATTTCTAGAGAGAATTGATAAAGGGGAATTAGCAAAGGGTTCTATTCTAATCTATGATGAAGCTGGAATATCCTTCGGAGCAAGGGATTTTTATCAAGATGTCAATAAAGCTTTAAGCTATGTTCTTCAAGGTTTCAGAGCTTTCAACATAGGAACTATCTTTACCACGCCAAATTTATCATTCATAGATATTCATGCTAGAAAGCTTATTCATACTGTTTTAGAAACTATTTCAGTAAATCATAATGAGAGCTATTGTATTGTTAAATGGAAAAACCTAGAGCATAATCCTTTATACGATAAGACCTATTACAAGTTTCCTAGAATCATAAGAAACAATAGGATCATAACAGTAGATAGAATAAAGATATACAAGGCTTCTGATAAACTCTTAGATGCCTATGAAAAGAAGAAGATGGCATACCTTAAAGCTTTGACTAAGAGGAGTATAGATAGTATAGATAAGGATGAAGCTAAGAAGCATCCTCTAACAGATGAGCAGCTAATAGATACAGGTAATAAAGAAGGCATTGATTGGAGCAACACAGGCAAAATCATGGCTAGATTTAACATCTATCGAGAAAAGGTTTATCGTTTACAGGCAAAGGTTAGGGAGAGATAGATAGCAATCCCCCCTTTAGTTTATTTAATTGTATAAAATTATTATTCTTCTAAATTAGCTGACAGATTTTAATTGTTTTATCTTACTTTCTTCTAACTCTTTCATTCTCTTCTGTATCAGCTCTTCAACTAGATCAGAAAGTTCTTTTTTCTTTGTCTCTTCAACATTTACCCTAGCTAATTCAGTTAAAGGAGCATGGCAAATGCTACAATATTCTAATTCAGGAGCATTTTGTTTACCACATCGAGAGCAGAACAAAGGTTTAATATCTGAGTTCTTTGGGTTGGTTATACCATAGAAATTTAAGATAGCTTCATCAACATCCTCTCCACTCAGCTTAACATATCTCTCAATAACTTTAGATCCCTGAACCTGGCCCATATAATTATAAAGGGCTGGTGTTGGTATCTTGTTGGCTAAATGAGTGTATCTGGTCCTTCGGAATGTGTAAGGTGTTAATGGCTTTTCTATCTTAGCCTTGTCCTTCCACTTCTTGACAAGCAATTTCAAAGAAGAATAACTCATAACTTCCTTATGGCCTGAGCCTCTGCAAACCCACAAATAAGAATATCCTTTAGAATTAGAATGTTGTGTTTCTATGTAAGCTTTCAGGTGTGGAACGCATGAGATAACTCTTATTGTTCTAGAGCCAACCTTACCACTTGTTAGTTTAACCTTTGCTCCATACTCATCAAAGACAACATCACCAACTCTCATATTTAGAAGCTCATCAGGACAGCGACAACCTGATTCATACATGAAGCTTACAAGAGCTTTCTCTTCGATTCCCTGGGCTACATTAAACAATTTAATTACTTCTTCCTTTGTAAGAATAACAGGATCTTCCAGCTTCGATTTCCTAGCTCCTGCATGAATCCAATCAACCTTCTCAGGAAAGTCTTTTGAATCCCACTTCAACTCTAGCCATTTATAGAACTTCTTTATCGTTAACTTATAACCTGCCTTAGTCCATTCAGTATAGTTCTTGTTTTTTTCGATGTCAGCTACTATGCTTTTTATATCCTCTATTGTCGTTTTGTCTAGGTCTATCTTGTATTTGTCAGCTAACTTGATCAGCTTACAAACATAGAAAAGAACCCTGGCATTAGATAGGCCACGAGAGAAACATTCATCATGAAACTTCATTATCAATTCCTTGTTTATTTTAGAAAGTGCGTCTAATCTTTTCATAGCCAAACCTAGATTCTTTTCGAATTTATGGATGTCTAATTTCTTTTCCATAGATTAACCTTAGGCCTATTTATCCATAGAGAACACCTAAGGGCTTTGATAATTGGTAAGGTAAGCCTCGGGAGGGATTTGAACCCCCGACATCCTCATTACAAGTGAGGCACTCCACCAGGCTGAGTTATCGAGGCATACTTCAAATATATATTGATAGTTTTTAAATATCTTTCTTATGATTGTTTCAGTAATAGTCTGCACGAAGAACGAACAACGATACATAGAAGGCTGTCTGAGGTGCCTAAGGAATCAGACAGTGGAACCTGAGATAATAGTGGTGGACGGTCACTCCACGGACAGAACAGTCTCGATAGCAAGGAAATACGCAGACAAGATGGTAGAGGATAATAAAAGAGGTATTGCAGACGCGAGGAATGTTGGCTGGAAGAACGCCAAGGGAGACATCGTAGCTTACTGTGACGCGGACTGCCTACCTCAGAAAAACTGGGTCAAGAACATTCTGAAGCACATGAAAAATAATGTCTGCGTCTTCGGACCAATAATACCTTACGAAGGCAAGACTAGAGTAAAAATAGGGCTAAAGGTGTGGGGCGATTTGTTCCTGAGAGCAAGTTCAATGTTCAAGTATCCATGCATATGCGCTGCCAACGTTGCTTTCAAAAAAAGCGTTCTCAAGAAATATCCGTTCAGATACGAAATGCTCGAAGATTTTGACTTGGGAAACAGGATAAGAAAAGTCGGAAAAGTCAAATTCTACAGAGACCTCTACATGCCTATCTCAACAAGAAGATTCAAGGAAGGATTTCATAGAATGGCCTTCAAATATTATCTCATAAATTATTTAAGACTTAAAAGCGGTAAAAAAATGAAGTCGTATTTTTGAATGTCAGTTGCGAGAATCGAACTCGCGACCTCCGGATTCCATATCATCTTTGAATCAAATCTCATAATGATTTTATGAGACCGGCGCTCTACCTCTGAGCTAAACTGACAACATATCATTAGTTTATAGATTCAATTTAAAATAATTATCTAAAAATAGAAAATGGGCCCGGAGGGATTCGAACCCTCGACTTTCTGGTTTGAAGATGCTTTTTCTTCCTGTCATCACGCCCTCGCGTTAAACATGCTTTTATCGACAGATAAAAGCCAGACACTCTACCAACCTGAGTTACGAGCCCAAGGCGCCTTGGCTGGGATTTGAACCCAGGTCGTGAACTCGACAGGCTCACATTATAGGCAATACCAAATTTTTGGCATCACTTACTAACCATTGTACCAGTCGAACTGTCTATACTACCAAGGCATATCTATTCTTTTATTTGAGAGAATATTTAAATGCTTTTCATACAATTTCTTTTATGATAAAACTGCTTATATTCGATGCCGGAGACTTGCTCTGGACATGTTCTGTGAAAGATTTGGAAAGAGCCATGGAAAAGTTCTTCAAGAAACACAAAATAGACGGTGACATCGTAAACTCTAGATGGAATAAGATAAAGAATCGCGTCGAGGTTGGAAAGATAAAGTATGACGACGCCATAAAAATTCAATTCAAAGGTTTGGTCACAAACAAAAAAATTATCAGAGAGTGGATGGACATACACTATGAGGAAATGGCATTCACAAGAAATCTGCGCCCTTACGTAAGACCTACCCTGAAGAGATTAAAGAAAAGATACAAACTGACTATTCTGACAGATGACTACAAGAGTAAGAAATACAAAGTAAAAATTTGCAAGAGACTTGGTATCGACCTTTTTGATTATGTATTCTCCTCTCAAGACATTGGTTTCAAGAAACCGCAAAGGGGCGCTTATTTCACGGTCTTAAAACACTTCAGGGTGAAACCTGACGAGGTAGTGTTTATCGGACACTCCAAAGACGAGGTAGAAGGCGCTAGAAAGCATAAGATAAAAACAATCGCCTACAAATGGGACAAGAGAACGAAGTCTGACTTTTATGTCAAGAAGTTCTCACAAATCCCAGCGGTTTTAGAAAAAATCGAAAAATAGTGGTCACCAACTTCTTCGGGTTCCCATATTTTCTATAGTACAACCGAAATCGACGAGACGATTCACTACCGAGTTACCGGTAGGAAGCGACGATTTGTTGAAGTCTGTCTTTTTTCCATCGTTCAGTAAATCCTATGTAATTCTGAAATTTCTCAAAGTTTTCTTTTCCCAAAATAACTAATAACCAACTATCTATTGTTGATTTACGAATTCCAGCTTTTGTATCCATGTAAAGGTGTGATTGCATTCCCATTTTTTCTAATATGTTTTTTATTGTCAATAAAATTTCTTTGTTTGTATTGGAAATTCTTACTGCACGATTTCTTTGCTTATATTTTTTACCATTTTTTGTTGTATGACTCCAACCAAAAATTACTGAGCCTTCTCCATCTACAAAGCCACGAATGTATTTTGCTTGCTCTTTTAGAGACCAACTCAGTATTTCTTTGTTCATATCTCTTCCCACTTTCGGAACGGGATCGGGTCTTACCGTCTCTCTTTGGTCGGCAACCATTCATTAGTTATTTTTCAAAACTATTTAAAGGTATGTGATTTTATTTTATGGAACTGTCTAGAAAAGGTTGTCTCTTCCTTAAAAGTTTGATTATAGAAAGTTTATTTTTAAATAAGCTCAATAATTATATATGCTAGAAAAGGCTAAACTCAAGCTTTGGCAGTGGTTGTTGCTGTTATTGATAGGATTCCTCTTTCCTCTTTACAACATCCTGTTAAACAACATGCTGATGTCCATGAACTTACAGATAGCCTACTACATAATCTCGGTCATGGTGACCACTGTCATCTTCTCATTCATACTCTTCATTGTCCTCAACTCATTCAGAAAGAAGACAGGATACGAGAAGAGGATGGACACTGCTTTCATGCTCTACGTGCTGTCAGTGAGCTTTGGCAGTTTTTTCAAGGATATGACCACTGTCATAGGTTTGTTCGTACTGCCATTCTTGATAGCTTACTTTCTGGAGATAAAGAACATTCTCAACGATTTCCCGAGAGAATAAAATACTAAACAATGCGGTATTGAAATCTTTGCAGAGGTTTAGCAGAAAAGCCTTTAATCTTTGTCTGGCTTCCACAATTACATTCTACAGTTACTGAAGCTAATTCATCTCTGCGTGTTCTTGTTATAATCAGTCTATAGTTTTCTTCTTTTTTGTCTTCAGGACTAATTGTTGTCCCACATCCTGGACAAGGAAATTCTCCTTTTCCTTCTAACCTTCTTACGTCCTTTTCAAAATATTTTGGTTTTTTACTAGTCATTTTAATCACTTAAATTAATACAAAAGCAAAGCATTTAAACCTTTATAAAAATAAGAATCCCGACTGGGGGATTCGCACCCTCAACCTATCGGTTACTGTTTGAGCGACTGCTAAATGCCTCATGCAACGCAAAAAGCTACAGCCGATCGCTCTGCTGTTGAGCTAAGTCGGGTTATTGAAGAATTAAAGTTTCCAAGTATTTAAAATTTAATAAGTTGCTGGTTTTTCTTTTTATAATATTTTTCCTTTATTTCAGAAAGAGTTTTTATCACGGCATCCACACCAGATTCTTAATTGAGAAAAAGACTTTCACTATTTACTTACTTTAACTGTCATCGTTTTAGTCTCTTCTTTCTCAGGCTCTAGAGATATCTTGTTAGAATTCTTCTGCGAGATCTTCTTGTCTTGGAGTGTCTTGGCCACTGCTGAGGGCAGTTTCTTGCCACTGATTGTGTCGTTCGGCTTTATGGTGTAGTGGAACACTCTCTCCTCGTTTGGTTTTAGTTTTGATACTTTCCAGTTGAGCTCTATTCCGCTGCCTATTTTTCTTATTATCGGCTTGACTGTCTCGAACTTGCTCACAACCGAGAAGCCAGAGGGAACGACATCCTTCACAATTGCCTTGTCAATCTCCTTGTTCTTGTTCTTCAAGTTCAATGAAATCGAGACCTCTTTGCCAGGTTTGAGTATTCTTCCGCTCATCACATTCTTGGTGAAGGTAAAGGCTGACGATTGCCAGTAGGCTAGGATTATTATGGCGATTGCGATTAATATGATGGCGTAAGTTGGCCAATAGACTTCTGAATAAGATATTTTCCTGCTCTCGTTTGGATTCAAGCTAACAGTCCAATAATAGCTGCCGCCAATAGCCATGCCTGTTGGCGATGGACCTGAATAAACAGAATACCATGCTTTGGGAGCAACTGATTTTAAATCAGCATCAGCAACAGAGTTGCCTTTGTTTGTGGCAGTCACTGTCATGAAACTTCCAAAGATGGTTGAGGAGACATCCTTGTCATAGACTATGTTCTCTATGACGGGTATTTTGAATGAGCCTGACTCTTTGTACATTTCCTTGCCATTAACATCAATCAGCTTTGCCTCAACGCCATATTCACCAGGATTCCAGTCATTCAAAGAAATGGTGGTCTGGAAATCTTTTTTACCGTATATGTTAACAAAACCGAGAGGAACTGTCTTTATTTGGTCCCCGATTTTGAAAACCATTGAAAGATCTATCGAGTCAGAACCAACGTTATAGGCAGTCCCTGAAATGTCAATGCTGTCAACGCACTCTGTGCAACTCAACTTAAAATCTTTTATTATTGCATTGGTTATTTGCTTGACCCTTATCAGCAGACTTTTTTCCAAAACAGAATCTGTTCCAACCCTCGTTACCTTCAGAAAGTACTGATAAGGAACGAGACGGGGCACAACATCTTTTGGAGGCTGAACTACTATTCTCATTTCTCCGCTTCCAAAACCTGGAACTCTTAACAATGATGTCTCAGCCTGAACCCATTTTTCCGATCCTATGAGACCAATAGAAAACCAATCTTCAGGCAACTGATTGTTTATCTTCAAAGTTATGTAATCTGTTTGAGTTGCAATATAATAGTCCTTTATTTTAACGTCTACTGAGAAATCTTCTGCCATCACAAGGGAATTAAAAATAAGAAATGCTAGTAGAAATGATAAAATAAGCTTTTTCATATGAATCATTTGTATGCACAAGCTTAAATATTTTTATACTTTCGTCGTTTCTTAATAAAAATTATTATAAGCGCTATTAGAATTATAAAAAGTCCTATAATAGAGTATAAACCATACAGTTCAAAGAAGGTTAGCAGTGAGAACACAAAGGAAATCTGCGGTAGTATGTCTTTCACCTGTTCTGCAAGAGAAGATAGCATGTCACGTATGAAAAAATTGGCTACCACAAAGATTATTATGATTCCTATTAGTAGAATTGCATCAGCGTAGATCAGTTCTTTTAGTGTTTTAATGATTTTAGGCTCGGTTCTCTGTTTTGCGTTCTCGTTTGCCACGAGTCCTGCTCTAGGAGAATGGTCAGCACAATAAACTTTGCCACCATCAATGACCTTGCAGTTTGAACAAACAACTCTATTACAAACTGAGCAAAGATATTCTCCTTCATTTTGGTTGCATCTCTGGCATTTCATATTATCAATAAGAATAATCTGCATTCGCTGGTAAATATATGTTTCACATGGTTATTTTCATTAATCCGAGAAATTGACTAGCTTTGATGTTAGATTCCTATAAGTTTACTTCTTGAAACTTTCCGTTTCTATAAACTTCTTTTACTAATATTTTATCTCTAACAGAATATCTTACGAGTTCACCATTTTCAATTATCTTGCAGAGTTTTTCTCCGGTCAGTTCGCCACTCCATCCACCTACACCATCTCCCATCACATCACCTTAAATTATTAATGGGTAAAAACATTTAAGCTTGAATCTGATCTAGTTATTTTCATATAAGATGTAGAAAATCAATCAAACAATCTCAGAATAACCTATCAGTCTCCATCTCTCTGCTATCTTCCTTGATAGGACCACCCTGTCGTTCTTATCAGCACAAACCGGCAGTTTCAATTCAATCTCAACAAAATCCTTCTTTATGTTCTTGACAATTCCTATTGTCCTAGCCGTGCCTACGTTCAGCATTATCTGTTCTCCTTTCTTTATTGGTTCCACTTTCTCCTCAGATATCTTGAACAGATTAAACTTTAGATTCAAAGTCTCGAGAACAGGAGGAAGATTTACTCCAGCAATAGAGCCAGCCAAATAGTCAGCCTTCGTAAGATTCGTGTCCAATTCTGTCATCAAGCCCAACAGACCGCCTGGACCAGCCTTTTCCAAATTCTTGCCTGCTTTTTGCAAGCCAACAATCTTTGTCTTCAGAGAAATCCAATTGCTCTTCAACAGGTAACCTGGTTTTATCTCGATCTCGTCATTTATTTTCAGCTCGCCTTGTATCAGAGACCCGCCAATAACGCCACCTTTCAAGTCATCTATCTCGGTTCCAGGCTTGTTAACGTCGAAGGATCTTGCAACCAGCATTCTAGGCGGCTTGGAAAAATCTCTCTTAGGCGTTGGTATGTTGTTCTGAATAGCCTCTAGAACAGCCTCGATGTTTATCTTATTCTGCGAAGAAACAGGAATTATAGGAGCATTCTCTGCAACTGTTCCCTTTACAAACTCTTTTATCTGCTTGTAATTTTCTAAAGCTTGCTCCCTGCTGACAACGTCTACCTTTGTCTGAACAATGATTATGTTTTTTATTCCAACGATGTTTAAGACCATCAAATGTTCTCGCGTTTGTGGTTGAGGGCACTTCTCATTAGCTGCTATGACAAAAAGTATTCCGTCCATCAGACTTGTTCCTGCAAGAACAGTTGCCATCAGCGTCTCGTGACCTGGTGCATCCACGAGAGAAATTGTTCTTTGAGGCTCGCATACTTCAAAGCATTTCGGGCATTTTTCCGTCGGAGAAAGTATGCTGCACTTCATGCATTTGTATATCGTTGCGTCAGCATAACCTAACTTGATCGTTATTCCTCTTTTCAATTCCTCGGAATGGACAGAAGGCCACTTACCAGAAATAGCTTGAACTAATGTGGATTTGCCATGATCGACATGCCCAAGTGTTCCAATATTTAACTCAGGTATCAATCTTGGGTCTATTTCTTTGAACTCACTCACCTTCTTTCTTTGGTTCTTCCTTGGGTTTCTGTTCCTCTTTAGGTTTCTCTTCTGGTTTCGATTCCTCTTTCTTTTCCTTTGGTGGAATTCCCAGTATCTTTGGAACATCTCCTTCCCCTTCTAATATCTTGAAATTAATCTGAATGATGCTGTCAGATATTGTATTGCCCCTGATGTATTTTCTTTTTCTCATTCCCCTTACTTTGTACTTGACCTTTCTTATCTTCTTGATTCCCCTGAAACCGACACTCTTTGTCAACAAGGCTTTTTTCCTGACAACGCCATCCAAGTCTGATCTCATGGGGAATCCGTCCTTATCGCTTCCGCCAGTTATCTGCAGAGTAAAACCCGCTAAACCTATTAAAGAACCATCAATCTTGTCTCCGATTTTCTTTCCAATCAAAGAAGGTACATCCTTTTCTATTTGCCAAGCTCTCCTAACTTTTGGTTCTGAGACTACTATTTTGAATGCCATATTTTTTCACCCCCAGTTTTTGCTTATCAGGCACATATCCGGGTTGTTTGATAAATATAATCAATAGACAAAATATTTAAAGCTAATATGAAAGTCAAATTTATAATAAGCAGATAAATTATATTAGTGAGTGTATGAATAAAGAAAGATTTTGGGAAATAGACCTTGTACGTGGGCTTGCAATAATTAAGATGGTAATTTTTAACTACTCTTTCGCACTTTTCTATCTAGGAATATACACGTTCAAAGAAGGCTTATCGTTCCAAGGATGGGCTGCGGCAGTCTTTATTTTTCTAGCTGGTTTGTCTTTAACGATAAGCTATAGCAGAATTAAAGATAGAAAGCCAAGAGAAATTTTTAAAAAATTCTTCTTAAGAGGTGTCAGAGTATTCGGCTATGGTATCTTGATAACTGTCATAACATTCATACTTTTTCCAAATGTTTTCATAATTTTTGGAGTTCTTCACTTCATAGGAGTCTCTATAATAATCGGACAGTTCTTTCTGAAATATAGAAAACTGAATTTATTCTTAGGTCTTTCAATTATAATTTTAGGCTTCTATCTTCAGAATTTCACTTTCGACTTTCCTTGGCTGTTGTGGCTAGGTTTTGTACCGAAAAACTTTAGCACGTTTGATTACTTCCCGATTTTGCCTTGGTTCGGAATCACACTGCTAGGTATATTTTTTGGAAATACTTTGTATAAAAATGGGAAAAGAAGCTTTAAAATCAAGGACCTTTCGAATCTAATTGTTGTAAAAATTTTAGATTTTCTAGGAAGAAATTCATTAACTATTTATCTCATCCACCAACCTTTGTTAATAATGCTCTTGTTAGCGCTGGGTTTTAAGGTATTTTAATTACATACTATAATCATAACAAAAAATGTTAAATAAATGGCTGGATTATTTTTGTGAGTATAATTGAAAATTAATTAAAAATTTAAGCTTTAATTATATCTCTAGCCAACTCAAGTTCATCTTTCATTTTCAACTCTTCTAAAACTTTCAGAGTCTGTTCATTGATTATGGTTGTTAATTCATCGCCCTCATCTATCTGTCTTCCAACAGTCGGCCCTTCAATAGAAACAGCGACTTTGTCACCTGTGACGGCCTTCTCAACAGCTGATCCTTCTGATTGCATAGCCTTTATTTCCCCGATCTCTCTTCCATCCTTCTTTAGCTTATAACCGCTCTTTATTGTGCCTGCTAAAACTTCTACTCCAACAATAGCAGGATGAGAAGCGTGAAACGTATGGCCTGCAAGAAGCTTAATTTTGGCAGGCAGGGTTATTGTTTCTAGTTTCTCTAGTTTGATTTTTTCCTTCTCCTCTTCAACAAATATTTCATAGTGCTCGATAAGCTGGTAAATCACATTATTCTGCAGAATCTTTATCGACTTGTCCTTAGCCTCTTTTGCAGCTACCTCGTCAACACCAACATTGAAAGCGATTATCAATTTCTTTAACCTATCATTAACATTTTCTATTTCAATGACATCCTTTCTCAGAACCTTTCCTGTCTCAGCCTTTTTGATGGAAACCTTGTCCCTGAATATCCCTATCAATGCCTCAAGACTTCCCAAGTTATCAGCCTTGAGAATCACGCCCTCTCCTTCTGTGTCAAACTCTATCTCCTCTATGCCGGCTTGCAACTCTTTTTTAACTTCCTCTATATTCCTCTCGTCAGAAACAAATGCCACCGGACTTCCTGAAACAACATTATCCAAACCAGGAGCTGATATTTTTATTCCAGCAGCAGCAGAAACATAATCAATGTTTTCGAATTGTTTTTCGACTCTCATCTCTTTTAACGGCCTTGGCTTTAACAACGCCTTTATTTTAGTAACAATCGGCTCTTTACCACCGATTATCATCCAGTCTCCCTTCTTTATCTCTCCGTCATAAAGAATGACGTCTAAAGTTGTCCCCAAACCTCTCACTTCCTTTACCTCTAAAATGGATCCTTTGCCAATCCCTTTTGAGACTTCTAACTGCTCCTTAAGAAACGCTTGAGCTAAACCAGCAAGAATAACTAACAAATCAGGAATGCCTTCTCCTGTTATACCGGAACAAGGAACAATTGCAACTGTTTTCTTAAAATCTGTTACTCTATCAAACCTTTCAGACTCGAAACCTCTCTCAGACAATTGACCCACGATCTTATAGAACTTCTCATCAAAATTTTGCTTAACCCAATCAGGTTGCTTGTTAAAACTGTCCAAAAAGCATTTTTCATTGTTTTGGGCCCAGCCTTCTATTCTGTCTATTTTTGTAGCAGCAACCAAGAATGGTGTTTTGAATTCTTTTAGGATTCTTATTGACTCGTCTGTCTGTTCTTGCACACCTTCGGTTATATCGACAACTAGAATTGCCAAGTCGGCTATAGATGAGCCTCTTCTCCTTATTGATACGAAAGCAGCGTGACCTGGAGTGTCAATGAATAATAAACCTGGTATTTTGATTTCTATTTTAAATTTATCCAATAGTTCTCCGCAAATGTCCTTTATTGTTTCTATTGGGATATAGCTTGCTCCTACATGCTGTGTGAGCAAACCAGGTTCCATTTTAGTAACAGCAGTACCTCTAATGCGGTCTAATAAAGTTGTCTTTCCATGGTCTGAATGACCTACTGTCACAACTATAGGCTGTCTAATCATAACTATCAAGAATAGTTATTGAGGGAAATATTTAAATCGATTTTGAATAGGTTTCTCTGTGAATCTTCATATGACCCTTTTGTATGCCTTCTGTCACCAATTCCCTTAAAGCTGCCAAGTTGTTTGCCAAGCCTACAGAAGCTATTACTTCTCCCAATTCTTTAGATGACCCAACACCTAGAATTTTTAAAGAGAGTTTTGATTTTGGGTATGATATTGAACCACCGACTGTGCCAACAGTAATTGGCATTTCTAATTTTCCTCTTAAATAATCTCCTTCTTCGAACCATCTGCTGAGCGGTTTGTAACAACCTGTTATGCAAGCGTAAGCATGTGCTCCTGCCTCCTGTGCTCTGTAATCGTTACCTGTTGCCTCTACGACAGCGCAAGCACCATTAAGAATTCCTTTGTTGCGAGTGGCTGCACTGTAAACATCATCGCAAGCTAACGCATCTGCATTTAGTATTCCTTCAGCAACCTCATCTCCCGACCACCCATTCTTTTTTAAAATCTTTTTAGGAATAACCATCTCAGCTCTGAACAAACTCTTGTCTGCCAGGTTTGAAACTATTCTCAAGTATGCTTTACCCTTTGCTAATCTTTCTAGATAAGGAGCGGCTATCTCTGCCATCTCATTCACTGCATTGGCTCCCATAGAATTTTCAACGTCAGCAACAAGATGATTAACTATCATTTTACCCCTGTAAGTCTTGACTGACCTAACTTCCAAGTCAGTGGCTTTACAATGTCTGTGTTTTTTTCTGTATTTCCTGTTAACTTCATCTAAAACGCATTTCTTGTTTTCAATTATTCTTTCCATTGAATTTTCCAAGTCCTTAAATTCTGTGAGTTGAATCTGAGCTATCATGCGAGGCTCGTTTAAAGGATAAGCTCTGAAGCCTCCATAATATCTGGCTAGCTTTGCTCCATGAGAAGCTGCAGCAACAATTGATGGCTCTTCAGTAACCATCGGAACAAGGCGATCTACCCTGTTGATTAAAAAATTGGTCGCAATCTTAAGATGTTTCTCGTAACATCCTATCACATTTTCTCCGGTGCCCAAGCCTTCTAAAGATCCTAATCTTCCTAATAATTCAACGTCAGAATCGTCAAGGTTACACATCTTCTTGATTTTTCTTATTCTCCTTTCCATTGGTAATTTATAAAAGCCTGGTTGTTCAGATGTTTTAATCATTTTTAAACCTAATCAACAAATTTGTAGTATCTGTAACCTTCATCTACTTTAGAAGTACCGATGCTTGCGAGAACAAACTCATTCTTAGGTGGCAAAACACTTTCAGCCATGCCTGAATTCTTTTCATGCAGTCTTTCATATTCTGCAACTGACAATGATATTCTTTTATCTGTTCCTCTTTCATCTAATGTTTTTAATAAATCAAGTTTACCAATGACTTCCTTAAATCCGGGCTGCACAATTCCCGTAAATGCTTTAAACATTAAACCACTTCCATAAGAGCCGAAAGCAAATCTCATCCCACCAATATCAGTACCTTGTTTAGATTCTAATTCTAGCATGCTACTCAAAGCTGCATAAAGAGAACCAGTATAAAGATTGCCTGTTCTTTCAGATGCTGCTAAACCTTTTTCCATTTTTTCAGAAAAAACTTCTTTAAACAATTTGGTTTCTCTAAATTTTCTTGCAAACTCTTTGTCAGCTTTGACATCTTCAATAGAAGGTTCTGGACCAATTTCTCTTTCTATTTCCCTAAATCTTGGAGTATTTCTCCATTCATGCCTAAATAAAGAAACGCCTGCATATTCACCCATCTTATGAAATGGCAGATGAACTAATATCCTATCAAATTTATCTGTTAACAATTCTTCATCCTTAACAAATCCCTGAGTAACTGCTTTTTTCCTATAATCTGTTAGTGCAGCTTTGCAAGCATTCAAATAACAATCAACTGATAACTGACCGTCTACAACAGCCGAATGCCTATAGAGGGGCCTGAAAAAATCTTTTTCATCTTTGCAAACAGTTGAAGTAATTTCTGTTGTCATACTGTTTTCCAATGCTAATAACCTTGGATTTTCTTTAACTAACATTGCGACGGCACCAGCTCCTTGAGTGATTTCTTCTATTGATTCTTTTTCCTTAGTTCCTAATAAATAATGAGAAACATCAGTTGCAATAACAACTCCAGCCTTTCCATTGTTTTTACCAGTTTCTATCCACTCACTCATAAGTTCTAAACCAGCTGTTGCACCAGCACAAGCGAATTTTAAATCAAGAGGAGTATAGTTTCTTGTTTCTCCTTCCTTACCCAAAGCTCTTTCAACAGCTCCGACTATAAACATTGCATTAGGTTTAGAGTGGTCAACAGCACTTTCTGTTCCAACAAAAACTCTACCTATGTCTGAAAGTCTAAGATCATTTTTTTCTATTAATTTTTTAAAAGCCATTGCACCCATTGTAACAGAATCTTCATGACCATCAGGCCAACCAAATTGGTAGACGCCTATACCTTTTGCAATTCTTGAAGGAGGAATTCCTCTTAGTCTTGAGAATTCGCTATCAACATAATTACCTTTTCTGGCCTCATATTCTGGAACAAGTTCAAGGTATGTTTTAGGAACATAAGTTGTTAAATCATCAATGCCAACAAGTTTTTTCATGAAACAAAATTATTATGTCGATAGAATATAAACCTAACTACGACAATTTTAAAAATAAGATGATTGACGTAAACAGAATTAAGATTTAAATAACTATTCTTCTCTCAATCCCTCGACACCAATCTTAGTGATGTAAGATTTTCCGCCGGCATCCACTATTGCTTTGGCAACCTTATTCTGATTTTTTTCATCTACCAAAGCAAACATTGCCCCTCCTTTGCCACCACCAGTCAGCTTAGCACCATAGGCCCTGGCTTTTCTGCAAGCATCAACTAACTCGTTAAGCTTAGGATGGGAAACCCCCAAGTCTCTCGCAAGAATTTCATGATTCTCATCGATAAATCCTCCCAGTTTCACGATGTCTTTATTTCTAATTGCACTTATCTCTTCTTCTATTATATCATCTATTCTTTTGAAAGTTCTTTCGTAAGATTCTCTGCTTTTTTCCCAACCGCTTCTAACATAGGGAACTGTTTCATAAGTTTTTGATTCAACTCCAGTGTCACCTATGACAACATTAAATTCTGGTTTTCCTAAACTTTCTCTACTTCCATCACTTCTGACCTTGTGAAATCCTCCAAAAACACTTGATATTATTTCTACGCCTGAAGCAGTACCACCATGAGCCTCTCTTTGAAGAGGAAGAATGCGAAAAAAATATTTTTCTTCTGGTACAGGAAAGTCAGAAAATAAGCTTAGAGCCTTATATACCGAACACAAAAAAGAAGTAGATCTGCTAAGGCCTTTACAGGTTTTAGGAATTTCAGTTTCTACTTGCATTTCAAAACCAGAACGAAATCTTCCAAAACTATCCATATATCTCTTCATCAAGGATCTTGTCAGGTTCATTTCATCTTTTTTAAAATCATCAATATTAAATTGTCTTGAAGCAATGTCTTCTATCTTTTCATCAATTTTCTCATAGCCTTTAGAAAATACTACTATTCTATCATCTTTTCTTTCTTCTAAAGAGCAATAGGTCCTCATATCAACAGAGGTAATTATCGCGGAACCTCCGTAAACAATTCTATGCTCGCCTCCCAAGAACAAGTTGCCTGTAGCAGACGTTTTTATCATAGTAGACAATGACAAAGAAAAATATTTAAAACGATTTTCGCTGTACGATATTTCATATTAAATGATAAAAGGATTTAAATTGTTGCTTAGTATTAAATTTATGGAACAAACTCTAATTGTGGTCGACGATAAGGATAAAATACTGGGTTATGCTCCTAGAAGTGAGTGCCACAATGGAAAGGGTAGAAGACACAGAGCCTTTGTGGTGCTTCTTTACGGCAAGGACAAAAAAATTCTTTTGCAGCACCGCAAACATAAGTTATTCGATAAGCAATGGGACCTAGCTGGCGCCAGTCATCCTCTTCATGTTGATGGAAAAGATGACAGTTATATAGAAGCTGCATCTCGTTGCCTGAAAAATGAATGGGGAATAGAGAACGTAAGGTTAGAAAAGATAGGAGCTTTCAATTATTTCAAAGAGGATGGAAAGAATTGCGAGAATGAGTATTGCGCCCTGATTGTTGGGAAATACGATGGTGAATTGAAAGCGAATGCCGAGACTGCCTACGGTTTTAGAATGGTTAGCCTGGAGCAACTCCTGTCAGAAGCAGAGAAAAAGCCTGAGACATTTACGCCATGGTCAATCGAAGCTGTAAAAATTCTTAGAAATCATGAATTGGGTGAGCGTCTTCTTAAATAGTAACCACTATTGAATAGTAACATTTATAAGCTAGCTTTACCAATATATTATCATGATAAAAATAATACTGGCCTTGATAGAATTGGGTTTGGCTATACTATCATTTTTACTAGTCTTAAACTTAACAACCTCAATTATGTATTATTATCAGCAATCAACAGGCTCCATGATTCATATGATGAACACATTGGAAGATACGTTACCTACAAATTATACGAGTCCTTATGGCAGCATACCAAATAATTTCATGAGCCCTGTAGGTTTTAGTTTAAATCCGTAATCATAATTTTATTATTGTTCCTATTTTCTCATTGTTGAAAGCCTTGATAATATTATTTTCAATCAAAGCATTTACTATATGAGACTCAACACCGATTTCAAGCAATTCAGAAATCTTTCCTAGCATGCCTCCTGTCACATCTGTTGCAGTGGAACCAGCTAATACACTTTTAACTTGTTCAATGTTCTGAGAATTTATTTCAGGTATAAGCTTCGCATCAGAGTCCTTATTAGGATCCGAGGTAAAAACTCCGTCTACATTGGTTGCATGAATAATTTTTTTGGCGTTTAAGCTAACAGCCAAGTAAGGGGCGATCTGATCCCCAGACAAGATGGAGCACTTGTAAGTTCTGTCATAAGCAGGAACGCCATACAGAACAGGTATCATATCTATCTCTAGAAAACTCTTTATTGCAGACAAATCCATTCTAACAATTCTTCCTTGATCTAAAACAGTAAAGGACGATGCCTGAAAAGGAATGGCTGGTAAGCCAGCATTCACGAGATATTTGCTAACAATGGCATTTAGCTCATTCTGCAACCTTTGAGTTTCTGCAAAATCCACCAGTTGTTTTTCAGTTCTTATGCCCTTGTCAATTCCCGTCCTCTTTACAATAACATGACCATAAGAACCTGCTCCATGGACAATAATCAGAAACATTTTTTCTTTATTGTAAACAGAGGCAATCTCTTCTGATATTCTTTTCAGATTATCTACGTTAGCTCTAGGTATTTCACTAAACTTGTCTGTTATTACGGAACCTCCTATCTTTAAAATTATCAGTTCTTTCATTATCGTCACATTAATGATTTTCAACAACCCTAGGTCCTGCACCTGGTCTTGATATGATAATTTCTTTTATTCCTTTAATTTCTTTTAGAATGCCTTTTATCTCAGGGATATACTTATCGACAGTAAAAATGCATGGGTTTGGACCTGCATCAAAACTGTAGCCAGCTTTTATTTCTTCGCCATTAAAATCATGAATAGAGTCAATGACCCTTTTTGATACATCGTTCAAATAAATGATAGGTGGCCATGAATCTAACATAACGGAGTGCATATTATTGCTATCACGCATAACAGCTTCTAATAAAATCGGAGTATTCTTTTTCAAAATGGCATCTCTTACAATGTCTAATGCAGAAGGTAGATAATCAATCCTCTTAGGATAAAGAATGCTTGTCTCAACAGTTTTTCTCATTCCTGGTCTAGATTTTATCTTCTTCTCTTGCATATCAACCAAACAAACAATGCATCTAAATTCTGGCCAATGACTCTCATTGGCAATCTGAATTGCATGAGAATCTGAGCCATCTTTTTTCTCTCCCTTTTTCCATTCAACAAAACCTCCATAAACAGAACGGCAAGCAGAACCAGAACCAACTCTGCAAATAACAGAAAGCTGCTTCTTATCAACTTTTATGTTTAATGCGTTAACAGCAGCCAAGGCCTGAGCACAAAGACCTGCAGCAGAACCTGCCAAACCACCTGCCACAGGAACTCTGGTTTCGGAAACAACTTTAGCTTTATCATTGAATCCAAAAGTTCTACGTATAAAATCCAATTGAAATTTGCTCTTTTCCATATGATCAGGTGATGAATAATTCTTGCCATTAATCCAAAGCTCATCTTTTTTATATTTATCAGAGAATTCAACTGTGCATTTTGTTGCTAGTTGTTCGTCTAATGTAAAGGATATACTGCCTTCTAAAGGTAATATTAGTTTCTCATTTTTATTGCCCCAATATTTAATCAAGGCTATGTTTGGATTGGCGATTGCTGTTGCTTTCACGTTTTTATTTACTAGAAATAGACTTATGAGGTATTGTTACCACCCACGGTGGTAAATGAACTTAACGTTTCAAAATCAATTTTATATCTCTCTGTTAATCAGGTAATAAGCAAAGGCCTTTAATTTTTCCTTAGCTTTTGATTCTGGTAGTATTTTATCAACTTCGTCCCAAGCCTCCTTTACCATTGTTCTTGCCTTTTCCGTTGAGTACTCGACAGAGCCATATTTCTTGATTATTTCTATGGCTTCGTCTCTCATCTTTTGATCCAGCGTATGCATGTCTAGAATTTCTAACAGCCTTTTCCTATCCTTTTCGTTTGCTTTTTGCAGAGTATGAATAACAAGGAGGCTTCTCTTTCCCTCTGTTATATCCTCTCCAGCACCACCTTTTCTTGCTGCAAATTCCTCTCCTACTAGATTAAGTATATCATCCTGAATCTGGAATGCAACACCGATAGATTCTGTAAACTTTCCTATCAATTCTATCTCTTTCTCATCCTTTCCTGCTATAGCAGCAGCCATCCTTCCTGCCATTCTTGGTATGCAACCCGTTTTATTAACGCACATCTGCAAATATTCTTCCTCTGTCACAATGTCAGCATTGCTAAGTCCTTTATGCCAGGCTATATCAGTTGCCTGGCCTGTCCCAACCCTTATTAATTCCTGTAAGCATATCTCGTATGCCTTCAAAATTTTGTCCTGGCTAAACTTGTGTTTGTTCTTCATTATAGAGAGGAATGGTAGAAAGTAAAGCACATCCCCGACATTTATTGCAACATCATTCCCAAATATCAGATGCAATGCCGGTTTGCCTCTTCTTTCCTTGCTCAAATCTTCAATGTCGTCATGAATAATGGTCGAATTGTGTATGAGTTCTGGTATGACTGCAAAATCTAAAACATCTTTTGGATTGCCACCCAAAGCCTCGTAAATCAACAAGAACAAAGCCGGTCTCCATCTTTTTCCTCCTCTATCCAAGTAGTTCCATGTGGGTTCTGATATCATTTTCTCTATAGAATCAACATTATATTTGTATCTAGCCTTCCCTAGAACAAACTCTAGATATGCCTCGTCAATTTTTCTTGGAATATATTTCTCAATTGCCCTGTCTATGTCAGGCCTAAATTCTTCCAATAATTTTTCGATATCAACTTCAGACATTTTTTAAGCTCCTTGTTAACTGAGCGTAAGTAGTTAATTAAAAAACAAAGTTTATAAATCTTATTTTCAACATCGACAAAAAATAATTGTAACCGATTTTTATTATATGAACACGTAATTCTTTGTATGAAACTAAAGAAAATCCAAGAAGGAAAAGTAAAGTTTTTCGTTCCAGAAGGAAGAATATATGATGCTTCTGTATTCTATAACCCAGAAGGCGAGTTAAACAGGGACATCTCAATAGCAGCAATCCAAGAATTTCAAAGAAAATTCAAAAGAAAGATAACTATCTGTGATGCGTTGGCAGGAACCGGGATAAGAGGCCTAAGGTATGCTAAAGAGATTAAAGGGATAAAGGAAGTTGTTCTGAATGATAAGAACCCGTTGGCCGTGAAATTGATTAAGAAAAACATAAAAGAGAACAAACTCAAAAAATGTAGAGCGAACTGGGAGGATGCAAACCTTCTTCTCAGAAAGAGCATTTTCGATGTGATTGATCTAGACCCGTTTGGCTCTCCTAACATATTCATAGACTCTGTTGCTAGATCGATTTATCACAAAGGCTTTTTATGCGTAACAGCAACAGACCAAGCAGCTTTGTCAGGAACATATCCTGAAACTACCTTAAGAAAATATGGAATAAAGTCAATTGAAACAGAGTTCTATAACGAATTAGGAGTCAGGATTTTGATCTCTTTTATAATGCTCAATTTAGCTAGGTATGACAGAGCGTTTGTACCTATGCTATCGATTTCTACCAAGCATTATTACAAGGTTTTTGGAAAAATTGAGCACGCAGGAAAGATAACAGAATTGCTAGAAGATTTCGGCTATGCTAACTATTGCGCTAAATGCGGTGAGAGAAGATTGGGAAATATAGAAACATACCACCAATCTGGCGGCAAAAATCACATCTTCAGGAATTGCGGACTGATTTATTTGGGAAATATAAATGATAAAAAGTTCTGTAAGAATGTTTTGAGTGAGGTTAAAAAAAGAGATTTTAGGCTCAGAAAAGAGGAGGAAAAATTGTTAAGATTATTA
Source organism: uncultured archaeon (assembly GCA_964353745.1). GTDB lineage: Archaea > Aenigmatarchaeota > Aenigmatarchaeia > Aenigmatarchaeales > Aenigmatarchaeaceae > CS1-C013. The sequence goes on from CAYGWD010000011.1 coordinate 28,328, forward strand.
ACGGAAGAGGCTGATATGCCTGCCTTTTATTATGATTTGCACACTCTTGCTAAGAAAACAAAGATAGAAATTCCTAAGATGGAGGTATTGATTAAGAAACTACGAAAAAAAGATTTCAAAGCATCCAGAACTCATTTTTGTCTGACAGCAATAAAGACTGATGCTGATTATAAGAATTTTCTTAAATTAATATCATAATTAGGCAGATTTTCTCTATAAAGAGATAAAATTCCTTTAAGAACTTGAGGCGCTCCTTTTTGATTTAATTTCCAATTTTCATTAAGAAAATTAAAATATTTTGATACGTCTCTTTCTCCTAAATCTTCTTTTAATTTTTGTAAAGCTGAAATGGACCATTTCTTTCCTTTATTAAACATTTTCCTTCCAACAGAGGTAATTGGTGTAGCTGGAGTTATATGATATGCTAAATAATCATTCAATATTTTATCTGCCTTATCATAAGTTCCTTTCTTTTTTCTTTCAATTTCTTGTGCAAAGCTAAAAGAACGAGGTAAATGTGTTATATCTACAGTATCTGCTTCATATAGATTATTTCCAATTATGTTTCTCTTTGAAGAATCGTCTGTCTCATGTTGTTCTATAACTTCTATTACTTTTGGTAAATATCTGCTTTCAATTTTAGCATTATCCATCAAATTTTTTGTAAGTTTTCTTAATTCAGGCCAATTATGAGGCCCTTTTCCAGCTCTTCCAGTTTCTTTTAAATGATCATGAAGCATCGCTCCATATCTGCATGTCTGAATATCATCTATACCTAAATCATTAACGACTCCTGTCATTGTTGTAAATGTCCTAACCTTGTTGTGATGATCAAAACCGTGACCAGGAGAAGCAGGATGACTAGAAAGAAAAATTTTTACTTCATTATCAAGTTTTGCTTCTTTTTCAAAATCTAAACCTAATAATATTTCTTTATTTTCTTCAAAATTAGAACGTAGGTTCCCTAGCCAATAATCAAGTTCATCAGGCATTAATATTACCTAAAGGGTCTATCCCTATTTATTTTGCGGTGAATTGTACTTTCCTGTTTTTCATTCTATTGAAGATAGGACAGTTGCCAACTCTAATCCAGAAGCATAATGGCCCTAGACAAGTCTTGGTACCTCTAAAGTAAAAGCACGTTTTAACCGTGTCTCTTACTCTTATTACAGTCGGTCTTTGAGGTTTTAGCCTTCTAAACACAAAATCACCTTTTGGAAACATGTTCAACACAATAATCACTCGTCCGTAATAATAGTATGTATAGAAAAGCATTTAAAACTATCGTTCAGTAGTAAAAGTATTTAAACTTATCGCCTGAAGTCAAACAGGTATTTCTTCAAATCAATTCTGTTGTTCCTGATTTCTATGCCATCTTTCTTTAGTTTTCTTATCTTGTTTCTTACGCCACCAGGAGAGGTATAACCGCCTATTCCACCATTTGAATAAACAACCCTATAGCATGGATATCTAACGCCGTCAGGATTGCTGCCAACAAGTCTGCCAGCAGCTCTGGGGTGAATCTTAAGCTTTTTAGCGATTATGGCATAAGTAGAAACCTTTCCCTTAGGAATCTTTGCTAGAAGCAATTGCATTTCTCTAATTTTGTCCATATAACCAATTTAAGGGTATATTTCTAAAAGTTTTTGCAAATGATCTAATGATTCAGGCTCTGGGAATTTTTCTCTTGCTTTTTCTATAGTATCTCGGTTCTCTTCAAAGATACGCTGATAAATTCTATTTATTAAACTTTCTGGATCAGCTAAATATTTAAGAAATTCTTTACCAGCAGCTTTACACTCTGACTGGTGCTCTAAGTTTGATAAATCTTGTTTTGAAATTACAGTAGTTATGGTACCAAACAAACCATTTTTAACTTTTCTTAACTCAGACTCATCTTGATATTTTTCTCTCATAGAAAAATTATAGAAGGTTAATTATTTATTCTTTAAAATCTCTTTACAGGACCGGCAACGAATAATCTAAATCTGACATCATCGTTCTCCAGTTCTTCCATTATTCTCTTAATTATAGAACTCATAGGATCTGGCATCAGTTTTATCCTTTTCTTAATGTCCTCGAAATTCGTGAACGGGCCCTTTTTCCTCTCTTCAATTATATCCCACATATGTTTCTTACCAACACCAGGCAATAGCTCTAGCTGATGCAATCTCGTAGATATAGGCTGGGCTGTATTAAAGAAATTAACAAACTTAGCCTCATTTTCCTTGACGAGTTTTTCAACAATAAAAGGCAATTCGGACTTGGAAAATGAAGTAAGATCATTGGTGTTTATCCTTCTCTTGATATGGTCTATCTGGTCTCTTTTCGATTCGCCAATGTAAACCACATCACTGTTCTTTAAAACAACTTCTGGTTTGACTACAACCTCCAAAAGAGAGAAGTATTTAATGCCTATAACCTGAGCTATCGGCTCCTGCCTGCCTGTCGAATGCCCTCTAGGGAGGAAATCCAATACTATAACATTTTCATCTTTTAGAAACATATTATATCACTACTTAGAATATTTCGCTACTATATCCAAAATTTTTTTAATCTCGTCTTCCTTTAGGCTAAACTTCTCTCTAGCAAATATCATTCTTAGCTCGTCTGGCGTCTTTGGTGCCAGGTCAAGTATTTTTATCATGGTCTCATTAGACATCCTAAGAACCTGGGATAATTCTTCCAATAACTTTTCAGCATCAGCAGGACTCAGCTTTGCAAACTTGTTCAGGTGCTCCAAGGCTAGCTTCTGCTCATAGCTCAGTTCCTTTTTCTTCTCACGATTAGCCATAATCTTCTTTGCTTCAGGCATTCCCACTGGCTTTACTTCTATTATCTTCATAAAATCACTTAGTATTTAGAACTTTAAAGTTTTTAAATATTGAGATGTTTCTTCCTAACGCTCTTTCCAGGCTGTATGATTCTCCTGAACCTGGCGCAGCTAGGACAAACATATATCTTCCTGCTAATCATGTGAACATTATAGCTCTTGATTTCCCTTCTCAATGAAGGATCAAGCCCAAATGGTCGTTTAAATTTGGTAAAGGCCTTCCATCTAGGAAGGGATCTTCCGCAAAATTCGCATCTAACCAGACCTTCTTTTCCCCTCCCTTTAGTGTGAGCATACGCTCTTGTATATGGTGCCGTACTTATCGGCAAACAAATCACCTTAATATTTAATATATTGTAGAGTTTATAAAACATAAATATTAAAGCTTTTTATAATTCAGTACGATATTAAGAAATGGGCGAAGAAGTAAGTGATAGCATGAACGTAATAAACAGAATAAATGACTTTGTCTGGGAAGTCCCGAAATCAGATGGAATGCTAGTTCCTGTTAGGATTTATGCCACAAAGCAAATGCTTGAGAAAATTAAAGCGGATAGGACACTGATTCAAGCCTCAAACACAGCACAGTTAAAAGGTATTGTTAGGCATTCTATCGTATTGCCAGACGCTCATGAGGGCTATGGCTTTTGCATAGGCGGTGTAGGAGCATTTGATTTTGAAAACGGTATAATTTCTCCAGGCGG
>CAYGWD010000012.1:0-30994 GCA_964353745.1 uncultured archaeon
AGGTGGCCAAAGAGGCTGGAATTCCCAAACCTAAAGTATATATTGTTCCAACAGACTCTCCCAACGCGTTTGCGACAGGAAGATCGCCAAGTCATTCATCAATAGCTGTTACGCAAGGTCTTCTGGACAGATTGGATGACGATGAAATAGAGGGCGTTTTGTCCCATGAATTATCGCATGTTAAAAATAGGGACACTCTTGTATCAGCAATAGCAGCAACTGTTGCAGGCGCGATATCCTATTTGGCTCAGATAGCATGGCTTGGCATGTTTTCAAGAGACAGAGAAAACGGTAACATCCTATTATTGCCATTGTTGATATTAGCTCCAATAGCTGCAATGCTTGTACAACTTTCGATAAGCAGGGGGAGAGAATTCTTTGCAGATTACACGGGAGCGATGATTTCCAAAAAACCTTTGGCGTTAGCCTCTGCTCTGGAAAAAATATCCTCTTACGTAGACAGAAACCCTATGAAGGGTTCGAGCGCTACTTCTCATTTGTGGATAGTCAATCCCTTTAAGGGAAGTAGTTTTTCTAGCTTATTCATGACGCATCCTTCCACAGACGAGCGCATCAGAAGGTTAAAAGAACTGGCAAGAAAAATGAAATGATTATAAAACAGCAGTATGGAATGACAAATAAGATAGTGTTAAAGAAATAATCTAGTCTGTATAAGTTATATTTTTTGGTTTTATCACAACCTTTTTATCTCCCCTTTCTACATGGTCTATTTCATAAACTTCCAAGCCAGAACGCTGTAAAGGTAGAAAAAAGAAATAACTAACCGAGCGGTTCTTCTGTATACTTGTGACTTATAACATGAGGTTTGCTATCCAGAATTGAATCGAGGCATCTCGATGTTATATCTATCTCAGGTTGTGCTATGACAGTTCCGCCAATTTTTGAACGTATTCCTTTAGAATTGTAATAATTTCTAACTGCTTCAGGTTCTGTTGTGCCTATAGCCGCGCCATTTCCGCAACCCCATGTATAATAAGCAACTTTGTCTGTAACAATTCCCTTTGCACCTTCGACCTGACCGGCCATCTGCAACAGCAGTATCAGTGGTGGTGAATCGAAAACATCATAATAATTTGCTCCGATTCCAAAAGGTTCGAGAAACCTTCTGCTTTTTCCTATAAGGCCTCCGCTAGATACGTTAATCCTGAATTTTATTTTGTCAAGAAGTTGTTTTGGTGTCATCGAATCGACCCTGAAAAAAGGTGTTGAAGGTTGGGCGACAAGTTTCCCAAGAGTTCTCTTCTCATCATCTAGTTTTAAGCCCGAATATTTTCCTTGGAGCTTGTCATTCAAATTTCTGAATGCTTCAAAACCTTTAATTTTATACCAATCTTCTCCAAAAGTTTCCGATAGTATTCTTCTCTGCGTCGTTATTCCGTTTGATCTCTGTTCCTCATGGAGCAGTACAATTGGCAATCCAGGTTTTATTTCTTCGCCTGCATTTCTTGGCTCATATTTCACTTCACTTAGGGCAATGCCACTCATAATGTAAGTGTTTACATCGTTCGATTGATGAAAAGTACAGCCAACCAAAGGTATCAAATTTTTCCTTCCAGATTTAATCATGTTGTCTATAATTTGTTTTCTTCCTTTTGAATTTTCTGCATGTATTCCAATGGTTGCTGCTATTGAAAATGCGCCATCCCTTGTTGCATCATCACAACACATAGCAAGAGTGTCATCTATATCTGTTCTCTCGCCTACTTGTTCGCATACAATTGATTTCGATCCTGTACCATCAGCTGTCATCAAAAGTTTGGATTTTTTCTTTTTGTGAATAAGAGGCATACCTTTTTCATAAACTATTTCGTAATCCTTGTCAGCAATACTCTCAAAAGTTTTCTTTAATTCATAATCCATAAAATTATCTAGTTTTATTTTCTGACCTGTTAAGGGAAGCTTATATTCGCTCAACAAAGAGAACATCCAGCTCATTCCCTTTCCTCTAACCTGGTCGCCTAGGTTTGCAGTTTCCCCTCCAGTAAGAACGACATTGTTTTTTTTGCATGATTTTATTACAGAGTCCCTTAGGCGAATGTTGGCACTTACTTCCTTTGCGTACTTGGAATCCCAGTCGCAGACGTTCGAAGCGAACAAAGGATTGCAGCCTTTCTCTCTTTCTTCTTCAACCATACGGTCTACAAGTCCTGAAGTTAGAGCGCTTATGTCTGAATACGCAGGAGAAATATCTTTCACAGAGGCAATGCCTGATGTAAGATGATAATAGCCAGGAAAAAGCTCAAACGTAACAACTTTATTAAAAGAATATTCTTGTTCTATCTTTATTCCATGTTTTTTGGCAGCAGCATAGGTTTCTGTTTTTCTTTCCCCCCACGCTTTTGAAAATTGCTCTTTCACATCTTCTGGAACATCATCCAAGTAAGTTCTTATTTTTTGTCTATCGCTATTAACTGCCATAGAAACCTAAAATTTATAGGTCAAAAAAAGATTTATACTTGAAATTTAGCCTAATTTCTCGAGCATCTCTTTAAGGAGTTATCTAATAGGTATTTTACTCAAGATAATTTTTTTGAAGCAGATATTATTTAAAAACTATAAATCAGCTGGACTGTTCATCATCATATATTTTATTCCGTTTGGAAAAGGCAAGGCTCTATTTTCAGTTTTATCTTTGTGAATATTCGGAATATTTTTTGATTCTTTATCTACAAAGAAACTTATAGTAGGCTTGCATTCTTTAAAAATTTCATTATAAGATTTTTCTGAAAAACCAGGAACTTCTTTTTCCTTGCTTCTTGTGTTATCCAAAATAAACTCTTTTAATTTTTCTTCTTCAATTCCTTTCGGTCCTTCCGAGTGGCATTTGAATACCAAATCCTTGATTTTATTAGACTTTTTTCCGAATCCAACACCCATTTCACAAAACCTATTGCTTTGAGCAATATCCGATGGAGATACATGTATGTGCGTATCGCATGTAACCAATAATTCATCCCTATTCTTTGCAAGTTCATAAATTTTTTTGGCATTCCAGTAGAAATTGCCGATCCTTATACCGCGTTGAATTCTATAAGTGCCAAAAGAAAGAGATCCAGTCTCTATCAAATCAAGTGTCCACGGATTTGCAAGTCCATGTCCATTTGCCATTATTTGGTCGCAGTCATAAAATTCACTACTGCAAAATCTATCTTTTTCGTCTTTGAAAAATATTATCATGCCTCTTGTTTTTCCATATCGGAATGAATTTTTAAGTTCATTCATTGCCGCGTTATGGAGTTCAGGTTCGATTTCGAATTTTTTATCAAAGCCTCCATTCAAAATAGATCTTTGCTTCTCACAGAATTTTTCATTAAAATATTGAAATCCGCATCTGTCTTCTCCTGCAACTCGAAGCAATCCTGTTCCGTACATCAGCTCCTCATACTGTTTATCCATAGCATCAATTTATATTTTTGAGTCTTCGTATTAATTTTATTGCTACTACACTTGGTGGTAAAATGAAAAGCTACCCTTTACCATTTCCTGCAGGAACAAGACACGAAAAAATTAAAAATCATGAACCTAAAGATAATGAACCGATAGGATATAAACTTCTATCTCATGAAAGATTCGTTTCTATCAAGCATGCAAAGGATTTAGCTGTCGATCTAGGAACCCCTGTTTTAGCCGTAAAGAAAGGAATGGTAGTCTCTATGAAAAATGATTCTGATACGTATATGAATCCAAAAATCCATCCAAGATATAAAGTTTTATTTCAGGAGAATAAGATAGATAGTGAAGAATCGAGAAGACTGGACGAGGAATTGCTTGAATTTGCGGGAAAATACACTAATTATGTTCAGGTGAATCAAGTTGACGGCCATATAGCCGAATATGTACACCTAGACAAGAATGTTCAAGTTAATGCAAAACAAAAAGTAATGCAAGGAGACATAGTAGGCTTTGTTGGAATGACTGGCATAACAGAACGATCCCATTTGCACTTGAATATTTTTGAAAGCTTAAGCGTCCCTTTTAAATTAAGAAAAAGATGAGATTAAAACCTATACCCTAGCTTCTCAAATATCTCTTTCATAGCTAGACTGTCTATCTCAAGAATCGGGCTCTCTGAGATTATGGTTATATCGGTATTTCTTCTCATGATTTCTTTTGCGTATTCCTCAAAATCAGGTCCTGCCATTTTCATGGGAACATGGTTCCTTTCATTCCCCCTACCTATTCCAACCAGAGAATACTTTATGCCTGAGAAGTGTGAGTGTAGTTTGTTTAGTTTCAACACTTCTAGCTTGTCAAATATCTTCTTATAATCTATCTGCCCTCCTTGTAATGCGTACAGGTGAGCTGCATCCAGGTATGGTATCAGATGCTTTAGTTTCTTGCAAACATTTATTATCTCATCCAATGTTCCCCATGATTTTTGTTTTCCCATGGTCTCTAGCCCGAAATCAATGTTCCAGTCCTTCTTCTCAATAAAATTGGAGATTTCTTCACAAGCTTCAAATATCATTTTAGTCGCATTCTCTTTGTCCTTTCCATAGTATCCGGCGTGAACAGCAACAACAGTCGCACTCATTGCGATTCCTCTTTCCAAGGAATCTATTATTCTCTTCTTGCTGTCTTCTATCACCTTTTTGTTTTCGCTTGCCAGGTTTACGAAATAAGGGACATGTATTGATAGTTCTACGTCCAATTCTTTAGCGACTTTTCCTAACTGTTTGGCAGTTTCTAAGGACATGTGAATGCCATGAGTGAAGCTAACCTCAAGAGCGTCGAGATTTAATTCTGCTACTCTTTTGATACCTTCTAAAGTAGAGCTTCCTTTTGTAGAAATTGGAATGCCGCTTGGACCTAAACGTATTTTCATTCAATCACTTTTTATGAAATTGTAATCTAACAATTTTATTCTTATCAAGTTCCATTAGAACGTTAACGTTCGAACCAAATCCAGCATTTATACAAATCGTATTTCCAATCTTGCACTTTCCAAAGTGTTCATGCATATGACCGCCGATACATACTAGAGGTTTATATTTTTCTATTATGCTTCTTGCAACCAAAGAGCCATAATGCCAGCCATTTCTAGGGGACTGTTTGTTTCTAATTTTGTCCAAAGGAGTATTGAAAGGAACATTGTGAGACAAAAATATGGTGGGTTTTGCTGACCTTTCGAAAAGCAGCGAAACTTTGTTTAAAATCCTTTCATACTCGACTCTCTTTTCCTTCAGTTCTTTGTTCGAAAGAGATTTATTGTCTTCTTTGTGCTGCGGATACTCAGGACCAAAGGATGTGCCGTAACCTATTATCTGGTAGCCATCGGCATTTGCGATCCTGCAGTGGACGTTGACAATGTTGGGAAGATTTTTGATTATATCTTCATACAAGTCCCTTTTCAAATTCCAATAAAAGTGCCTGTTTTTCGTCCAGTCCCAGTTTCCAGGCACAACATACACAGGAACTTTAAAAGAATTCAGGTATTCCAATATTTTTCTGCCGTCAAAAAGAGATCTTTTGATCATTCTTAGTGCTTCTTTCTTCCCCGCAAGGTCGTACCATCTAGCTTTAAAATTTGGATTTTTTAGTTTTTCTTCAGCGACCTGAAACCTGTATTTCTTTGTGGCATCCGAACAAAAGTCGCCCGGTGCAATTATAGCGTCAAAATCCTTGAAATGTATCTTAGGCTTTTGACCATGCAAGTCTCCGATTATTAGAAATTTCATTTCTATTCCTTTTTCTTAAAAAATAACCAATTGTTTGGTGGCTTGAATTTGAACAGGACGAAGGTTCCATTGAGTTTTTTACCGTTTATTTTGATAACAAAACTCTTATCGGTTTTTTCTATTAGTTCATATGTGCCTTTGTCCCATATGATTACTTTGCCAGCTCCGTACTGTCCTTCTTCTATTGTGCCCTCAAAGTCCTTATAGTTATAGTCATGGTCAGCTACCTGCACGGCTAAAATTTTTCTTTTGTTAGATTCTTCAATATTTTTTGGAATGGTCCAACTCTTAAGAACTCCATCCATCTCTAATCTCAAGTCCCAGTGCAAGTGAGAGGCGTGATGCTCATGAACAACAAAAATGAGACTTTTTGACTTTTCAGTTTTAACTTTACCCTTAGGCTCATTTGTTTTTTCAAAGTTTCTTTTTCCTTTATATTTTTCTAACATATAATCACAATTTTTTGGTTACTCCGTTCTTCGGGCACAGCTTATCCAAGAAGCATTTACTGCAATAAGGGGTAGGTGCCTGGCAGACTGCCCTGCCGTGAGACTTTAACAGGTAGGAAATCTTCTTCCAATCTTCCTTTGGGATAATTTTAATCAAGTTCTGTTCAATTTCTTCCGACTTTTTGCTTTTTGTCCATCCTAATCTAAAAGACAATCTAATAACATGTGTATCAATTGGAATTCCAAGAACTTTACCAAAAGCATTTATCAAAATTGTGTTTGCTGTCTTTCTTCCTATTCCTGGCAATTCTACTAACTCGTCCATAGTTTCAGGAACCTTTCCATCATACTTTTCAACAAGAATCTTGCAAGCGTTTATGATGTTTTTAGCCTTCATGCCAGCAAAAGTAACAGCACTTATTTCCTTTGTAAATTCTCTTAAATCAGCATTAGCATAGTCCTTTGCTGTTTTGTACTTGTTAAAAATTTTGGGAGTGGTTGCGTTTACTATTTCATCTCTTACCTGAGCAGATAGGATTGCAGCAACCGTAAGTTCCAAAGGATTAGAAAAATTCAAGTAGTACTTGGCATTAGGATAATTCTTCTTTAACAGTTCTATTACTTTCAATACATCATTCATTTTTTCTCGCCTACATATAAAATACCTAGTTTATCAGTTTTAACTTCTAATGTTTTAAATCCAGCTTTTTCAATCATAGAAACAAACTGTTTGATAGTCCATTTATTATGTTTATTGTATTCTTCTTCAAAACTATCTAACTTATATGCTTTGGTTTTTATTTCTTTAATTCTTGGTTTATAAAAATATTTCATAAATCTTTCCTTTGAAACTTTTCTCATGTCTCTTATTATAATTCTTCCATGAGGTTTCAGATGGGAATAAAATTCTTTTAAATAATAATTTAGATCTCCAACAATTGTATGCAATACATTAAAACAAGAAATCGTATCAAATTTACCCTTTATTTTATTAGAAACTAATAGAGTAAGATTAGGAGCAGTGTATCTTTTTTTACCAATCATCAAATCTTCTCTTCTTCTATCAATTCCAATTACTTCTATTTCAGGGTATGAAGAAGCTATTAAATATGATTCACAACCAAAACCACATCCGAAATCTAAATGTCTTTTACTTTTAGAAATATATTTTTCATAAATTTTTGGAATTTCAAAATGTCTTTTAATATTATGTCTTTCTTTGATTAACATTCTTGTTATAATATCTTTCATTTTTCCCCTTCTTCCGGAGCTTTTGGCTCTTCTTCTTGTTTTTGTTCTGTCTTTTCCTCTTTCTTCTCTTCAGGAGGCTGAACCTCTTCCTCGCCTTCAGACATGATGAATTTGTTTATCTTCTTGTCATAGATCCATATCAGTAGGCACGCTATTATGTAAGAGGCTATCAGAGAAATGACAGCTATCGTTAGGTCCAGACTAGGCGGATGCGCTTCGAACAATGATTTTATTATAAAAACACCGCCGAAGAATACAAGCTCGTCTGAAGCTTTTTGAGGCAAGACCAAAAATAATACAATGAATAACATAATCCTTCTCCAATCAGGTTTCAAAGGTTTCAAATATTGTTTTACTTTAGCAACGATGTTCAGTTTCATTTAATCACCTATTAACGCAGCATCTAAAGCTTGGAACATAAAAGCTGATGAGTATTATTGAGAAGACTAGCAATGCTATGGTTATGATCAATATCCACTTCTCAAGCTTTTTACCCATCGAATCACTTTACAGTTATTTTCATCATATCACTGGCAACAACAGTGTTTTCAAAAATCTTCTTGGCGACTTTTAAAACCTCTTCCTCTGTCTTGTATCTTCTGCTAATATGGGTCAGGATCAATTTTTTGACCTTATACTTTTTAGACAAACTTGCAATCTCCGAGGCAGATGAATGGGGCCTTTCAACGCCGACAGGTTCTGCGAATGTTCCGTCATGAATAAGCAGGTCAGCTTCCCTGGAAAATTCGAAAAGCTCTTTGCAAGGCATAGTATCACCGGAATAAACAATCTTTCTGCCGATCCTCCTCTTGGCTATCTGTTCCAACTTAATAGTCTTGTTTTTCAAACTTATCTTGCCTTTTTCCTTTATCTCCCTCATTTGAAGCCCAGACAAACCGAATCTCTTAGCTTTTTTAACATCAATGTTCCAAGTATCCCTTTCCTTAAGGCAATAGCCGAAAGCAGGGACAGAGTGTATGACCTTTATTGCATAGATTTCAAAGAATTCATTTTCAAATATTTTTTCCACTTCCTTGTCCTCATCGCAATCGTGAGCGTTTATCTGAAATCCAATGCCCCAATAACTTAATTCTATTATCGAGTCAATGAATCTAGAGGCCTCAGGTCCGTATACGTCCAAGGGTTCTTTTCTTCTAGACAAATGCAGGCTCTCTATCAAAGGTAACAGACCTGCGAAATGGTCTGCATGCCAGTGAGTTATAAAGATCTTAGATATTTTCATAGGAGAGATTTTTGCTTTCTGCATTTGTAGCTGTGTCCCCTCGCCGCAGTCAAAAAGAATATAGTCTCCCTTATATTGCAGTAAAATGGCCGGATGCCCTCTCTTTAAGCTAGGAATAGCAGCTCCAGTGCCCAAAAATGTTATGTTAATTGGTTCAGGCATGACATCACTTTTTGATCTTTTCTGTTATCAATATGACCACACAGCTCAAGAGGTATAATACCGCTAGAACAACAATGTAAAAAGAGAAGGCTAATGTGAAAAAGTTGACATAGTCTCTCATTTCTGTGAAAAAATAATTGTAGACGCTAGAGAGGAACATTATTACATAGTCCTCCTGGAAAAGAGAACGTATTAACAAGGTTTCTGTCATGAAGATTATGACAAAGACTAGATAGACTATTAGTTTTCTCCAGTCAGGCGTTAAAAACTCTTTTAACAATCAAACCACGTTTAAATCCTTTTCAAAATACTCCCTGATAAATATTCTAAATTCTTCTGGCATTTTTTTCATAAGTTTCATAGCGTCTCCCCCTTCAGCTATTTTGCAACTTTTGATAACAGGAACGATCTTGCTTGGTATGCCTCTCTCTAATAAATCCTTGTTGGATTTTCTAATCAAGCCCTTTAAAAATTGTAAAGCATCGGTGAATTCTTTTTTGTTCTCAACAACCCAGTTCTCGCCTTCTATGAGCACCTTTTCGTTCTTATAGTGTTTCAGGAACTCTTCTGCATGCGTGCTGTACACGTCTGGCCCTATGTTCTTCCAGACCCTGGGAGTGTGCCACGTCTCCATCTCGAAGATGAAAACGCATTCCCTGTTGCAATAAAAATCACTTCTCAATACGGTGAAACCGTTCTGATTCAGCATCTTCTCTATCGACTTGGAGCATCTTTTCATCTGCGGATAGAGGATGTCTTCTATAATCTTTGGTTTCTTGAATGTTATCAAATACCATCTTGTGTTCCTTTCCTTAATCTTCCTTGATATGTCAGCTATCGAATAAGGCTTTAGTTGTTTTCTGAAAAAGAATTCCTCTTTTGGATTTTCAATAAAATCCTTGCAAGACTTTACAAACGTATAGAACTTTTCAATAGAGACAGCAGCTCCCACGTTTCTGTTCTTATCAACAGGATCGACAGCAATCAAAGGACTTTTAAATTTTTTAGCCTCTTCATAGCTTGAATTATCAAAGGTGATTGTATGGCCAGCTCTCCATTTACTAGCTTCCTTAACGCATTCCATAAAGCTTCCATGCTTTATTATCAGCAATTCGCATAGGTAACCGGAAAAACCTAGAGTCTTTACATCAGCTCCATAGCACTTGTTTGAAATGCAGAATTGCTTTAACAGCCTAACCTCATCAGGATTCTTCAGATTCTTCTTAACGAATTTCACATGATGTGGCGTTCTATCAACAGCAGACTTTATGTTTTCAGGGTTTTCAATATCATAGCAAGGAACTATGTCTATCTGGAACTTTCCTACCCAACCTCTCAGATAAGGATGCTCTGCAAATGCTATCTGATGCTTGCCTTTAAGATTCTTTATTATTTTTTTAGCCAAGGCAAGTCCTTTTTCTTCCAAATCTTTTTTAGAAACGTCAGGCCTATATAGCATGAATAGATCCAGTTCATATTTTTTAGACAGCCATGTGTCTTTTTCAACAGAACCGCATATTATCGGCTTCATTTCTTTGGAAAGTTTCCTGGCAGTTTCTAGCAGTTTCTCAACAAATTCATTCATTTCCCTTTCTTCCCTTTCGCTGGGTTTTATGCTCTTTAAAACGCTGCTAGGGTCCATTCGCATCGATTAGATTTATAAGTAAGGAAGTAAATAAAGTTTTATGGTTACTATATACCCGTTTCAAGAAATGGCGGCTAGTATTTGGTATAGCTTTGTAACAGGGCTACCAGGTTTACTTTGGGCTGTAATAGCCTTGCTAATAGGATTTTTAGCAGGAAAGCTTGGCGGTTGGTTGGTAAAGCAGTTCTTGGTTAAAATAAAACTAGACCAGTACATATTCGAGAAAGAAAAGTTTAAGATGAAGCTTTCAGACATATTTTCAGTTTTGACAAGATGGATAATATATCTTTTGTTTATACTTGTTTCAGTAAAAACGCTGGATATATCAGAACTAACGAACTTGATTGAAAAAGCTATAGGATTTTTAGCAGGAATAGTAGAGGCATCTGTTATAATAATAGTCGGCTATAGCATAGCTTACTACATAAAAGAAAAGGTCATGCATTCAAAAACCTTTTATGCGGAAGTGGTTGGAAACGTTATATTTTTCCTAACGCTTTACGTTTCCATAGCTTTGGCCTTGCCGTTCATAGGCATAGACACGCAGTTGATCAATTGGATACTAATTGTAATACTTGCCTCATTCGGTCTAGGAATAGGACTTGCGCTTGGTCTAGGTTTAAAGGACACTGTAAACACATTGGCTAAAGAATATACCAAAAAACTAGGCAGAAGAAGAAAATAAGAGCAGTAGCATGTTTGTAAAAGAGATAATGACTACTGATGTAAAGACCATTAGACCTGAAGATAACATTAAAAGGCTAGCTGAGATGATGGTCAAGAATAAGATAGGCTCATTGGTAGTTGTTGAAGGATCAGGAGAAGTTGTTGGCATAGCTACCGAGAGGGACATCATAGAAGACGTTATTCTCCTAGGCAAGAGCCCTGAAGAGGTTAAGGTCAGGGACGTAATGACCAAGGATATTATAACAGTCAATCCTGGCGACACTCTAGAAGAGGCGGCAGAGGTCATGGTGAATCATAAGATAAAAAAGCTTCCTGTTATTGACAAAGGTAGGTTAGTTGGCATCGTCACTGCCACCGATTTGATAGCCTATGAGAATAGGCTTGTTGAGAAGATATCTAGCCTAATAATGGCTTCTCCTATGAAGAACATAGGCGGCTAATTTTTATTGATAAATTCTTTTGCATATTTTCGGTGTACTTCTGGCATAGGTCTAGGTACATAATTTATGCCTCTAAGTTTTTCAACAGAATCTACGAGAACTATGGAACCGTGTCCTTTAAGATTTACTGAAAAGTTTGTCTTTTTACTATCCGGCAGCATGGTTATAATTTCATCTGCCTCTTCAACTGCTCCGCATGGTATTATTCTACTTGTGAACGGAGCATTTCTTACATATGTATGGGAATGAATCATGTATTTAACGTTTGGATAGAAATCGTAGAGCTTTAATTGTATCGGTGTGTCCACTGACGGTTTATTGTCTCCCAAATATTTGACAGGCAAACCTTCTTCAACAGCAACAAAAGACTCCCTGCCTATGGATCTCTTGTCAACATTCCTTCTTGATACAAAAATATTACCTTCTTTCTTGAATGAAGGGAAGCCTCTTTCACATCTGAATGAGGCATTTCCAAAAAATCTTTCAGTAGCTTCCGGAACAGGATGTATGAGGTCATGGAATTTGTTGCCATACTCTTTCACAATATCAAAAAACTCCTTTTCATCGGGTGCTTGTATTGCTTTTCCTATATTCTTGCTGTGCACTCTTGTAAATCCTTTCAGTTCATTCACCCTTTTGTTCAAGACCTTTCCTATTAGGCTAAAGTCATTGCTATAATCAACGAAAACATTGCCAAGCGGATCTTCTATCCTTCCGCAATATCTCTTGTCCTTTTCAGAAAATTCTAATAACAAATTGCTCTTAATTCTAAGGGCATGCTGAATTACCTGTTGAAAGCTATATTTCTTCTCTATATTTCTTTTAGATGTCGCGAGTATCGAGCTTTCATTCCTCTTTTTGATTTCTTCCACCAGTTTTGGCTCTTCGTTAGAAACATTAGGAAACCAGTATACTGTTTTATAATCCTCTATTTTGTCTATAATATTTTCTAAATCTCTGAAATAACCGCCGTTACGATAATCAATATTTTCCGTCTTTACTTGTTCAAATACTTGTTGGGCAATCTTTGAGAACTTTCCCCCGCTATTATCAAAAGTCCCTGCTACGTAAACTGTTTTTTCATTCATGCTTATCTAATTTTAGGTAGAAGACTAATCTTTTTATGTCTTTCCATCAACCGTAAAATTCCTTTTCTCCAGATTGATACAACCATATGGCAATATCCAATTCTTCTGGAGGTATTTTTACTTCTTTAGCCAGTTCCAAGAAATTATTTTCCAATTCAATATATCGTTTCTTTGTCAAGCTTCCTGCTTCCTCGTTATGGTATCCTGTCTTTCTAAGAAAATTCTGAATGTGTGCATCTATGATTGGTAAGCCTTTGAAACCAATGTTTCTCATAAAATGAGCGCTTTCCTTCTGTCCCAAGCCTTTAACATTTTTCATTAGCCATTCTCTAAAAACATCGGGTTCACACTCTAGCATTTCTCTTAATTTAGGAAGTTTTTCTCTAGCTTCTATGATATAGAGAACTTTTTTATCAGGGAATCTAACTCCCTTCAAGTAATTTCGTAGTTCTTTTTCATCTGCTTTAAACAATTTTTTATCAGCTTTTAACCTATTAACAACTTCCCTACAATTCTTGGCTCTTGACTGAGGTGTCATAATACAGAAGCATAACTCGCCAAATAAGCATTCGTCATCACTTATACCGCAGCTATTGATAAAACTTCTTATCCTATTTTTGTTCTTTTCGTAGAATCCCAAAAGTTTATTTATCTCGTAGTTCATAATAGGAATAGTAGTTTTTTAAAATTTTTAAAGCATAAGATTTTTATGGAAACTGTAGTTGAACTGGTTAACTTGGAAAAAGAGTATGACTTGGGAGCCATTAAACTACATGTTCTGAAAGAAATCAACCTAAAAGTCAAAAAATCTGATATAGTGGCCATAATGGGACCTTCAGGATCAGGAAAATCAACAATGCTTCACATGCTAGGATGCTTAGACAGGCCTACCAGAGGAAAGGTTATAATAGATGGTGTTGACGTATCAAGACTTAATGACGATGAGCTAGCAAAAATAAGAAGAGAAAAAATTGGTTTTATATTTCAATTTTTCTACTTGATTCCGTCCTTAACAGCATTGAAAAACGTAGAGCTACCTATGACTTTTATTAAAAGCAGTGCAAAGGATAGAGAGGAGAGAGCAAAAGAATTGTTAAAAATGGTTGGGTTGGAAGATAGAATGTATCACAGGCCTTCTCAACTTAGCGGCGGAGAGTCACAGAGAGTTGCAATAGCGAGGGCTTTGGCAAACAATCCTCAAATAATACTTGCAGACGAACCAACAGGAAACCTAGATTCAAAGTCAGGAAAAGAAATAATGGACATTCTCGTAAAACTTAATGAGAGAGGAGTTACACTGATAATAGTTACGCATGACTCATCAATAGCTAGGCATGCAGAAAAAGTTATAAATTTAAAAGACGGAAAGATAATAAAAGGTGGTTGAGATGAAAAGAATATTGTTTATATTAATCTCGTTTTTGCTTATGGCAGGTTTGGCAGAAGCCACTTCAATATCCTTGAATGTCGCTTGGCAGTTGTCTTCAAACAGCACAAAGCCAGGAGGATATGCCACAATTTATCTAACTGTTACCAATACAGGAACTGATGTTCAAAGCATTGCGATAACGCCTACTGCAGGTCCCTCTCTGAGTATAGTTTCAGGAAATAAAATAGAGTTAGGAGATTTACCTGCAACACTGTCTCAACAGGCAGCCGTAACTGTAAAGGCTGATGAAAATTCAACTTCAACAACATCTTACGTTTATGTGGAGACAGTTTATTACTACAGCAATTCTCAGTATAAAAAAGATTTTTACATACCGATAACCATAAAGGGAGACCCGAAACTACAAATCGAAAATGTGAACTTTGATGGTAATTTACAGCCTGGTAACACTGTACTTCTAAACTTTGATTTGGTAAATGAAGGCCAGGGTGGAGCAAAGGACATAACAGTCTCTTTATCTCAAAATTCAAACTTCATATCATCAGGATCTTCTGGTGAATTTTTCATAAGAAGCCTTGATAAATATGAGAATCAAAAGCTGACAGTTCCCTTAACGATTTCTCCAGACGCTTCGATAGGCACGATCACGATTCCGATTGAGTTGAATTATTATGATTCAACAAGATCCAGTAATTTTGTAGACACGCAGCAAATAGGAACTTCGATCATAGGCAACTATAATTTTATAGTAACTCTTGATTCCCAGGATATAGTGACTGCCGGGACAAGCGGTGCTGCAACAATTAAAATAGCAAATGGAGGGAACCAACAGGCATTTCACCTGTCTATCAACATCGTTGAATCAAACAACTTTGACATAACGCCAACAGTCATTTACGTGGGTAATCTAAATTCAGATGATTATGACAGTGAAAAATTATCCTTAAATGTAGGTTCTGTTAATCCAAGTTCCTATCCAATAAACCTTAACATTACTTACGAAGATTCCTTTGGAAAAAGTTATAGCCAGATATACCCTGTAAACATAAAGATTTCTTCTAAATCAGAATATTCTTTAGCGCATCCAACCCAAACGCCATTTACATTGGTTATAATTTTGATAGTCGTAATAATAGTTCTTTTCATAATTTATAGGAAAGGCTATTTGAATAAACTTTTTAGAAGAAAGTGAGCAAATGTTCAGAGAAATAGCATCTATGGCAGTGTATAATCTATCTCACAGAAAGCTGAGAAGCTTTCTAACACTTCTAGGCATTGTCATAGGAGTATCGGCTGTCGTTGCTACAATGCTGGTTGGGGCTTCAATGGAGCAGAGAATAATAGGCCAATTGAATAAGCTTATGGCAGACATAATCACTGTGATACCTGGCAAGGTTTCTTTTACCCAAGGCCCTAATCTGGGTTCAGGCGGCAAGGCCATAGTTTTGACAGAAAAGGACGAGAAGGAAATATCAAAAGTTGATGGCATAAAGATAGTGACAGGCATCATTTCTGGTTCTCTTAGAGTCGAAAGCAATAACGAGTCTGGCAAGATTACTGTGATTGGGGTAAAGGACGAAAAGGCTTGGGAAGAGATAGAAGCGGGGGCAATAGGTTTAGAGGACGGACGATTCATTACGGACGAAGACAAATATTCTGCAATGATAGGGAATAATGTTGCGCACAATATGTTTACAAAGAACATTACCCTTAAGAAATCGATAAATATAAACGGTGTTGATTTTAAGGTCGTTGGAATATTGAACAAAGGCGGCGGGCTCTTAGCAACGATAGACGGTAGCGTCTTCATTCCGATCAAGCAGGCGAGGGATTTGTTTGGAAACCAGTTTGAGAGCAATGAATATAATGAGATAATGGCCAAGGTAAGTGACGGCTATGATTCAAGCATTGTTGCTGATAATATCAACGAGAAACTTTTGCAAATACATCATCAAACAGAAGACACGAAGACCTTTAGCGTCTTGAGTTCCAAATTCTTTGAAGAGCAAATTACCAGCATATTAAACATAATAACAGCATTCCTTAGTTCTTTAGGGGCTATATCTTTGATTGTAGGTGGTATAGGAATCTTGAATATAATGTACGTATCTGTTATGGAGAGGACGAGAGAAATAGGAACAATGAAAGCGATTGGAGCAACCAGCAACGTGATTTTATTAATGTTTTTGTTCGAGTCAGGAATACTTGGTTTAATTGGTGGCATTGTTGGTGATGCATTAGGTGTTGGTTTAGGATATGGTATAACCTATGGCATGCGATTGGGTTTTTCAAGTAATGCTTTTGCTGAAAATAATGTTCAACAAGGACCTTTGATTTATTTGTCACCAGAAGTTCTAGTTTTGGGATTAGTCTTTGGGTTTTTAGTTGGAGTTTTAGCAGGTTATTTCCCAGCAAGAAAAGCTGCTAAATTACAACCAGTAGAAGCGTTGAGATATGAGTAAGTTAACTAATTAATTAGTTAAATCTTTTAGACTTGTTAAAATGATTGTAAAATTGGGATTTGCGAGTTTGATTTAAATGAAGGATTTAAATCTTTAATTATTGTAATTATTCTTCATGAAAGAAGCAAAATTAACAACCCAAAGTACTAAAATATTGAAATTGCTAAAAACAGAAGGAAAAGAGATGAACCTTTCTCAAGTTTCTTCTAGTGCTGAAATCGATAGGGGATTAGCAATGATTAATCTAAACGATTTAGAACATGGAGGATATGTCACAAGTGATTTAAAACAGGAGAAAATAGGAGACAGAAATTTCATTATAAGATATTTTAGTATAACAGAAAGGGGATTAACATATCCAACTGATTAATTTTATTATTTTTCTAAAGAAATCTAAACTAGTTGGTTCCCTATGTTATTTTCATATAACCTGTGGAAAATCTTATCTAGCAATCTATAAATATGCGTAGAGCATAATGCTCTCTGTAAACCTAATACCCACCTAACCTTTTTAAAAAATCACAAATCGTTAGGGGTATGTTAGAAACAAGAATTAGACGTTAACGACGAGTTTGGTTATTAATGAATAAGTTAACTAATTAATTAGTTAAATCTTTTATACTTGTTAAAATGATTGTAAAGTTGGGATTTGCGAGTTTGGTTCTTGCTATGCGTTTATTTTCTCTGTTAGGTCTTTAATAACTTTATTTAGAGCTTCAGAAGTTTCATAATCATATTTATAATTTGGCAGTAAACTTTGCCCTTTATCCCTATAGAGTTTTAACATTTTCTTTGTTTGCTCTCCCAAACCAATATCAGCTAACAGCTTATCAAGTTTTCCATGCCTTGATTCTGTTTGCCTCATTTCTTCTTCCCCAATTCGCTCGTTTTCTAAAGGGTCTCCTATCAACAATTTAAGAGAATCAATAACTATAGGTTTTGCTTCATCTTCAAGTACTATTTCGCCTAATTCGTGACCAAACATAGCTTGAATAACTTCAGCATCATCACAAAATTCTTCTTGTAATTGATTAAATTCTTTTACGTACAGGTGAGTGTACGGATATAAAGATACAATTCTTCTGCAATAGTTGCTTTGAGGAGGAACCCAAATTTCTGCTTCCATGAAGTTTGCCCTCCCATCTTCAAAACCACCTTGCTTGAATGATGGAATATAACCCTTATCATCTAGCATTGACCCAAAACTTCCTACCATATGATTGCGATGGAACCAAGGCAAAACACCCAAGGCAGTATTCTCAAAAACCTCAGATTTAGCAGGGAATTTTTTTGCAAAATCTTTACGCATATCAGCAAACAAGCTTGAATGCTTTTTTAGCTTATCCTTGAAAGATGTCTTGCCTAAGTAATCAACTATTGTTTGGTAGGCCTTTGCAGTGGCTTCAGCTCTTTCAATTTCCTCTTTTTCAAAATGGTATTCCTCTATTTCTTCACTCATAGCTGCCTTATGCTCATCATCGCCCCAAAGCCAATCATCATAATTTTTTGGTCGTTTTAATTCTCTTTTTGCCTCTTCTGAATAAGATTTTAATTGACCTTTCAAGACATCAACCTGATGCTTTTCCAAATCCTCAAACGAAAAATTCTGTTTTGGAGTTTCAACACCACTTTCAACCTCTCTAACTGGGTTTAACCCGAGTTGAATCGGCCCAGAAGTAAGATTATACCTCATAGGCTCGTAAGTTGATTCGAACCCTCTTTCCTTTAATTTTCTGTCTGCAAAGAGTCTTAACCTAAAATTTCTTTGAGATTTATCATAATCTATCTGCGATGTAAATCCCAAACTGCCATAATGAACTACATTTAGATTTTCTAAGGGCGATTTACCTTCACATATGCTATGAATAGAGTTTGCACCGTCAACTAGTGTCCTATGTATGTCTTCTGTTATTGGAGTCATGTCAGGTCTTGTAGCGTTGAAAAAGAAAAAATCTCTACAAAGTTCCAAGTATTTATTAATGTCTTCTTGAGAAGATGCAGGAATCCTATTTGTAGCCACATACTCAAGTTGCATAAAATAAAATGGAATGTTAAAAATTTATGCTTTAAAAGAGCCATTCTCCATCAAATTCAAGGCAAAAACATCCTATTTCTAAACATCCCATCAGATGGAGATATACCGGTATAAGAATGGTGTTATTTTCATATAACCTAGAGAAACTATCATTCAATGTCATCTAGCAACCTATTAATAGCCGTGAAGCCCAAAGCTTAGCTATCAAAGCTAATACCCACCTAACCTTTTACTAAAATCATAAATCGTTAGGGGTAGGTTAGAAACAAGAATTAGACGTTAGCGGCGGGTTTATCATTTAATGAATAATCAAGTCTTTACCTGCATAAGCATCTTTCTTCCCATCAATATCCAATAAATAACTTCTCCACCTTGCATTAATTTGCCTTTCAATTCTTCAGGTATCTTAGAGTCAAAGGTCTCATAAGATTCCATGTCCATTATCTGGGCAGTGTCTCCTGCTATGGCAACCACCTGCCCAACCCTTTTCTCAACTATAGGAATTTCTATTTCAGTGTCGGCAGGCTTTACTATTGACCTTCTTCTGTTGTCAAATATGCCTACTGCCTCTAGTCTTGCTTTGGCTCCACCGTGTTTCCCAGGGACAGAAGTCGTTACGTTTAAGACCTTGCAAGGTTCGTCGTCTATAACTATAAATTTTCCCACTTGAAGATTTTTTATAGATGATCTTGTGGTTACCATGAACAAAATAAGGTGTGAATTAAAATATAAACTTAAGTCTTTCCGGCCACAAATTTTATATCTTCCACAAGAATCGTCTTCCTTTTCGCATGCCTGGCGGCCTGAGCAGCTTCCAAGGCTAGTTCACAACCTAATTCTTCAACAACCTTTGCCAATTCCTTTACAGCATCAGCTGATATCCTCTCGACACCAGCTTTCCTTGCTATTCTCTCTATGGGCGCTAAAGGCAGCATCAAAATCTGCTATATATATGGGGAAAGGCTTTGTTTAAATATTACGGCCTATTTAACAAGTCGGAGAGATATCAAGTTAATGAGGTCTTGCTGAAAGTCCTTTGCCATAATATCTGCGTGGTAATTCAAGAAATGTATGAATTGAACATAGAACCTAACTTTTAGGTAGATTTAAATAGTTTTCTATTGATACTATCAGTAAGTGATAAAATGAGTTTAGTGAAACTTGAGAATAAAATTGAAATGGGCGGAGAATATAAAGATTTTGATTTTATAGTTGGTAGTAGAAAAAGTCTCAGTGTTGATGGTCTCCAAGATTATGTAAGAATATGGCCTAAAGTAGAAGTCGTGCCAGCTTTCTTAAAGGGTGCTGGTGGAACAGCATATTTTATTGACAACACAAAAATTGAATTATATATTGCTCAAAGAAACGGATTTTTAACTGCAGGTCCAGATTCTCCAAGAGATAATACAATATCAATTATACCGTTCATAAAAAAATTAAATGAAATGGAACGTGATTTGAAAGATTCTGAGGGATTGGTTGACGCAATAAACAAAACAATACAAAAAATGAGAGAAGATTCGAAATATCCTTGGAAACAAGAACAAAAATAATCTTTGAATTCTGTTTAAAAAGTAAGTAGAGTGTTTAATTAGTATAGTCTAAAAGCGATATTTTAAACAAAGCCATGGGGAAAAAGGCCTTTATAAACCACAGAAAGCTTTAAATATAGCAAACGTATAAATATTTAATGTCAAAATTTAGAATCAGTTACTACTATATGGTAAATATGGTGTATAAAGTATGGATGAACATCCCGCTGATTATTCATTTTTAAGCAAGGACATTCCTCAGCCCTTAGATCTATCTGAAAAAATAAACTGGGAAATTTGCATGGTTGATTAACATGGTTAAAAAAGTAAGTAAAAAATCTGAAAAAATATGCCCTGATTGCGGCTCCAAATATTTTATGGAAGATAAGACCAGAGGAGAGATTGTTTGCGCCAAATGTGGCCTTGTAATGGAAGATTCTATGATAGATTCATCTCCTGAATGGAGAGCATTTGATGAGGAACAAATCTCAAAAAGAACAAGGGCAGGAGCTCCTTTAACCTTTACAAAACACGACAAGGGTTTGACCACAGAGATTGGTAGAGGTAGGGGAGAACTGTTCAAGGTTACTCCTTCTAAAAGAGCCCAATATTATAGATTGACTAAATGGCAAAAAAGACTGGTTGAATCAAAGGACAGAAACTTATCCTTTGCATTATCAGAATTACAGAGGTTAGTTTCATTTCTAGGCTTGCCAAAGTCTGTTCACGAGGAAGTTGCTAAGAATTATGAAAGAGCTGTTGACAGAGGATTGGTAAGAGGGAGGTCAATGGAGTCTGTTATTGCAGCTTTGTTATATACGGTCTGCAGGGAAATGGGAACTCCAAGAACATTGGAAGAAATAGCAGAGGCATCAGGAGTCGAGAGAAGAGAAATTGGTAGGACGTATAGATACATAGCTAGGGAATTGAACATGAGAATTTTACCAGCTCTGCCAAGCGATTATATTCCAAGATTTGCTTCGATGCTCGGTTTAAGCGACAAGGTCCAGGCAAGAGCAATAAGATTCTTAGAAGAGGCCAAGAAATACGAGGCAACAACAGGCAAAGGTCCTACAGGAGTTGCTTCAGCCGCGTTATACATAGCTGCTGTTCTAGAGGGCGAGAAAAGAACGCAGAGAGAGATTGCTGATGCTATAGGCGTAACAGAGGTCACGATAAGGAACAGATTCAAAGAATTGGTCGAGAAACTTGGCTTGGAAGAAGAGGTTGAGAAAAAGGTCAGGGAAGACTACACAGAAAGAGAAACCAAGTTGAAGTTAAAAAAGAAAAAATAATTAAACTCCTAGTTTTTCTTCTAACAATTTTAGTCTAACATCTATTGTCTCAAGTTTTTGCAGAATCAAGTCTAATTTGTCCTGGTTTTCTGTTCTCTTTTCAGTTTCCCCAAAAAAATCAGTAGGCCTTGCATAATTTTCTCTAGGTGGAATGACTGGTTCAGGCTCCCTCGTCCTGAATCTTTCCAAGTCTTCTGGTAACGGTGCTGTCACCTCTTCAGGAAATTCCCCCTCATTTTTTTTCTTTCTCTTAAGGAAACCAAAAGCCATCATATCACCTTATCCCCAATTCTTTTCTTAATTCTTGTTCAAACCTCTGTGATAAATATAATTGTTTTTCTATGTATTTTCTCCTCTGATTGCCATAAAAGAAATGCGAGTAGGAATAGGATAAAGCTTTGTCTATGAAGTTAGAGTAAGGCAACTTTGTGACAAGGTAGGGATGTATGTATATGGTTACGTAACCTTTCTTATCCTTTGAGTTTTGTTTTCCTATGACCTTGACTTTTATCCAGGAAGATGTTCTAGCATCTTTAGTTTCCTTTCCTCTCCACTGGCCATAGAACTCTATGTTCTCAGAGGATCTGTCCCACTTTATTTCATCCTCGTAAAAATTTGTCGATGTGATTCTGAAAATGCTTTTCATCAGGTTCGGCATAAATTTTAGAGTTCTGGAAGGATGGTCTCCCTCGTATCTTAATGTTTTAACATAATGCGGAGAAAAGACATCTGCTAACAATTTCAAATCTGGCATTCTAAACCCTTGTTAAGGTTTTAACCTGGTCGCAGAACAGCGACATTAACCTTCTTCCTTCTCTTAGATATTCGTCTCTCTTGCTGCCATAGAAAGTAGTGTGCCAGAACATTCTTAGAATCTCGTATATTAAGCTTCTTTGCCAAAAAGTATCTTGCGGATATTCTGTTCTTAGAAGACCTTCAACTTCTATTTCCACTTTGCCGGTGTTTTTAGCCATTTCGCCATTGAGCCTGACTTCAACGAAGTAGTAAGAAAACTTATCCAAGTCTTTATTCACTTCCCATCTGATGTTAAATTTTTCAGTTTCGCCCTTGCTCCACTGAAAATCTTTTTCCTGGATGGAATGTTCATGGACCCTGAATGAGAGTAGCATTAGATTGTACATTTCTTTGTAGAATCTCTCTGGATTTTGACCAGCAAATTTTATTCTAACTACAGGAAGAGGACTCAGCAAATCGTCCTCTATCATCAGTTTTGCCCTTGCCCATACCATTTTAATCTCAACTAATAATTAGATAAACGTTTTTATAAACTTTATACAAATTTATTAATATGATTACTCAGGTAATAGGCTTAATATTAGCTTTGATAGGCTTTTTAATACTGAAATATTTCCCAGATGTTACAGAATATCAGATATCTGGATACACGTTTAGCGGAATCTTAATAGCAATAATACTAATCCTAGTCGGCATATATCTAATATTTAGTGGATAGCAATGGTTGACAAACCCATATTTGAATTAGGGGCACGAAAAGGTGTGCCAGGCATTTCTGCTGATTTGCTCAGTAAAGGCTATCCTTTGGGACGTTTCCTATGCGTAGGTCCAACAGAATTGCCAGGTATAGAAGAAACTCAAAACAGATACTCAAATTTAAATTTTACTGGGCCTCCTGGAACAGCTTCTGAAATATATTTTTCCTTGGTTTACATGTTGCCAAAGCTGGAATGGTCTGTTCAAAAGGCCGACGAGTGGATAGAAGTTTCTCCAACGCATAAGGAATATTATGAGAGGACGATGACAACCAAACAAATGCTCGAGTCGACAATCAAAACAGGTCTGATATCAGCTGCCCAGTCAGTCGCTGATTTTGAGTTGCTTAGTCACGACATAAGAAAATACAAAGAAATTCTTGGTTATTTCCAGTCAAAAGATAAGAATGTATTGAGATCAATGTTCGTTGACCAGGTTGATGTTCATACTGATATGCCGGGACAGCCTATCGCCTTGCGTACTATTGTACAAAGATGGCCTACAGTAATCGCAGACTTCATGAGATTAGAGGATGAGGACGTAGATCAGGACAAGATTGAAAAGAAGTATGAAATCTCAAAAGCTGAAGCTGTAATACTCGCTACCAAGAATAGGCTCTACGTGCAATGGAAAGAGATGTTTGGAAGCGCTGCAAAGGAAAGATATGAGATGCTAAAGGGCTTGGTAAAGTCAAGAGAAAAGTCAATAACAGAGTACAAGGAATGGCTAAAGCCTTACATAGCAAGATTCAAGATGACAAGGTTGGCAGGGGAAAGGGTCCAGACAAGGGCAGAGACACTGAGAACTTTTGCAGACATTACAGGCATGTCAACCTTTGCCAACAAAATAAGGTTATTTGCATGGAAGCCTATGAAGTTTGCTGAGCACAGGAAACCTGCTGCAGAGGTCATGGGAGATTTTATAATACCTCCTTATGATGATTATATTAGAGAGAATTTAGTATTGAACACCAAGACTGGTCTGGCTGCTATTTATCCTTGGTTGGCCCACCCAAGAAAGTATTGTTCTAAATGCAAGAAATTTTATTCTGAAAAGGCAGTGCAATGCGACAAGTGCAAGTCGATAAGGCTAGAGGATAAAACATACGCTGACGAGATAGTTGAAAACGAGGAAAGCGGAATAATTCCTGCTTGGAAAAGAAGAGAGTTTGGTTTGGATCCTGGAGAGCTTTACTACATGTTCCTGGACTTTAACATATTCAGGACAGGGACAAGAGTACAGACTGGCGAGATGGAGGACATAGTTTTTTACACCAAAATTTTTGTTCTTTCTCAAAACGCCATGCTTGTAAAAATTCTTGAATTGAAATGCAGAGACCTGGAAATGGAGAGATATATCGACGAGATGCTTGGCATAAGATTCGATGAAAAAGATATTTCCGAGTTGGTCAAAGAGGAATTTCCAGGCCTGTTCGGCAAGCCTAAAGAATTGTCAGGAGCGCAGAAATATATGAAAGACATGGAAAAATCTTTCGGGACTTACACAGGATTTTTTAGAGGAGTTAAACTGCCAAAGGCTGGTAATCTAGTTTTCTTCAAGCAAGGACCGTATGAAAGAAACTTGAAGGACAGAGTAACTAAACATTACTGCAAGTATGCTGCTCTTCATTTAGGAATAGTTGCGGAATTCCTTAAAAATAAAATGGGTGTTGAATGATGTTAAAGGGTTATGTCATAGGCTTTTCAAGCGGTTTCTATTCTGTAGCCGAGGCAGCAGAAAAAGAGAGCCTTATGACAATGCCAAGAAAAATGTTCAAGGGAGCTGTCGAAGGCGTTAATTTTACTCAGGTTGACATGGAATCTATCACCGAATTAAATGAACCTTATTTGGAAGAAGGCATGAACAGAATGAAAAAACTAGGTATTGGGCTTGGTTTTCACGGTGAGTCATACGCCATGGGTGGTGGTGAGAAACCAATGGGAATGTTGGATTCTTCTCTGGAGGCAGATTATTTCCATTCTCACGAGAGGTTGATACAACACATTAAAGGCTGTGGAGGTTTGGGTGGAAAGTACGTCAACATTCATCCTTCAGAGACAACACCGTACATTAGATTAGGAAAGGACTTGCAACCAACAAAGCTTGTTGACCCGTGGGGTAGACCCTTTAGAAAGTTCTTGGAAGAAAACCCAAAGATTTTAGAATGGGCTATAGGTGCTATTGATGATAATTTGATTACTGCCGCGCACATTATTCGATATAAAGGCTCTTCTATTAATGAAGTTGTCGCAGAAAGAAGACAAAAAGATGGAGATAAGGAATTCACAGAAGAGGAAAAAAAGGAAATCAAAAAAGAAGCTTTTAAAAGACTTTTGTTTGAATATGTTGACTCGAATGACATGGAGTATGGTGCTGAAAAGACATCTTACATCATAATTGCCAAGTGGATGCAGGAAAGCAAGGATTATTTGTGGGACAGCATAGTCGGCAAAAGAATTCCTGACGAAAAACTCGATGAAAAAAATGAAGACTGGGTTCCTGCTGTTTCTGCAAAATACATATGGGGTCACTTTAACCCGAAGGATACAGGCAGATACAAAGATCCAAAACCTTTGTTGCAAAAGTACGGGATTTATTTTGTTTTCGAGACGCAGATGGGTTCTGCTGGTGTTGAAGGCTTATTCAGACTTATGAGACCACGTGACATGGCTTTCTTGTGCAAGGCCATAGGTTCTTCGTGGGTTGCTGTTTGCTTCGACTTTGAGCATGTGCTATCGCAGAACATAAGTCCTAAAAAAGAGATAGAATCGATACCTTACGGTCTAGCTTCTTATATCAAAGTTTGTCACCTAGGTTGGCCCACTCCTCATGTTCCTGCTCACATGCCAATTCCCATAGGCTCAGAGGCTCACATGTATCTTTACGATGTTTTGTTTGACTTGAGAAAAAAGGGAATGAAGGATGCCTGGTTTATTTACGAGAGAGCTAGCGCGGGGAGAGAAACAACCATACTGTCTATGAGAATGCTGAAAAAGTTTTTGGAAAAGGACGTTCCTCTAAAACAACTGCCCTTGGAGTTCTTCGGCATGGATCCTAACGGGCCTGACATCAAAAGACAGGAAGTCACAATAAGAGAGCATTTCCTCGATCCCATAAAAGGTATGCTGGTTGTGCCTGAGGAAGAATACACGTTTTTGAGCAAGGCTGCTGCAGAGAAAGGCAAGGCCGAGATCTGGAAAAAGGAGCAGTTTAGATAGATTTAAATACAATCATATTATATTACCTATTAGTGGTGAAATGTCTAAAAAAGTCAGCAAGAATTTAAAGAAATTTTCCCTGGAAACAAGATTGAAATCGTCTGAGAAGTTTAAAGACAAGATTCTAGAATTGTTTAAGGGTTATATAAAGGCTGTGATAGTCTGGGGTTCCATAACAAGGGGAGACTTTACCGGCAAATCTGACGTTGACATTTACATCATATTTGACGACACGAAGTTTCCGTTGAAAAAATTCGAGGACATCAGAAGCAAGATAGACAATGACATTTATTCTGCTGCTTCCTCGATTGATCCGAGATTGCATCCTCAACCGATACTAGCATTGACAGAGTTCATAAAAGGCATAAGATATACGCATCCATTGTTTTACAACATAGTGAGGGAAGGTTACGCTATCTACGACACAGGTTTCTTCATACCAATGAGAAAGCTCTTAGAGTTGGGTGAGTTCCCGATAACGCCCGAGGCAGCCCATCAGAGAATAGACTCTGTTCCAAAAAGGGTTGAGAGAGTTAAGAGCGTTAAGCTGTATATGATTGCCGAGGACATGTATTACGCGATGCTGGATGCTGCCCAGGCTGTTCTGATGTATGTGGGTGTAGGGCCGCCTGTTCCCAAGTTGGCTGCTGATGAGATCAGAGAGCACTTGGTCAAGCCTGGTTTGCTGGAAGAAGAATATGCGAAGATGCTCGAAGACATCACAGCATTCAGAAAGAAGGTGGAGCACAAGGATGTGAAGGACATCTCTGGAGCAGAGGTTGACGAATGGATAGTAAAGACTGAGAAGTATGTGGATAGATTTGAAAAACTGTTAAAGGATTTAGAATTGAACAGAAAGACTTTTGATGTTCAGAAAAACTATGAGGTCATGGTCAAGGCTTCTGTAGCTGCCCTAAAGTCTTTGAACAAATTGCCGAAAGAGCCAGAGAAACTGCCTGAAGCCTTTAAGAAATATTTAGTAGAGGCCGGCCTGGTAAGCCCCTTTTACTCTAATATTTTTGAGAAAGTGATGACAATGAAAAAGATGGTTGATGACAAGCAGATTGAAAAGATAACTGACAGAGACGTGTACATGAGCAAGGAATACGTGAGAAGGTTCATAGATGACGTCAGAAGATTCATTGACAAGCCGGTTCAGTTGCCTGAGGAGAATGTTGAGGATAAGGTTGAAAAAATAGGAAAAGTAGCTGAAAGTGTCAAGGAAGTTGGCAAAAAGAAAGCCAAGAAAAAGTAAGTCTTCTACTCATTGCTATTTATATTATAAAAATTATAATTCTAAAAGGTTTTTATATGATTGGACAAGTTGTTGATCCCAAAGGTATAATAGTAAACTATCACATAGCCTATACAAAAGAAGTCTTGGTTTTCGTGCCTGAGATAAAAACAAAGAGGGATGCAGGAAAACTGATTGGCAAGAAGGCTGTTTGGACAGACGAGAAAGGAAATAAATACACAGGCTATGTCTCTGGTTTGCATGGAAGAAGTGGAACCTTGAAAATTAAATTCAAGAATCCGTTGCCGGCAAAGGCCTTGGCAAAACCCATAAACATCGCAGAGTAAATTTGAATATTCTATGGAAAAGTCTTCGAATCTACTGTAAATGGGAATATTTAA
The DNA here is from genome assembly GCA_964353745.1 of uncultured archaeon. Classification (GTDB taxonomy): domain Archaea; phylum Aenigmatarchaeota; class Aenigmatarchaeia; order Aenigmatarchaeales; family Aenigmatarchaeaceae; genus CS1-C013. Next base: position 27,744 of record CAYGWD010000012.1, read on the forward strand.
TTTCCAGTTTTTAATTCTAATTCCTTTTTAACATCATCAAAAGTTACAATAAATTTGTTGAAGAAATCTTCTCTGCCAATTATATTTAGACCAGTAATCATTTCATCAGAAAATGCTACTTTGCATGGAAACATATGTTCATTAACATTAAGGTGTACAGTGTGAATATAACCAGTAATCTTACCACCGATTCCTTGAAACATTTTCTTTTCTCCATTTTCCAATTTCAATCCTAATTCTCTGCAAAATTCACCATGAAATATGCTTATGTTTGCTCCAGAATCTACCAAGGCTTCTGTTCTTACAGTTTCCTTACCTCTTATTAAACCAACTGGAATTATAGGATAGAATCTATCCTTTAGAAGAATGTAAGGAAATTTTAACTTCATAGAATATAGTTCTCCTCATCTTTTCTAGGAACTTTAAAAATCAAAGGCTCTTTTTTAGTTATTTTCTTTGCTTCCTTTCTGACAATGCTGAGAGAATCACCACTAGTTATTAGTCTATTATCTATTAAGGCAATCCATTTGCCACCATACATACTTAATTTTTCAGGGTTTTTAGAAATCCACTGTAGTTCTCTAGATTTTATTTTCATATTTATTAAGTTATTTTCAGATTATATAAAACTTTGTTACTAAATAAATAGTGACATCTTTCTCACTGGTAAATGAAAATAATACTGGGTAACAACTAGTTGAACTTCCTATTTTCACTTACATTAGAACTTTTATGGAAGAAGTCTTGAAGTACGTGTAAATAAGAAGTTTAACTTTAAGTTTAAATCTTTATTGTTTTCTATTATTGATAGTGATCAAGTGTCTAAACCAAAAGATTTATCAACAGAAGAATTTTTAAAATTTGTAGAAGAAGACAAAAAAGTTAAAAGAGGTGAATATATTCCTTGGAAAAATTCTAGTTATTCGACTGAAGTTGGTAAATCTGACTCTAAAAATGGAGATAAGGAAGATACAGCTGAGAAATCTCTTTGGTGTAAGATAGGTCTTCATAAATTTAAATATATTGGAGATAAGATTAAATACAGACAATTTGATTACACGTTCACAGAACGTATTTTTAAATGTCAAAGACCTGGTTGTGAAAAACAAGAAATAGTTACAGAGATGTATGATGATATTGGTGGACATGTCGTAAATTGACAATTAATTTTTAAACTTCCTATTTTCACTTGCTATGGAACTTTTATGGAAGAAGTTTTGAAATTTAGCGAAAATGAAAAGCAATTTTATTTTATTTCTATTACCCTTAGTCCATCCTTGGTTATCTCAAAAGGATGAATGAATATTGAGTGGTCTGTTCTTCTCATCTTCCTAATGGTCAAGGTTCTCTTGAACTCTTCTGCCACAGGCATGAACTCTAGTTTTACCACAGAGTCAACGAAGAACTCTATTATGCCACTAATGCTCAGCATGTCTGTTCCCTCTGGGACTGTTCCTGTGACAATTGTTGTTATGCCCAGTTTCTTCAGGTCATTTATTAATTTCATTAAAGCCACCCTTCTCAGATAGTCGTCTCTTATGAACATCTCTATTATCGTTGTTGAGTCAATGACAAGTCTTTTAGCATTGTTCTTTTTAACGATTTCCTCTATCCTCGAATAAAGATCATAAACGTATATTTTTAATATTCTTCCCATTTCCTCGTCCTTGTCAAAGTTAACAGGGATAACAGGTTCTAGGACTAAGAATTTTATCAGGTTTTTCTTTTCCAAGTCTTCGATGTCCCAGTTGAACATGGATTTTATGTCAGCCTTTATGTCGCTCTCAGGTTCCTCGGTCGTTACGTAGATGCCGATCTCATTCTTCTTGGTTCCTGCGTATAGGAAGGAAGCGCAGAAAGCAGTTTTGCCTGTTCCCGTTTTTCCAGTAACAAGGTTGACACTTTTCTCTACAAAACCGCCTTGCATTTTTTCGTCCAGACCTTCCACGCCGCTATTGAGTCTTTCCATTGCTATCAATATTATTCTTATTTTTTCTATTTAATATACTTTTGGGAGAATTTTTGATTTTCTTTGGTATGCCCTTTATTCCATTGGCGAACCATGTTGCCATTGCAAGAGGGCTCACGGCTTTGATTAATTGGATTCTTTCATTTTCCCTTTCTCTTATCTGGGCTCTCAGTTTCAGAATCCTGTCCTGCTTACCAATCATTATTTTTGAGAATGTGTTCTCGTCTATCTTTCTCATGAAATATTGTTTCTCAGTCTCGACCCTGGATAAAACTAGGGTTTCCTCCTCCTCTTTTAATTCTGATAGTTCCTTTTCCTTTTTGTTTAACGGCAGTAAGACTTGGGGAACCATGTACATCGTCGTGAAGCTCATGACCACGAATAAACCGATTAGCCAAGCGTTCTGGAGCAAAAATGCTTGGTTTCTTAACCCGCCCAATCTCGATTCAACAAGTTGATTATTGCTTGTCAGGTTTGCTAAAGAGGCGGACAAGACGTCGATTTGGTCACCAGCTATAGAGCTGTTTGCATTTTGTAGGAGTGCTCTGGATTTTTCGACCATTGCCTCTAGGTTACTGGTGTCTATCCCCGCTTTCTTGACCTCTTGAATTTTATTTTCTATGTCTGCCAATTCGTTTTCTAACTCACTCAAAGAGTTATAATGTTGAGACTGTCCTACTATTATGTCAATGGTTTTGTCCTTTCTGAAAAGACTGGTGCCTATGCTTATGGTCGTGTTTGGATAGTCTCCTACGACTGCGAATAGAGGGGCATGTATTGATATGGTAAATACTTTTTCTTCCTTTTCTTTCAGCTCAAAGCTTGGCGGCATGGAGATGTTGCAGCAATGCTCTGAAGCATTATAAAATGACATTAATTCTAAGACTGTGTTGCCAGTGTTTTTCAGGACACCTGTTATTTCTTTGTCTCCCCCCTGTTTTATTTCTAACCTTGCCGCGCTCAAGTTAAAGTTAAAGTCTTCTTCCTTGATTAACGCGCAATATCCGTCTGGTTGGCATCCATAATCAGAGTTATCGCAACCGCATATTGAGCACTTTCTAGTCAGGGTTCCATTAGAGCAGTAATAAGGTCTTTTTGCAGAGCACTGATCGTATAAAGTTCCGTCAGTGCAATTCTTTGGTTTTTCTTTTGCTGATGGTGCAAATCCTCCTGAGCCGCCACCTCCGCTAATAATAGTTGTTGTTTCATCTGTTGTTGTAAGTGTTTTATAATTTTCTCCTGTATTATTGTACGAATCTGTAGCATTAACCGTTATATTAAA
>CAYGWD010000013.1:0-30494 GCA_964353745.1 uncultured archaeon
TCAAAGAATTGATAATGAGAGCTCCTGCATGGCCCTCTGCCAATTATGTGGTAAGGCCTGATGAAAAGAGAAAGAAGGTGTCGGACGAAACAAAAGAGGAGATAGTAAAGGAATTGGTACCTGGTTACATCATCGAAAGGCACTTGCAAAACGGCGATATCGTTCTATTCAACAGGCAGCCATCGCTTCACAGAATGTCTATAATGGCTCACAAGGTTAGAGTCACTCCTTGGAGAACCTTTACATTAAACCTTTGCACATGTCCACCTTACAACGCAGACTTCGATGGAGATGAAATGAACTTGCACGTACCCCAAACAGAAGAGGCAAGGGCAGAGGCTGAATTATTAATGGAAGTGCAGAGGCATATAAGGTCTCCTAGGTTTGGCGGTCCAATAATAGGTTGCAAAGAAGATCACATATCAGGTTGCTTCAAGCTCACTAGCAAGGACACTGTATTAACTAAACAAGAAGCTTTCAAACTATTGGCTGATGTGGGAGTTTATGCTGATCTGCCTGACAAAAAAACATTCACAGGAAAAGAGATATTTAGTTATCTTTTGCCCAAGGAGTTATACATAGACTTCAAAGCAAAGGTGTGCGGTTGTGAAAATTGCGTAAAGGGAACTTGCGAGAACGATGGTTACGTTGTCATAAAGGGCGGAGAACTTAAAAGAGGTGTTATAGATTCTAAAGCAATAAGCTCTGAGAACGGAAAGCTTATTGATGTTATTGAAAAAGAATTCGGAACTGATGTGGCACACAAGTTCATAGACAGAGTTGCTTCAATTGGCATCAAATACTTGGACAGAATAGGATTCACGATCGGATTGGACGAGTTTGACATGGAGGAAGGAATTTTGGAAAAAGTCAAACAGGTATTGGACTCGTCAGAAAAAGAAGTTGAGAAACTCATAAGCCTATACAAGGAAGGAAAGATAGAAATATTGCCTGGAAGCAATGCGAGAGAAAGCTTGGAGGCGCACATACTAAGAGCTCTATCAAAATCAACAGAAGACGCAGAAAGAATAATAAAGGAGAACATAAAGGAAAGTTGTACAACCGTAATGATAAAGTCTGGAGCAAGAGCATCAATGTCTCACTTGACACAGTTGGTTGCGAGCTTGGGGCAGGCAAGAATATTGGGAGAAAGAATAAACAGAGGTTATAGGAACAGAACTTTGTCCCACTTTGCTGTTGGTGATCTTTCACCAGAAGCGCACGGATTTGCTAAAAACAGTTTTAAGAATGGATTGAATCCGTTTGAGTTCTTCTTTGAAGCAGTGTCTGGCAGAGAATCGCTCATGGACAAATCCTTGAGAACTAGGCACAGCGGTTATTTGGAGAGAAGGTTGATGAACGCGTTGCAAGACCTAAAGATTGATTATCGCTTCTCTGTTAAGGACAATAGGAACATTTTGATACAGTTCACCCCAGGGGAGGATAATATTGACCCTTCAAAATCTGATTGGGGATTCCTAGATGTAAAGTCAATAGTAAAGTCTGTGATAAGGTGAAAAAATGAAAATGAGCGAACTAAAAGATGTTTTACCTCCGAAGATAGTGGATGACTTGGGTAACGCTTTCAAAGAATTCAAGCCGACAGAAGCCCAGAAGAAAAAAGCAATAGAGCGCGTCATTAACTTGTATAAGAACAGTTGCTACGAGCCTGGCGAAGCCATTGGTGTCGTAGCTGCCCAAAGTATATCCGAACCAGCAACCCAGATGACCATGCGTACGTACCACCTGGCAGGAGCTTCTGAAATTAAGGTTACGTTAGGTTTGCCAAGACTGGTGGAGATATTTGACGCCAGGAGAAGTCCCAAGACGCCAATGATGACCATTTATTTGGACAAGAAGCACAACACAATGGAAAAGGCATTTGAAGTGGCAGCTGACATACAGGAAACACAACTGGTTGATATAGCAATAGAGCCTGCTATTGATATTCTTAACATGAGAATTGAAATACCTCTGGACTTTAAGGAAATCAAAGAGAGGGAAGTAAAGGTCAGCCAGATACCAGAGATTCTAAAACTGTTGTTCAAGGATCTTGACATAAAGACTACAAAAGAGAGCATACTGATAAAATCCAAAGGCGATATAACGATAAAGCAGATGCAAAAGTTAAAGGCAAGAATACTGAAGGCTCACATAAAAGGTGTAAAAAGTGTTTCAGAGGTTAGGGTCATCAAGAAGGAAGACGAATGGATAATAAACACGCTTGGAAGCAATCTTCCCAAGGTATTGAACATACCTGGGGTTGATGCAAAAAGAACGGTCTCGAACAACATACACGAGATATACAAGACACTCGGTATCGAGGCAACGAGGCAGGCCATAGTTGATTTCGCATCAAACACAATGAGGGACGGAGGCTTGGACGTTGACGTTAGACATATAATGCTTGTCGCCGACATAATGACCGCGGACGGAAGGATAAAGGCCATAGGCAGATATGGAGTCGCAGGCTCAAAGGGCTCTGTGTTGGCAAGGGCAAACTTCGAAGAGACCATTAAACACTTGACCAAGGCCGCTATCAAGGCTGAGATAGACACGCTCGACTCAATAATAGAGAATGTCATAATAAACCAAGTCGTACCTGTTGGCACGGGGATGTTTAAACTGGTCTTCAAACCCAAGAAAGAATCCAAGTGAATTTATTAATCAGCAATTCTAAGTATGAAGAAACACTATTGGATTATTTGAAGGTTGTACGATAGATTTAAAAACATTAAAATTAAAAAATGATTCTATGACAGAGGACTTGAGAAGCGCGCTCGAAGAAAAAAAGGTTGTTCTAGGAAGTAAAAGAACAATAAAATATTTAAAGTTAGGAAAAGTAAAAAAGATTTTACTAGCAAGCAATTGCACTGAAGAGGTTAGAAAAGATCTCGAACACTATGCCAAATTGACCGGGATACAACTGGAAAAATTCGACGGAACAGCAAAACAGCTGGGCATATTTTGCGGAAAACCATTTTCAATATCAACTTTAGCTATACTGAGTGAAACGAATGAGAAACTTTGATAATAATACTCTGATGGTAATAACAGCATTTGAGAATATAACAGGAACAGAAGTTAGGGATTGCATTTGTTCTAATACTATCTATTTTCTTGTAAACCCTGGAAAAATTGCCATGACCATAGGCAAGAACGGGAATAATATAAAGACCGCAGAAAGAATGCTCGACAAGCCAATAAAGGTTTTCGAGTGGGCCGAGGACGAGAGAGAATTCATAAAGAACTTGATATTAAGGGCGCAGAAGATTGATCTGAGGGATGAGAAAGCAACAGTAACCATAAGCCAAGGGGACAGAGGCGCGGTGATAGGAAAAGAAGGAATCAACATAAAAACCATAAGAGAGCTTCTCGTCAGGAATAGCAATATAAAAGAATTGAAGATTATTCCATAAATTATTCTCGTCTAGTGAAAATCGAAATATTTAATAATATTAATTCTCTGTGGTTGCGAAGTGGAATCCGCCTTGTTTTATTTCTAAGGCTTTAGTTTTTACCTTAAGTGCTATTTTATCACTTTGAAAGGCTTGAACTATTGTTGCAGAGAAATGAGAAGAATGTTCTTTTTCAATTTCTTTTAATCTTTCTTCAACTGTTTTAGCTTCTACAATTCTTAGAGTTGAACTGCTATTAAAATCAACTCCATGGAATATTTCTTTGTGACCAATTAATTTTGGTAGTTTGCCATGTTCATGTAATATAGCACCAACCTCGGTTGCATCAACTGAAATTAAAGTAAATGGAGTTTTATACCACCCTCTATATCTATCTGGAACATTTTCAAATTCTTTAGCTTTAACATCTTTAGAACTTGCCCTTAAAAAACTCTTAAAGCTACTCAAAAATTTTTCATTTGTGTATATTGTTTCAAAAAAAGCATAAGTATTATCATTTAATTTTTTAAATTCTGATGTTGTAATGCCTATAAAGTATTCTGGCCTTTCTTCCAAGTCTTTAACATAATCTGTTTCATGCAAACTTATTTCTTTCCCATCAGTTTCTCCATTTAACGTATCAAAATATTTTCTTAAATGGCAATGATTACCTTTAATTTTTAATAGTCTAAAATACTTCATATCTTAATCTATAATGATAAAAGATTTAAACTCTTCTTTTAAATATTCATAGAAAATGAAATCTTGTTTAGAACTTTATAAAACCGCTAACAAAAGAATATATTATAATGATTACTAGGAAAATGGTTATTGCCATGGTTATCTTGTTTGCCTTTTTCTTGAAGAATCTTTCTGCTATGGCTTTGACAATCAATCCGCCATCCAAAGGATAGATTGGCAGTATGTTAAAAATTCCCACCAACATGCTTAAGGATGCTATCATTCCTAGAATTGGAAACACTATCAAGAAAAGACTAATGTCCCTTACATTGACTCTCGAGCCTATTCCAATAAAAGGAAAATCTTTTATCTGAGGATGCTCTCCTAATTTTAAGGCGTGTTCTGCGCCATCAACGTTTAGCGTGACAACGTCCCCAGGCTTGTAATCTTCAAGTCTTCTTGACAAAATCAAGTTTGACATGACATAAGTTATATTTTCTGTGTTTGATTTTGGCACCATCAAGAATAAGAATGAATAGTCGTTAAAAGTTATGTTCATTCCTTTGCCATCAATGCTCTCTAAAACCATGCCTGGCTTTAGCCCTAGCAGACCAGCTGGAGACGTCTCGTTTACACTGGTTATTAGCAAACCGTTGGTATTGGGCGCCCAAATCAGGTATTGAACCAGAAACATAACAGAAATTCCTATCAATATGTTAATGAAGCTCCCGGCAGCAAATATCCTTAACTTGGTCATTGTCTTGGATTTTTCAAGTTGTTTCTCATCAGGCTCGACAAAAGCTCCTGGAAAAATCGCCAACAACAGAAGACCGACGTCCTTTAATTTTATTTTCTCAGCTCTTGCAATAATGCCATGGAATGTTTCATGAGGTATCAATATCACTGCTACTACAATTATCCAGAACCAGAATGGTATGCCGATAAAGCCCGGACCAACAGTCATCTGGCTTGATGGTATTGGAAGGGCAATCTGCAAGGCTGGTTGGGTTATAACACCTGTGTAAACTAAGTAGGCAGTGTTAATGAGAGCATAGGTGCCTTGCGCCATGAAATAGAGACAGACAACAATGGCAATCGTCCCCACTATCTTCCAAAACAGAATTGATTTCCTAGCTATCCTATCCAAAACATCTCTGAACCTTTTTGTCCTTCTCATGAACAAGATGTAATATTTAAAATCTATGTTCTTCCTGTCCCTGTATATCAAAACTGCTAGCATTGAAAAGAACAGTATCACGGATAAAAAATAAAGGTCTATCATATGCTTCTTTTATATGGTTTGACAATATAAATATTTTCATAAAGTCATTATTAGTGGTATAAATGGACGAGTCTAAAGAATTAGAAGAGATAAGGAAGATGGGTTTTGATCCATACCCTTACAGTTTTGATAGAACTAATTTTATAAAGGACATAGTAGAAAAATATTCCAACATCAAAGCCGGAGAAAAAATAGAAGACATTAAAGTAGCAATAGCAGGAAGGATCAAATCAAAAAGACAACACGGGAAACTTAGCTTTGCTGACGTAGAAGATTCTTCTGGAAGCATGCAGGTTTTCATTGGCGCTGATAATGTTTCTGAAAAAGAATATGAATTATTATCTAAGGTAAACATTGGTGACATAGTTGGCGTGGAAGGTGGAATAATAAAGACCGTGAAAGGTGAACTGAGCATATTGGTTAAAAAATTAACTTTATTATCCAAGGCTATTAGAACTCTGCCCTCTCAATGGTACGGACTAAAGGATGTTGAGATAAGGTACAGACAAAGATATGTAGACTTGATAATGAATCCCGAAGTCAGAAAAACATTCATATCAAGAACTAAGATAATCGATGCCATAAGGGAATTCCTAAACAAAAAAGGTTTCCTAGAGGTAGAGACGCCTATACTCCAACCAATATACGGGGGTGCGGCAGCAAAACCTTTCAAGACGCTTATGAATGATATAAAACAAGACGTGTTTCTCAGAACAGCCGATGAACTGTATTTGAAAAGACTCATAGTCGGTGGATTCGATGGGGTGTACGAGTTTGCAAAAGATTTTAGGAATGAATCAATAGACTTGAAGCACAACCCAGAATTCACGATGCTGGAGTTTTACAAGTCGTACATAGATTATAATGGGGTCATGGACTTGTTTGAAGAACTGATTAAATGCGTAGCAGAAAGGGTTCTCGGAACTACCAAGATAGAGTATCAAGGCCATAAAATAGATCTTGCCAAATGGGAGAAACTTACAATGGTGGATGCTATCAAGAAATACCTGGGAGAGGACGTCACCAAAATGGACCTAAAAGAATTAAGAAAAGTCGCTGAAAAGCATAAGATAGAAGTTGGTGATATGACGAAGGGTGAAATGATAAATGCTTTGTTTGAAAGCGTTGAAGACAAGATAATTAATCCTACCATATTGATGGACTATCCGAAAGAGACGGTCCCACTATGCAAGGTAAAGAGGGGCAATCCCGATTTCATAGAAAGGTTTGAACCATTTGTCTGTGGTTTTGAACTAGGCAACGCTTACTCTGAACTGAATGACCCTGTTTTGCAGAAAAAACTTCTAGAAGAACAAGTCAAAATTAGGAAGAAAGTCAACGAACCATGGACAGAAGCCCTTGACGAGGATTTCATAAGAGCCATGGAATATGGAATGCCGCCAATGGGTGGCATCGGCATAGGAATAGATAGGTTGGTTATGCTGCTCACGAACTCAGCATCCATAAGAGACGTTATATTCTTTCCTTTCATGAAACCCGAGAAATAATCACTTGCCAAACTTTCTCTTCTGTAGCCAGAACCATCTCAATATTTTTTCAAACTCCTTTCTCGAAAAGTTTGGCCACAAGGTATCGGAAAAGTATATTTCAGCATAGGCTGCCTGATATAACAAGAAATTAGAGAGCCTGCACTGGCCGCCTGTGCGTATTATGAGATCCACAGGCCTGTTTATCATCAGGTATTTCACGAAGCTGTTCCTCAAGGGAGGCACTGCCTTTACTCCAGCCTTGACAACCTTTTTGATGGCGCTTAATATTTCGAACTGGCTTCCGTAAGCTATCATGATGTTCCATATGATGTTTGCATAGTTGGACGTTGCCTTTTCCACGTCCTTTGCCGCCTGTCTTACATCTGATCTCCATATGCCGCTGTCGCCTAATATGTTGACCCTGACATTGTTACTCCTAATCTTCTCGGATTTCAGGATTTTTCTGAAATTCTTCTCGTAAACCCACCATAGCTTGTTCAGTTCTTTCTTGTTTCTGCTCAGGTTCTCCGTCGATAGGGCGTAAACGCTTATCATTTTGATCTCAGGATGTTCCAAGCACCAGTCAAGAACCTTCTCAAGCTTTTCAGCGCCTGCAACATGACCGTACCATTCTGGCTTGTTATGTTTCTTGCTCCAGCGACGGTTCCCGTCCGGAATTACCGCGATATGAATGTCCGGTCTGTTTAACTTAACATCGTCTGTGATAATAGCACCTTTCATTAATTAATTGACAACTAAGTTTATAAAAGTTGATTCGTTATTCAGAGAATCTGCTTAGAGGTTGCGATATCAGTTCTTCAAAACAGAAGCAGGCAGAATGCTCTTGCCTTCTAATTTCGATTTTTCCTTCCACAATTCCATCTCCATCCACTTGTAGCCCTCGACTCCAATAGCATTTAAAGTTCTAACTAGCATATTTTCTGGCGCCCACACATGAGGATCGGTAACTTGCACTTCGTCTGGTCCTAGGTAAGGTTCGGTGTATTCTGGTCTGTATATTATAGGTTTCCCCTTTTCAATCCTGGTCTTATACACCTTTGGATTTTCCAATATAGATCCGAAAGGTTTGTTTGCTATTTCAGAAGTATGAATTACATAAGATTCGAGATTGAAATTAATGAACTTGCCGTCTTTTTCAGTTCCTTCGGAAGCTATTGGCAAAACCTCTTCTGAAGAGAACGGCAGTTTCACAACGTCCAACGCAATAAGGCTTGTAGAAGATTCATAAATTAAATCGATGAAAGCTTTATGCTTGAATATCAGATTTTCGTCTGCATCGAAAACCTTTAGGGTATCAGTGGGTTCAACAACTTCTGCATTTGTATATTTTGGCTCCAAGATCAGACCAAGATTTTTTGCAGTTATTTCAGAAACAGTCGAAAAGACACTTGAGTAATTGGGCACGACTAGGCGAGGCTTTTCTTCCCGAGTAACGATCAAACACTCCTCGACCGCTTCTCTGATGCCAGTTTCACTGAGACCTTTCTCAGTGTACAACGCTTCTTTAGATTTCGTATATCCAGCGTTAGCACTGTGATAAAGCTTGTGGGTCGGCGCGTCCTTGTCCCTTCTGTGGCATATGAATCTCCCATCTTCCAACAGATACAACAGACCTGCAGAAGCGGTTTTTATTGGATTTTTTTCATCAGCTATTCTTGAATACCCGTCCCTGATCAACCTTTCAAAAACATTTACACCAAATGGTAGGTTTTCTTTTATTATCCTGTCTATAGGCTCTGGATTTCTGGGATAAAACAGTCTGACAGTCAACCCACCATTTTCCATTGTTGCATCAGCATTGTAAACTTTAAACTGATATATCTCGCTCATGCTTCTCATGATTTCATAAGAAAGTAATCTTTAAATGCCTATTGCTGCCCTCACGTCCGCTGTGAAGAACATCCTATGTGCGGAGGGCATGCTTGTCTTGCGGTTCAGAGTGGAATAATTTAATAAATGTAAAAATACTTAATAGAAGAAAATAAAAAAAGACCTACTATTCTTCTTTGCGCAAGCATTTATTTTTTTCAGTACATTTACTGATATGGCAATTTGGACTGAAAAGGAAATCAGAGAAGCTCTTTCAAAGGGATCTCTGGAAGTTGATCCAACTCCCAAGATTGGGGAAATTTCGATAGATCTTAGCGTCGACAAGGTTTTCAAGGTACCTCAGGAAGATTTTAGCCTTCTGATGAAAGGGTATTATGACTTGCATAATCCATTTGAGCAGGGCAGGTTCAGCAATACCATGGAACTTTTAGGATTGGACAACACCCTATCCAAGGAGATCAAACCATGTGATGGAAAGTGGAAGCTGCCGCCAGATCAGCATGCATCGGCAGGAACATACATGCTCCGCTACAAGGAGCGCTTCAAATTCAACGAAGATATCGATTATTCCCTGACAAAGAGGAGCAGCTACGCAAGATGCGGTATTGCGGGATTTAGCCAGGACAACATAGACGGCCATTTTTATGACGCGGTTCTCAGCTTTGCCAACAATGTAATATATGAAGGTGATGCAATCAGCCAGCTGACACTGTATGATAAGGGAACAACTGTTTTGTCCCGGAAGGAGTTGGCTGGAATCATGGGTACTGATGAGCTAAGGGTGTTTGATGAAACATCAAGAGACTTCGGAGAGGCTAATGAGTTGACAGCAAGAATAATCAATCCTGACGACGATCAGTGTTGCTACCCATTCACATCTTATCTTGACTTGAGACTCCACCAAAAAGTGAAGGCTTTCGAAGGATTCACCATAGACAGGAAGAACTTTAATCCGTATGATTTTATGCCGATAGACTTGTCCATTTATGGCCAGAAATATTATGCAAGGTTCATGATTGGAAGGACCCGCGAGAGAGTCAAGCTCGGTCCAAATTATGCTGGATTATTGCCAAAGTGCGATCCCATTCACCACTCTACCATATGCTACGCCCCGTTCATCAAGCCTGGAAGCGATGGAGTCATAGTCACTGAGATTCTGCCTTCGGATCCGAATTTTGGTCTGCATCATGACATGATAATTCCGCTGTATGTCGTGCCAGTCAAGAGTCCTGTAAGATATCAGGGGAAGTTCAACCACCAAAAAGAAGTCGCCCTTCCCTGGTAGTATTGTAAATTATTCAAGGAAATCCTGAAGTCTGTGTACGTATATTCTGAATACTGAATCATAAGACATGCGGAGGGTACGTTAGAACTCCAATTAACCCCGCTTTCTTCTCGAAAATTTTGTTTCTTTTAATTATATGCATGCATTGAATATTTATAGATTTAATTTTTCAGTAGAGTTTTGAGCCAACTAATAATCAATGAAGGAGAAACAAACACAATTATTACTAATATTACTGTAATAATTATCATTACTAATGTTTCATATCCTTTAGGAATGGGTATTCTTACAGCTAATTTTACTTTAAAAACTTCTATCCAATTAAATGCAACATATAGTAAGGCACAAACAGACAAAAACCATAAAACAGCGTATGCCTGAAAGATTAAAGGAGCTCCCTTAAATATAGGAAACATATCACTTGCTATAAAGCCAAGTAGTGAAGCTAGAAACAGCATTAAGATATTTTCTACACCTTTATTTTTTCTAATTTCATTATTTTTATCTTCTGAAGATTGCGAACTATTAAAGCTTTCATTTTGAGTTTTATTTTTCTTTTTTGTGGAAACCTTATCCGTCTTTAAAAATTTGTAAATCACGTACGTTGTCAAGGAAGAAATTAATATAATAGTTATTGTATAAAATGGTTCATCAACATAGATTATAAACGGATGTAGTAAAAGTCCTATGTAAATAAATATTATGAAAAATATAATCCCGATGCATATTTTCTTTATAATGTTGCTTCTCTCTATCTTATAGAAATATGCAAATAAAAGAACAAAAAATATGACTAATGAATTAGACAGACCTATTGAAAGAACAGTAGCAGATTTATCTAAACCGCTTACTGTATAGATGTTTAAACCCCCGATTACGTAGGAAACGGCATTAAAGACTAAGCTTAAGGGGATTGACCAAAAAATAGTTTCAAATTCTGAAAAACTTCCAAGTTTACCAAACCAATGCCTTAGGCAAGATATCAATATAAAACCAGGGACAAAAGCCATTAATAATAATGAAATGCCTTCTTGAGTCTTTAAAAAATCTAATAAATCGCTCATTTCAATCAATTAAGAATATAGAAAATTAAGAATTAAAGTGTTACTAATCAAATAAATTAACTAGTTATTTTTATATGAATTATATTCTCTATCTCTCTATCTTCCAACCACATCATACATTACTATAATTATATAATTATTACTTAATGAATTCTATAGAAGAATCAAGAGCTGTTTTTAAACACTTGAAACAAATATTTAATTGATAAATATGACTGATAATAAAAAAACTGAAAAAGAATCTAAAACTGAAACAAAGTCTTTTATGATTTTAAAGGAAATTAAAGTTGCTAAAATAACTACTGACGAACAACCTAAAATACCAGAGCCAAGCTCTAAGAATATTAAGAAAAATGAAAGCGAGTGATAAAATTGGTTTTACCATCACTAACTGAAATAATAATAGTTATAATTTTGATAATTCCAGGATTTATATTTTCTTGGTTATTCAGACGTATTACTGCTATAGGTGGTAAATTCTCTGAGTTTGAAATAACAATATGGAGTTTGATTAGCACTTTACCAATTTATATTATTTTTAGTTTAATAACTGGAATTCAAAATATAGAGACTTTAGAAGAAAATATATTTTCTCCAAGTTATCTATTTTTATTAAGTTCTTTACCAGTTTTATTAGGCCTTTTTTTAGGATTTATAATTAAAAAAACGATAAGAAAAGAATTTGTATATGGAGATTGTTGGCATGGATCTCTTAATAAATTAATATCACGTGGTGGCTATTTAATTGTAATTACAAAAGATGGAAAAGAATATATAGGCAAATTACATTCTTTTGGAGAAGATGACACTAAGGAATTGGTTTTGAGGGATCCTGAACAAATAATAAGAAATAAGAAAATGAAGGTTATAAGTAAATTTAAAGTAGGCAGGGAGATATTATTTTTAAAAAATGATATAAGTAGAATATTATTTTTTAATGAAATTAATCTTCCATAATTCCAAGTTATTTCAGAAATTTCCTTTTATTTTTCTAGCACTTCTTTCCAGTTGCTAATCAAGAAGAAGGTGAGATTAAATGGAGTTCACATGTGCGGAGGGCATGCTACAGGACCGAGGTTCGTATCTATGTTGTTAAAATGAGTGTAAAGATGAGAATAGAAAAATGGTTTCACTATTTAGAACTAATTTTATAGCCTAAACCTAACATTTGTATCGAGTAATATGGATTTCATATTAATATCATTCGAACGTAAAATTTAAGAGTGAACTAAATGGATCCAATCAGTTTGGTTATCGTTTTCATCGTAGGCATAGCCGCCTCTTTCATAGGTAGTGTAGCAGGCGGCGGAGGCGGTTTGCTCTCAATACCTGCGCTAATTTTAATGGGGTTGCCGCCAAACATCGCGATAGCAACTAACAGACTTGGTTCCCTCGGCTTGGCAGGTTCGTCAATATACAAATTCGCAAAATCGAAGAAAATAATCTATTCTTATGCTCCGGTATTTATTATTCTAGCAATAATCGGATCGATAATTGGAGCTAATTTGCTAGTACAGATTGATGTTCAGTTGCTATCGAAAATCGTCGGAATTTTCATTTTATTGCCGTTGCCATTGATATTCATTAAAAATAAGGGCTTAAAGCGCGAGAAGCCTTCTAAACTGTACAGAAACTTCGGTTATGCGGCGTATTTTCTTGTAGCAGTTTACGACGCATTTTTCGGGGCCGGCGCTGGACTTATAGTAATATATATACTCGTTTTTACCGTAGGACTGCCGTTGATTCAATCAATGGCTCTTGACAGAATATCTTCGGTTTTCAGTGCGGTTACTGCAACAATAATATTCGCATATTTTGGAATTATCGATTATCAAGTCGGAATTGTTCTACTGATTGGAATGGCGTTAGGAGGTTACATTGGTACTCGAACAGCGATTAAGAAAGGAAACAAGTTTGTTAAGCTTGCATTCGCAATAGTAATAATTGCATCAGCGATAAAGTTGATATTCTTCTAAATTTACTGTGTTTTTTCGCACTAGCGTATGCACTGAACCTGGACCAGGATGCGGAGGGCAGGATTTGAACCTGCGAATCCACTAAGGAACAGGCTTTTTGCTGACCATCCTCAAGCCTGCCGACTTGACCAGACTATCGGACCTCCGCTTACTATAGAATGAGTATTTAATAATTATATCTTTTTCAAATGCTCCGGATTGGCTATCACTTTTTTGGTTTTATTGCCATCCTTTATCTCCAGCACATAGGCCCTTCCCCTCTTCTCAACAATCCCCCCGCACAATCCTTGGAACCTTCTAAAGGGCATGCCGCCCTCAGAAGAAGAGTTTATATCTATAACGACCTTGTCACCTATTTCGAATTCTTTTAAAAACTCATTTATAGAGGCCTTTACAGATCTCCTAAACTTCTCTCTTGTCCTTCTTCTAGGTCCGTGAGACTTTACTACCATGAAAACACCGTTTAATTAATTAATTAAAACCTTATAAATTTATATGCTTTTGGTTGTTGGATTAACTGGTCTGGCAAGCTCTGGAAAGGGCGAGACCTCTAAATATCTGGTCGAGAAATACGGATTTACAAGGCTCGTCTTCTCCGACGTTCTGAGAGAGGAGGCCGAGAAGAGAGACTTGCTGGAAGGCAAGAGCTATGAGGAGCAGAAAAACATTTTATCAAAGCTTGGTGAAATGATGAGAAAGGCGAGCGGCAGATGGGACATCTTGGCTGTAAAACTGGTTGAAAAAATAAAGTCAGACAATTTTGAGAAAGTTGTTGTCGATGGTTTCAGATCTGTAGAAGAGGTTAATCTATTTAGGAAGAGTTTTGAGAAATTCTATCTAATTTTCGTGGAGGCTGACGAGAAAATAAGATTTGCTAGGAGGAGACTGGAAGACCCTAACATAAGCATAAACGACCTTAGACAGAGGGATAAAAGAGATGTTGAGGAACTGGGCCTAGGAAAAGTCGTAGCAATGGCTGACTTTAAGATAAACAATGACCAGCAAGGACTAGAGAATTTACATAAAGGAATAGACGAACTTATGAAGAAAATCACTGGTTAGGATAATTTTCTACTTTGTCCTCTACATAAACTATTTCCACGCCAGCTTCCTTGAAGAATTTCCTGGTTAACTCGGCAGCGTGATATTTTTTCTGGCAAACCACTCTTTTAATTCCAGCATTAATTATCATCTTACAGCATATAAAGCAAGGTTCGAATTTTACATATAGAGTAGAACCTTCGGTTGATATGCCGTGCAGAGCAGCCTGGATAATTGCATTTTGTTCGGCATGCAGTGTTCTAACGCAGTGTTTTGATATTGAACCATCAGGATTTACAACATCGCTCATCAAATGTCCCACCTCGTCACAATGAGACATGCCTATTGGAGCGCCAACATAACCTGTAGTGAGTATCCTTTTGTTCTTTACAATAACCGCACCGTTTCTTCCTCTGTCGCAAGTGCCCCTAGAACCAACCAGTTTTGCTATCTCCAAAAAATATTCATCCCAAGAAGGCCTCTTGTACTCTTCATGTTCGTCTTCAGAATCATTAGTCTTGGCTTTTCCTTTCAATTTGTTAACAGCTTCCTTTAATTCAGAATATTCCATAATCATAATTGTAATCAAAATTTTATAAATTCTTCGGTACCTCTATTTTTATAACATCCAGCTTTTTCGGCGTAGCTTTGACATTCAATATTTCAGAAACAGAAGGTTTTGTTCTATTTTCGTCCCCGTTAACCAATTCTTTTACATACAATCCAGCGGATGTCTTTACTGTCAGTTCTATTTTCTTTGAATTTATTTGCTTGTATTTTAGATCCTTGACCATTCTCCTTCTTATCAAATCAGCTCTGCGATGGACAACCCTTATGGGCGTCTGTTGAGAAATAGTGCCTATCAATCCTTTTAGCTTTTTTAATTCTTCTTTTTTTACAGGTTTATCGAAATCCACAATGACTTTGTAGGTTTTGTCTCCTTTTTCTGATTTTATTATCACAACGGTGTTCTTATCAGAGAACTTTAATTTATTCACCCTAACCTTCCCAGTCTTATTTATCCCTTTTTGAATCTGTTTCAAGTTGATGAACCTTTTTTGAGGTTCTGCTATCTCAATTACAAACGGTCTCCAACCCAAGCATCTCGCATTAACATCTTCTCTGCCTGCTCCGTGCATCGAATTGCCTTTTCCCTTTGCAACTTTCATTATAGGTTTCGCAATTATTTCCTGAACAGACGTCTTGTATTTGCCAGGAGTTCCCCACTTGCATTGAGGAATTCCCCTTATCAGTTTCTGATAATAGCCAAAAATGTAAAGCGAGTTTATTTGCAAATCTATTTTCTTGTTGACAAAATCCGCTATCGCAACAACATCCGGCGTCTTGAAATTGGTAGGCTTCTTGAAGAGGAAACCTAGCCTCTTGCCTAACTCTCTGTTTATCTCGGTCTTTATCGATTCAACGTACTCGATGCCAACCTCTTCCCAAAGTTTTTCTTCCTTATCAAGAATTTCTTCTGAAACCTTTGAACCGACCAAGAAATCATTAAAATCTATTTTCTTAAGTTTGCTCTCAGCCTTTCTTGTCATCGAATCCATGTAATCGAAGAGGTTGCCGCAGAGCCAGCATTTCTCCTTTTTCATTTTTTCAAATTCCTTGTTCTGCCTGAAGGTGAATCCATAGAAATTGTTTGAATTTATCTTTGAATAGTCTATTAATTTACCGTCAACCAGCATTGCAATTGTAGTTCTTATTATTCTGCCTCTTTCATCGTCCCTGTAACCATAAAGCAAATTACCGAAAAGTCTTCCAAGGCAATGGTCGCATAGTTTTCTGTCCAAAATCTTTACAATCTCATCTAGCATAATATCCCTTTCATATCTAATATCCAGTTTATTACAGATATACATCTACAGGACAAATAGCTTTCTCTTCCTAAAGATGTTTTATTTCCTTTTATTGAAGCAAGTTCTTCTTTAGGAATATTAAAAACCTTTGAACTTCTTAGCGAACCTTGCCATCATGCCTCTTTTTCCGCCGCCAGAAAACATCTTGACCATTTTTTTCATTTGTTCATGGGATTTCAAGAGCTCTCTTACCTCAGCCTCGTTTGTACCAGAACCCTTGGCAATCCTTTTAACTCTTGAGGCATCTATCATCTGCGGGTCATCCCTTTCTTCCTTGTTCATAGATTGGATAATGTACGACCATTTTTTCATCTTTCCCTCTTGCTTGTCCATGTCAAATTCCTTTGGAATCTTTACTGGCAAGCCAGGCATCATGCCCATCATTGATTTCAAAGAGCCCATTTTCTGCATCGCTTTTAATTGCTCCAAGAACTCGTTCATCGTGAACTTTCCTTCTATGATTTTTTCTGCTGTCTCCGGTTTCAATTCTGCTTCCTTTGCCTTCTCAATCAAACCTTGTATATCCCCAAATCCTATTAATCGGGAAATAAATCTTTCTGGATCAAAGACCTCTATTGCGTCTATCTTTTCTCCCACACCTATGAACTTTATCGGAGCACCGGTTATTGCACAGGAGGTTATCGCTCCGCCGCCCCTTGCTGTTCCGTCCATCTTTGTCAGGAATATGCCTGTTATGCCGACCAATTCTTTAAAACCTCTAGCCTGCTCTCCAGCTGCCTGTCCCAAGTCAGCAGGTATTGTTAACAATACTTCGTTTGGTTTGACAAAGTCTGCTATTTTTTTCAATTCCTCTGCCAAATCCTTGTCCAAAGAACTCCTCCCAGAAGCATCAATTATTATTATATCATATTTCTTTAGCTTGTCAAAACCTGTCTTTAGAATTTCAATAGGATTTTTGATTTCCTTTGGTGCATAGCAGGGAACATTTATTTGTGAAGCCAATTGGTTTATCTGGTCCATTGCGGCTGGCCTGTGAATGTCGCATCCTATCAAGGCTGGCCTTAGACCTATTTTTTGGTAATACTTGGATAATTTTCCTATGCTCGTCGTTTTTCCAGAACCATAGAGACCGATGAACATTATCTTTCCAGGCTTCATCATTATCTCAGGTTTCTTACCAACTAGTTTTACCAATTCCTCATAGACTATTTTTGTGACATGCTCTTTTGGGGTGAGTCCTGTTGGTGGCTTCTCATTCAGAGCTCTCTCCTCTATTCTCTTGGTTAGGCCCTGTGCAATCAATATATCAACGTCTCCTGTCAGA
The DNA here is from genome assembly GCA_964353745.1 of uncultured archaeon. GTDB lineage: Archaea > Aenigmatarchaeota > Aenigmatarchaeia > Aenigmatarchaeales > Aenigmatarchaeaceae > CS1-C013. The sequence continues at coordinate 17,222 of CAYGWD010000013.1, forward strand.
AGCGTCTTCTGGATATCCTTTGCTAACTCGTCCAAGGTTTTTTTATCAATATAGCCTGCTCTGGTTATCTTATTCAGGGCTTCTCTCAGTCCCAAACCTAGTTTTTCTAGCATAAGAAGAATTTAACATTAGCATTTATTAAAATAACTTTTTCTTGAAATTTAGGATAATTTAGTGCTTATGTATTCAAAGCAGAAGTTTGATTTCAGTCACGTTTCCACCACTTTCTCTATCAGGAATACAAGAAGTTTATTTAACAGTTTCCCACCAATTATTTAATATGAAGGTCGTTGGTATAGACCTTGCAGGAAAGTTTGAGAATCCGACAGGTTTTTGCTCAATGACAGACAACGGAACAGAAACCAAACTGCTTTTTAGCGACGAAGAAATAATAAACGAAGTAGAAATAATCAAACCTGAGTGCATTGCAGTAGATGCGCCTTTCTGGTTACCCAATCAAGGAGCTTGGAGAACTGGAGAAGAAAAGTTATTGAGAAGAGGATTCCAACCATTATCGTCTCTGCTACCGACCATGAGATTGCTGGCTCTAAGAGCTTCACGCCTTGTAAAAGTTTTAAGAGAAAGAAGATACAATGTCATCGAGGTTTTTTCAAGTGCCTCAGAAAAAATACTCGGTTTGTCCAAGGAACCTAGAAAGAATAAGGACGAGTATGATGCCTTGCTATGTGCCTTGACTGCCAAAGCCTATTTGGAAGGAAACTATGAAGATTTGGATGGAATCATAATACCCAAATGAAACAAATTTAAAGCTAATCATAAATTATATTTTATAGGATTGGTATGGTAAGTCTATTAGTAGAGGTACAAAGTCCTACACATGGTTTCGAGCGCTTTAATCTGAAAATTATAAAAAAGTACAATATAAATTTTGGAGAAATCAAGATTAGAGATAGTACGAGACCCATACATAATATAAGTGGTATAGAAATTGGAAGAAATATATCTAAGGAAGAAGCACAATATTATTTATTAATTAGTTTAGAAGTAGAAGGATATAGAGTCTTAAAAAGCAGATTTCTGGGATGAATCTTTTCTTATACATTATTGTCATATAAGTGAATTAATGATATAGAAAAGTTTAAATTCTAGAATTTTTAATATATCTTTTGGTTGAAATGGAAGTTGTAAATAAAATATTAAAAGTTGAAGAAGAAGACATATTAAACTATGCAAGCAGTTTAAGAAAAATATGTGAAAGTTTTGAAGATTGTAAAGTTTGTCTAGCTTGTAACAAGTGCGTTGACACTTACGATAGAATTTACGATGGAGTTGATGAAAGATATGGATGTCATCGTGCTAATTATTTGATAAGAAAATTAGAAGAGTATGAAAAAGAAACGGGAAATGAAGAGTTAAGTTCACCATTAATTTCTCTAACAGTTGCTAGTAAAGTTGAAGGAATTGCCAACGCATACAAGGGTCGTACTCCTAGGAGAGATGTTATTTTAGAATCCTTAAATCAATTAGAAAAAATTTTAATCGGAGATTTTGAGGAAAGGGACGAAGAAGTTGAAAAACTTCCCGTTGGACAAGAAATATATTCCGTTGTTAGCATCTCAAGAAGAGCTTCACAAATTTGAATCATTTAAAAGTTAAGGAGATTGGTTCACTCCAACAATCTTTCTACAATCTTTTTAGAGTCGAACTTTTCCAAATCCTTATAGTCTTGACCGACTCCTAGGTATAGAATAGGTTTCTTTATGGTGTGAGAAGCAGACAAGGTAGCTCCGCCTTTCTCGTAAACGTCTGCCTTTGTTATAATCAATCCGTCAACACCAACAGCATCATTGAACATCTTGCACTGGTCATATATGTCATTCCCGGTCAAGGCATCCAGAACCAATATCTTTAGGTCAGGCTTGTTAACTTTTATAATCTTCTTGAGCTCGTCCATAAGATTGACATTGGCATGGCTTCTGCCTGCTGTGTCTGCCAGAACAACATCAATATTCTTTGACTTGGCATGCTTGACAGCGTCGAATATAACAGCAGCTGGATCTGCGCCGTATTTGTGTTTGATAACATCTATGCCTAGTTTTTTACCATGTTCTTCCAACTGCTCAATCGCGGCTGCTCTCCAAGAATCTCCTGCAGCGAAAACACAAGAGATTCCATTCTTCTTGAGCAAATAACCGATACGAGCTATGCTGGTTGTCTTGCCAACGCCATTAAAGCCTAGGAAAACAATGAGGAATGGTTTCTTTGTTTTAACTTTCTCAACTAAATCAAAGCTTTCTACTTTTAATATGTCAAGAATCGAGTCTCTGAAAGAATTCTTAACAACATTCTCAATCTCTCCCCTCTTTATGAAGTTACCAACAAGATTCTTCCTCAAATCGCTGATGATTTTGTCAGAGACCTCAACAGCAACATCAGAACTTATCAAACTCATTTCCATGTCTTTTAGAATGTCTTTGATCTCGTCCTCTTCTATCTTCTTCTCGGTTATCTTTTTCTTAATCTTTTCTATAATTCCTTTCTCTTCCTTTGGTTCTTCTTTAGGTTTCTCTTCTGGTTTCGGTTCTTCTTTCTTCGGCTTTCTTTTTAGTATCCTCTCGAAGAATCCTTTCTTAGGTTTCTCCTCTATCTTTGCCTCCGGTATCTTTTCTATTTCTTTCGCAGTCTCGATAATTTCTTTTGCTTCTTCTATCTTTGCTTCGGCCTTTTCTTCGATTTTTGCCTCAGGAGCTTTGACTTCTTTTACTTCTGGAATCTCTATCTTCTGTCTTATTTCGTATTCCCAACCAGGTTGCCATTTTTTGGTTAAACGCCAATCTCCCTTAATGGCTTGTTCCCACGTCTTACCTTTCAATAAAACATCCAAAGCCAGTTGCGGAGCTCTATGTGCAACAATAGCTACACTTTTTCCGTAATAATTCTCAAGTAGATAATTCAAGAATTCAGCAATTCTTCTTTCAACATTTCTATAGCTTTCTCCATTAGGGAATGGTTTGTTTATATGTTCTAACATTTGAGAATAAACCTTTTTCGAGTCCGTCCTTGTTAAATCACCATAGTTGACTTCTCGTAATCTTTTATCCTGAATTATATTAAAAGAATCGCCGAATGTTAGTTTAGCAGAGTCAACCGCCCTTGCCAAATCCGAGCAAAAAACAAAATCAAATTTCTTTTCTTTTATTAGATCTTTTAATTCAATGGACTGTTTCTTTCCCAAATCAGAAAGTTCAGCATCGGCCCAACCCGAAGCTAATTCTTTTTCATTATCTACCGTGGATCCGTGAATAAAATAAGTTATCTTAACGCCCTCGAAAGGCTTTTCCTCAACTTCTTTTATTTCTTCAGGCTTCTCGATTTCCTTTTCAACTTCTTTTACAAGCTCTTCCTTGGTTTCTTTCAGGTGTTCTTCCTTCTTTACCTCTTCCACAACTTCCTCTATCTTTTTCTCCTCTTTCTCAGAAATAGTCTTTGTTATTTTTTCTATTCCTTCCTTTAACTTCTTCTTCAAGAACCCAAACATTCAAATCACTTTTGAAGATTTTCTATTTCTTGCTGAACCTTTTCCAGCTGCATTACGAAAACTGAGCTTTGCCTTAAAACAGTATTCAACTCGTTCTCTAAATCCTTTATTCTGCCATCCAAAAACACTAGAGCTTTTTCCCTCTTCTTCTTAACAGCAACATCGCTTCCTATGCCAACTATTATGTCCTCGCAATTCTCTATGCTCCCGCAAACAAAGTTGCCGCTTCCCAAGGGAACCAGAGCCTTGCTAGGCTTCGCGTTCTTCAAGTCCCCTATTGCGATCTTGGTTCTCTGCAAGTCCTCTAATTTCTGATTGACAAGCTGTGCCTTTTCCTGAAGCAATTTCAAGTTGGTATCTAAAATCTGGAATTCTACTATCTTTCTCTGCAAATCATCTTTTTTGTTCATGAAAATACCTCTTCATACCGTCCTATCTCAGGACCAGTTGAAAATTCTGAAAATAATACTCCCCTACTATTAACAATTATGCCTGATCTTATAAAAGGACTGCCATAACCGACTGTCCCAACATCAACCTTTACCTTGAGCATCTCTTCTATCTTTTTCATTTCACTTTCTTCAGCATCTCTGTGGCACAAGCATCCTATATTATTCGCCAGGGCAACTGAGCCTATTATATCCAAACCTGCTATCTTCCCAGTCTCCACTTCGCAATCCAAAGCGTCTGATATCCTCTTCTTGAATTTTCTCAGCTTTTCTGATATCAAGCATCCTTTGTCATTGCACAATATCAGGTTTCCCAAGGCTGTTTCCCTAGACTTTATTATCTCAAAATTCAAACCTAATGCTTTAAGCTTTTTGATCTCATAGTCTTCCACTATGTGCGGCAAGACAATGCCGTTCTTGTTTCCAGTCACGAACAAACCAATAAATTCCGTACCAGCGACAGTAGCCACCTTAACCTCAGTGCCCAACGCAGTCTCTATCTTGCCGAGTATCTTTTTATCAGGCTCCAGACCAAGCAGGCAATAATCATCAGTAGCAAAACCGTACAGGCCTATGTTGGGGTCCCCATAAAATTTCGCTTTTAAAAATTTGAATGTCATGTCTTGAATTTAGAAAAAGAAGTATTTAATACTTGTTATATATTTATAAATTTGGCAGAATTTCTATTTCTATAAGGTAATGCTTGTGAAGGTCAATGGCAAAGATTATAGGACGGTCTGGATGAAAGGCTCGTCTGTGTTCCTGATAGAGCAGAATGCACTGCCCTTTGATTTTAAAATCTATGAGGCGAAGAGCTACCTGGATACTTGTAACGCCATCAAGACGATGATCGTGAGAGGAGCCGGAGCAATAGGTGCGACTGCTGGCTTTGCAATGGCTCAGGCATTCTTGGAAGCGCATGAAAGCAACTTCTGGAATTTTGTAAAAAAGGCGAAAAAAGACATTGAATCAACAAGGCCTACTGCCCAGAATTTGTTCTACGCCATCAACCGTGTTTTCTCGGCTTCGGAGAATTCAAAGAAACCAAGAGAAGCTGCTGTCATGGAAGCACGAAAGATTGCTGATGAGGATGCTGGCAATTGTAAAAAGATAGGTGAATACGGAAATGAATTGATTAAAGACGGTTTTAACATAGAGACTCACTGCAATGCAGGCTGGCTCGCCTTTGTGAATTATGGAACTGCCCTGTCCCCGGTATATGTCGCGCACAGAAGCGGTAAGAGAATTTTTGTTTATGTTGATGAAACAAGACCTAGAAGTCAAGGAGCGAGACTAACCGCGTGGGAGCTAAAGAATGAAGGCGTGCCCCACAAAATCATCGCGGACAATGCCGGAGCCTATATCATGTCTCAGAAAAAGGTTGACATTATGATTGTGGGAGCTGATAGGATTGCAAGAAACGGTGACGTTGCCAACAAGATAGGAACTTTTGAAAAGGCCATTGTTGCCAAAGAGTTTGGTATACCTTTTTACGCAGCGGCACCAACCTCGACATTTGATTTAAAATGCAAATCTGGCAAAGACATAATAATCGAGGAAAGAAGCGAGGATGAGATTTTATATCAAACAGGATTGACAAAGGATGGAAACATAGAAAGAATTCTTGTTTGTTCTCCTGGGTCTGGAGCAATCAACCCTGCGTTCGATGTGACACCAGCAAAATATATAAAAGGGATAATAACGGAAAAAGGCATAGTCAAAACAAATGAAAATTCAATAAGGAAATTATTTAGCTGATTCTTCTTTAGGTTCTTCCTTCGGCTTTTCCTCTTTTACCTCAGGTATCTCCTTTGGTTTTCCTTTAGTCTCCTCTTCTATCTCTTCCTGTATGGTCTTCTTTCTCCTTTCCTTTCTATCTTCCTTGATCTTTTCCTTCTTTTCCTTTTTCTTTTCCTCTTTTTTCTTTACCTCTTCCTTAGAAGGAGTCTTTATGTCGACGCCTAATAATTCGCTATAGACTATGTCCTCTTCTTTAACAGCATGAATCCTTATTCTTCTAGGAGGTTTTTGAATACCCCTTTTCCAGATGTTTTCATTAATAGATTTACCAAGATTAATTTTTTCAGATTTCATATGCTTTCTCAGAAAATCCTTGACAATATTAACAGCAATCTTCGCCCTCGTAGTTCTCGGTTTGTCATAAGCTTCTCTCAATGGTATTGTGAATATCTTTTCATCAGCCATGCTATCATCTATTTTATAGAACTATTAAGCATCTTATAAATATTTAAAGTTTTAATCTTGCGTAATTCGTGTCCACTACGGTTAAAGGTTTAAATTTTTTGATTCTCATGTATTTCATATGAAATATAAAGCAACCGTTAAAATTTCTCTTAAAGAAGGCATGACAGACCCCGAGGGTAACACAACTAAAGACTCGCTCAATAATCTCGGTTTCCCTGTATATTACACAAGGAAATCTGCCTTGTTCGAAATAGGTTTGGAAGCTAAAGACAAAAAGGAAGCTAAAACCAAAGCAGATGAAATGTGCCAGAAACTTCTTGCAAATACTGTAAAAGATGATTATAAAATTGTTATTAAGGAGAATTAGCAATGGCTTATCAAAGGGCAAACGTACCCTTTGAGATGTTTGAAATAGATTTGAGAAACGCTGACGACGAAGCTCTGATGAAAATAAGTAAGGAAAGAGGCGTTGCCCTAAATCTACAGAACATGAGAGATATTAAAAGATACTATGAGAAGGAAGATAGGAAAGCAACCGATGTTGAAATAGAATCATTCGCACAAGTCAGATCCGAACACTGTCTTCATCCGACTTTTAGAGGAACAGTTGAATATTCTGAAAACGGAAAGAAGGAAAAAATCAACAGCCTGCTGAAAAGCTACATAATGAGAGTGACTGATGAATTGAGACAACCTTGGGTTTTAGAAGTTTTCAAGGACAACGCAGGAATAGTTCATTTCGAAGGAAATTATGGCCTTGCTTTCAAAGTAGAAACTCACAATCACCCTTCTGCTGTAGAACCTTTCGGAGGAGCAGCAACCGGAACAGGAGGTGTTATAAGAGACCCGCTTGGAGTCTGTTCTGACAAACCTTTCTTCTGTACTGACGTTCTTTGTTTTGGTCCTTTGAATTTTCCTTTTGAAAAACTTCCCCAAGGAATGAAACATCCACAATATGTTTTCAACGGAGTTGTATCAGGAATTGGAACTTATGGAAACAACATGGGTATACCGACTGTGAATGGAGCTGTTTTATTTGATGAAAGTTATACAGGCAATGTTGTTGTTTACTGTGGAAGCGGAGCTTTGGTGCCAATGGACAAGAGAGTTAAAAGCACTAAATCTGGTGATGTTGCAATATTGATAGGCGGAAAAACTGGCAAAGATGGTATCCACGGCGTGACATTTGCATCCGAAGAACTATCAAAGGAGTCTGAGAAAAAATCAAGACCAGCAGTCCAAGTTCCTAATCCTCTGGAAGAAGAAAGATTTACAAGAGGCTTGGAAACGATAAGAGATTTAGGTTTGTATAATGCAATAACAGACATAGGCGGCGGAGGTTTATCCTGCGCGGCAACTGAATTAGGTAGAAACAACAACTTGGGAATTAATGTTTATCTGGATGCTGTCCCCTTAAAGCAAACAGGAATGAAATCTTGGGAAGTATGGGTTTCTGAATCACAAGAAAGAATGTTGGTAGCTGCAGATGAAAAAAATGCTGGAAAGATAATAGAAACTTTTGAAGATGAGGACGTTGAAGCTAACATTGTTGGAAGGTTTGACAAAAGCGGCAGAGTTAAAATAGATTACATGGGTCACAGAGTTGCTGACTTGGACCTTGATTTTCTCTATTCAACGCCCAGAATAGTGAGAGTTGGTTCGTGGCAAACGAAAAATCATCCAGAACCAAGTTTTTCCGAGCCTACTGACCTTACAAAGGAACTACTAACCGTACTAGCGCAGCCAAATGTGTGCGGCAAAGAATCTGTTATAAGAAGGTATGACCATACTGTTCAAGGAGCGACTGTCCTTGGCCCTCTGCAAGGAGTATTCGGAGCAGAAGGACCCAATGATGCAGCTGTTCTAAAGCCGCTGAAGAATTCTTGGAAAGGTGTTGTGGTATCAAACGGAATAAATCCGAATTATGGAAAGATAGACACTTACTGGATGGCAGCAAACAGCATCTCGGAAGCTGTTACAAACAATGTAGCTGTTGGAGGCAGGAGAATTGCCATTCTAGACAACTTCGTTTGGGGAAACCCTGAAAAAACAGATAGAATGGGCGACCTAGTAAGAGCCTGCAAAGGATGTTATGATTTTGCAAAACATTTTGAGGTTCCTTTCATCTCTGGCAAAGATAGTTTGTATAATGAATCTCCACTGGGACCGATAACACCTACATTATTGATTTCTGCAGTAGGAATAGTGCCTGATGTAAGAAAGGTTGTATCAATGGACTTGAAGACTCCAGGAAATTATTTGATGCTTGTTGGAGGCACGAACGACGAAATGGGAGGTTCTGAATATTACAAAAGCAAAGGTTTTATCGGAAGTAGCGTACCAAAAGTTAGAAAGGATTCTAAGAAAGTTGTTGATGCTGTTACTGAAGCCATAGATAAAGGCTATGTAAAATCTTGCCATGACTTATCAGAAGGAGGTTTGGCTGTTGCCGCAGCTGAAATGGCCTTTGCTGGTGGTAGAGGAATTACTTTAATCACAGACCCAATTTCCAAAAGAATGAGAGCTGACCACATACTATTCTCCGAAACTCCAACCAGATTTTTGATAGAGTATGAAAATAAAAACATTGAAGATTTGTTAAAAGATAAAAATGTTGAATATCAAATTGTTGGACAAGTCAGAGATGATAAACATTTTAGGGTGTATGGAAAAGGAAAAGCCCTTGTTATTACTGATGTTAGAGACTTGAGAAATGCATGGTCAAGTACGATAAAGTGATTTTATGAAAAGAGAAGATGTCAAAGTTTGCGTAATGAGAACAGGAGGAACAAACTGCGATAAAGAAACAAAGGGAGTTTTTGAATATTTGAAAACAGACGCAAAGGTTGTGCACAGCAATCAATTCATTAGAGGCAGAGACAATCTAGATAATTATGATGTTCTTGTTTTCCCAGGAGGTTTCTCCTACGGTGATTATATAAGAGCAGCTGCGATATGGGCCAGCAATCTGAAAGCAAAAATAGGAGATCAGATAAACGAGTTCTACAAGGCAGAAAAACCTATGGTAGGAATATGCAACGGATTTCAGGTGCTAGTCGAACTTGGTGTTCTACCAGCTTTTAATGGCATAAGCAAATACCCGGAAGCAGTGCTAGCGACAAACGATTCAACAAGATACGAATGCAGATGGGTTTTCTTGAGAAATGAAAACAGAGGAAATGCAATAAGTGCCAGCAATCTTGGTAAAAAAGAGGTTATTTCCATACCTATAGGGCATGGGGAAGGAAAATTCTTGCTCCCTATGAAAGAAAAAGAAAAACTGTTAAGAAAGCTAGAAAACAACGACCAAGTTGTGTTCAGGTATTGCAAACCCAACGGTGATTCAGCCAATGGTGAGTTTCCTTACAATCCTAACGGCTCTCTATCAGACATAGCCGGCATATGCGACCCGACAGGAACTGTTCTAGGCATGATGCCACATCCTGAGAGGCACTCATTCGGTTGGCAAAACAGAGAATGGACTAGAAATTATATGAAAGATGAAGGCGATGGAATGAAGATATTCAGAAGTGTTGTGGAATATGTTGCCAAAAAATTCTAAGCTCTTTTTTCGCATTCAACGTAAATTGAAGATTTAGATTTTTTAAGAGGTAAATGACCAAACATTTTTGTTATACGTTGGTCTTCATTATAATCCTTCTCGTTGACAGCTAGCCTCAAAATATTTAAACCCATCTTCTTGAGAAATTTTGCTATGGATCTCTCATCAAAAGCAACTGTCTTATATTCTTCATTGTGAAAAATAAAAACATTGTCTTTTATCGTGAATTTACTGCCGTATGCCCTGGAAAATTCATAAGGTTCATTCTTATGATCGACGGTTAAAATTAATTTTCTCTTTGAAACCCTTTTTGATTCCTCTAGAATTTTTCTATAAGTATCTTCTGCGTGCACAAGAGTTTCTATGCATATAACGGTGTTAAACGATTCATTTTTGAATGGTAAAAATTCAGCACAAGCGCGAACCAAATCTATTTGCTGTTTTTTTCCTTTTTTATCTCTGTTTTCCTTTGCTATTTTCAATGCTTCCTTAGAAAAATCCAAACCTACAGAATGGCTATCGCCTTTTACCTCTAAGAAGTCTCTTAAAGTACCGCAACCAACATCCAGAGTAGGACCACTTAACTCTTTGACTACGTAAAATCCGCTCTCATAATTATCAATTTCTTCTGGAGATTTTTTGTAATTGCTTTCCCATTCTTCCATTTTTGAAATAAGACCCATAAAACTATAAGATTAGAAAAAGATTTATAACTTTAGTCTTCCATGTCTCCAGTGCTTTGTGGCGTGGACAGCAATTCTTCTGGTTCTGGCTCTCTTGCCATATTTCTTCAAGTCAGCCCATCTTGGAGCTGCCCTCTTCTTGCTGGCTGCTATCAGTCTCAATTTTTTTGGCAGATGCGTAATCTTGTTGGGCATTTAATCACTTTCTTTTTATTTTTATTTTCCTCTGAGGCGATAAAACCTCGAGTATTTGTTTCAACTTCTTGTCGTCAACTGTTTCCGTCAGCTTACCGGCCTGATAAAGCTGGAACAAGTAAATCTCCAGTTGGGTAGCCACCAAAGGGTTTGCCATCCTTACCCTGCCTAGCCTTTCTAAAGCTTCCTTGGTTAGTACTTTTCTCATTACTTCCTTTTTCAGATTCTCGAACTCAGCCATGCCAGAGTCTTTCATTTTATCCCACTCGCTGCCTTGCTTAACAGCTTCTGGCCTTTGGAGGTTATTATTCTCCCCTTTTTCGGCTTTTCCACCTTTTTAACATAACCCGCATTTTCCAACTGTTGCAAAATCAATCTTATTATTTTTCCTCCAGCTTTTCTATGATGATGTATTTTTTTGCCATGAGGCATCTTTCTTCTGCCGCCATAAGCAGTTCTTAACCTTTGAACGCCTACAGGACCATTTGCATAGACCTTGCGTAGAACAGCAGCTGATCTCAAGAACCACCAATCGCCTTGTAAAGGAGGTCTTTCTGTTGACACGCCAGTCTTTACATACTTAGACCAGTCAGGCGGCTTTATGTTTTCATTTTTCTTCAGCTCTTCTGAAAGCTTTTCAATCAGCTTTTGCGGTTCAACTTCTCTCATAGTCATCCTTTTCTAATATTGTTTTTACCTTTAAAAATCTTTGCCTAATCTGTATTTTTCTTTCATCCTCTTTATTAATTTATTATAACGTTCGGCGAACTCTGGTTTCTTGCTTATCATTTCTTCTAATATCTCTATTCTCTCCAAAGCTATCCTCTTTCTTTGGTCCTTTATCTGCTTAAATCTTGAATTTTTCATAAAAATCTATTTTAATAAATTTCTTTAGGAATCGAAATTAACAATAAAGCTAAAGCTACATTCACAAGGAGATTTGTGACAAACATGGCAGTTGTTTGAAAACATCTCTGAAAGCTCCTTTGCCGCATCTATATCTAGGGAATTGAAAAGGCTTATCATGCAAGAAAAAATGTCAGCTGATTCTGAGACGATTTCTTCAAAAAGCTCATTTCTATGCTCTCCTGTATATTTCAATACAGCTTCTGAGAATTCTCCCATTTCTTCTGCCAGATGGATTCCTGCATGTTCCATTGTCCTTTCTTCAGGTGGATATATTTTTTTAAACATAATTTGAAAATCTTTAAGGCTTGACGGCTTTTTCAAATCGTTTACGTTAGCACGCTTTCTGCTCTTTATTTTCTTTTCTTTGCACGAGCACGGGCAAGTTGCGCAGTAAGAGCATAGATATGGAAAACGCTTCCATACAGCATCTTCTAGGTCTATGTGAAGTCTGTTCAGTAGGGATGAGAACCAACTCAGAGAAATTATAATATTGATTTTGGCTTTATTGTAATCTTTTTTTCTCAATCCCTTCAGGCTTCTCATCGTAAAACGCTCTATATTGCTGAGCATATCCCATAGGTCGAAATGCCTATCATTGGATAGTCCGTAGACTTCATCAACAAAGTTCTGAAAGTCTCTTATTGAGGTATTGGGCGTAATACTTGGCATTTTATCACAATAAATGCGTCGACCGGGATTCGAACCCGGATCGTGAGCTTGGAAGGCTCATGTCCTGCCATTAGACTATCGACGCTTCATAGAATAAATTCTGATAAAAGAATTTAAAAAGACTCTCTTATCTTATTGGCAATATTCTCCATTTCTTCTCTAGGAATCTTCTTTATGTTATCCGGCCTTATCCAACCACCGTGTCCATCATTCTCATATCTAGGGACAAGATGTATGTGTGCGTGGGGAACATCATTTCCAGCAATTCCCGAGGCCACGAATTCTGTTTTCATTGATTTTTGTATCTTCTTCGCCACCCTTCTAACGACCTCGAAATACTCTCCCGCATTCGGAACGTCCCAGACCCATTTGTAATGCTTTTTTGTTATGACCAGAGTGTGACCTGGGTTTACCGGGTTTATGTCCAGAAATGCTAAAAAGCTCTCATCCTCGTAGACCTTGTCCGCGGGTATCTCCCCTTTTACAATCTTGCAAAACACGCAATCCATATTATCACAAGGAATGGGGTCAGGGAGATTCGAACTCCCATCAACTGGTTTCTTCTATCATCCTTGAATCAATGCTCCATGACTGGAGCCAGCTCTTAAGGAGCATCCAAATGATGCCTATCTTAACCTGGTTGGACCATGACCCCTTCTTAAGAAATATAATACGAGTATTTTTATATTTTTGCTGTTTTACTTATCATTCTTTTCTAAAGTATCCATGAGAAAATTTTCCAGCAATCAAGGCATGTACATTTTCTTTCTTATTTTTGAAAAATTCATCGCAAGCTTTTTTAACGCCCGGCAGTTCATTCCAGACTTTGCTAACCTTAGAATCGCAATAGTCATCTATTACCACGATTGCATTCTTTGATAGCTTGGGGTAAATGTTTTCTAGACTTTCTTTTATTGACTGGTAAAAATCACCGTCTAAATGGGCAAAACATATTTTTTTAGGCAGTTGAGTTGGAAGTGTGTCCTTAAACCAACCTACATGAATTTCTGGGAGTCTAACATTAAATTTTTTGAAGTTTTCTATTAAAATGCCTTTTTTTGTTTTTAAGAATCCCTTTCTGAACAGAAGTGATTTACCATCT
>CAYGWD010000014.1:0-30225 GCA_964353745.1 uncultured archaeon
ATGTTTTTACAAACAGAGGAGTTTTTTGTGGAAGAGTTTCTGACATAGACATAAACCTTTCAAAGTTTAGGATAAATTCTTTGGTGGTTGAGACTGGAAAGGGCTCTTTCCTCTCGGATATGATTGGCGGCAAGAAGGGTGTTATAATACCTTATTCACTCGTCATCAATATTGGCGACGTGGTGATAATAAAGCACATATCGCCTACAATACCACCTGAAACAGAATCATCCGCAGAAAATCCAGAAGCTTTACCCACATTCGCTTGATTTAGCCCTAAATATTTCAGCTAACGTAGAATAGATTAATTTTCCAGCTATTAGTGTATACGTAACGTTTTCTGTTGGCAAGAACTCTACGAAATCAACTGCTATCAGGTTCTTGGCCAAGGCTCTCACGCCTTCTAAGACCTGATTAAAGCTGAGACCGCTTGGTTCTGGCACAGCAACAGCAGGCATTATTGAAGAATCAAGAACATCAAAGTCTATTGACAGGTATACGGGTTCGTTTATGCTCTTAAGGTCCTCTAGGGTAGCTATCTTTATTCTATCATTATTCTTTATGAAATCCTGCTCTGCCTTTGAAAAGCATCTGGCTCCGTAAACATAGGTTTTGAAACCATCTTCCACGATTTTCCTGGTGACTGAGAAAAAGTTCAAATCCTTGTCCTCACAGTCTGGATGTGCATCAAAGGTTACAAAAACCTTAGGGTTGATGGCTTTCACAACAGGATGAGTTATCGAATGGTCTCCTCCTATGATTATAGGAAAGTTCTGCATGTTTTTTATGTGGCCGATTATTTCCTCGTAGTTTTCTGGCTCTATGTAACCGAGATCCTTTAGAAAGATTTTTTGCAAGTCAACGCCATTGATATACGTTTCAAGCTGCGGGAATATCCTCTTTATCTCAAACGGTGCTCTATCAGAACCTCTTCTAAAGCTCTTCCTGTCCAAACAGATGCCTAACAGTGAAAAATCCATACTATGAATAGGACAGAAAGGGTTAAAAAGATTATTTGTTCTGAATGTTTAAGTAAAAGTAAGAAGAGATAAAATATAGAGAAATCTATTTTAGAAAGAAAATAATATTAGTATATGTTGATTTTATGGAAGATCATGTTATTGAAACCTCGATTGACGAACTAATACAGGTCTTAAAGGAAAAGGGTAAAATGAATGTTAGCGAAGCTGCTGATTTTTTAAAAATGACACAAAAGCAGATAGAACCTATTCTCAACACCCTTGAAGAGAACAGCATCATAGAAATAAAATATCCTGTAATAGGAGAGCCTAAAATAATATTAAAGCCCAATGCACCTGAAAGAATAGAAATTAGAAAATCCCAAATAAAAGAAGCTGTTCCTGAAATAGCAGAAGAGAGAACTATTATAGAAAGGCCTACGATAAGCGAAAAGGTAGAAATGAAACCAGAAATTAAAGGCGAAGAGACAGAAATTGTCAATAAAAAAATGGAGAAGCTTGAGAACGAGATATTTGATCTTTCGAATAAAGTGGACACAACAATTTTCAAAGAGGACCTATCGGAAATATTGCTGATCATAGCTGGCTTGAGAAACATCGAAAAAATATCCTTCTATTTGAAAGAGGTGCTGAGCATTATTCACAAGATGAAGGAAAAGAGCATATGGACTGATGAGGACAGAGATCTTGTAACCACGATGTTAAAGGATATATCAGAGAACTGGAAAGAGTATGGAAACATGGAGATAGCCAATTTGTTTGATGAGATAAAAGGAAAGATAGAAACTGCTTAAATATAAATAAGAACAATTATTAAGTGATTATATGGCCTTGTTCAAATTCTTCGATAAAAAGAAAAAGGTCTCGCACAAATCAAAGACAACAAAGAAACCTGTTAAGCATGATAAACTTAGGGTTGTAAAGAAAAAGATTAAACCAGTGAAGCACGTTAAACCAATCAAGACTGTAAAGGAAAAGCCTGCCAAGACTATTAAGATTGTTAAGGCTAAGGAAATTCAAGTAAAGCCTCTGATAAATAAGATGCCTGATGAGAAGGCTTTCGATCTTCTAAAAAGATACAGGATAAAAATACCTGATTATGCTTTTTGCAATAAAGAGGAAGAACTGATAAAAGAGGCTAAAAGAATAGGCTTCCCATGCGTGTTGAAAGCTTCTGGTAAGAGCATTGTTCATAAAACAGATGTCAATGGCGTCAGAGTCGATATAAAAACAGAGGAAGATGCTGTTAAGAACTTTAATGAACTTATGAAAATAAAGGGTTGCGAGAAGGTCCTTGTTCAGAAGATGATAACAGAAGGCTATGAGATAATAATAGGCGGAAGAAAGGACCCTCAATTCAAGAGGGTTATAGCGCTGGGGGCAGGAGGGATATTCACTGAATTCTTAAAAGATGTTAGCTTCAGGGTCTCGCCAATAACAAAGGAAGATGCAGAAGACATGCTGATGGAAGTCAGATTCTCTGAGTTGATACTAAAAGGGTTCAGAGGTCAGAAGCCCGCAAATAAGGAAGCAATAGTGGATACAATTCTGACTGTCTCAAGGTTAATGGAAGCTGACCCAAAGATAAGGGAGATAGACTTGAATCCTGTGTTCGCAACTTCCCAGGATGCGATCGCCGCTGACGTGAGAATAATTTTGGAATAAAAAATAGAAGCTTTACAAAATATTATCAAGTTCTGATTTTCAAGAAATAATTGTTTTGGGAGGACTTTCTTATCCCTCCCATTTTTATTAAAAACTAATACTTTTCACTAGGATGCCAAACAAAATCTTCTGGAAAACTGATAAAAGGCTCGGCAAAAAACTCTTCTCCGCACTCGCAAATGATTTCCGTTTGTTCCAAACTCACTTTGAACTTGTTTTTACAGTTAGGGCATAGAACTAAGTATGTGGTCGTAATCAATTCCTCATCAAAGAAAGTGTTCTCCATACAAGAAAATAATGCTTATTAATATTTATAGTTGATAGATTATGAAAGATAATAAAATCTTACTTGATAATAAACGATTTTTCTATTTGCTGTTTATATAAATTCCCTTTAAGACGAATAAAATTCCCACAACAAGGAAACTGTACATAAATGCGTCTTTGATGTCTATGGTAAACCAAAATATTGCAGCTACTATTATCAAAAGTATTCCCATGAATATTTTGTGCATACCATGGCAACACTTATCTTCTTTTTTTACTGGCATTTTATCACAAATCTAAATTGAGAGAAGTGGAATATAAGCTTATGTTTTCGGCCAAGATATCACTTAATTGATATAGTTTTTTATATTTAGAACTTATATTATTCTTAGGTGAATGAATGGTAGAAAAAAAGCTTATAGGAAAAATAACGCATTTTTATCCAAAGATAGCTGTTGCAGTCGTTGAACTAGAAGGCACATTGAATGTCGGAGACACGATATCGATCGAAAGAGGAGAAGAGGTTGTTGAGCAGGTTGTTGACTCCATGCAGATAGAGCACAAAAATGTCGAAGAAGCAGGAAAGGGAGAATCAATTGGCCTAAAAGTTGCGGGTCAGACAAAAGAAGGCGCAAAGGTCTTCAAAGTCATAGAATAATAATAAATACATCGGATACCATAATAGTTTCCATGCTATTTTTTGATAAATTCTTTAATCCTAAATCCATAGCAGTTGTAGGGGCTAGCAGAACTCAAGGAAAACTGGGTTACACTATTCTAGAAAACCTTAAATCATCTTTTAAAGGACCAATATACCCTATAAATCCTAATGCTGATGAAATATTAGGTTTAAAGTCTTATACTTCCGTGATAGATGTAGAGGAACCTATTGACCATGCCATAATAGTGGTCCCAGCAGAAATGGTTAAAAAAGTAGTAGAAGAAGGAATCAAAAAGAAAATAAGCGTTTTTACGATAATATCTTCTGGTTTTTCAGAGATCGGAGAAAAAGAAAGAGAATTAGAGCTTAAAAAACTATGCGAAAAAAAGAAAATACGTATCATAGGTCCTAACTGTATAGGTATATACAAAAAGGATTTGGACATGATATTTTTTCCAAAGAAGCGATTAAAGAGACCCCCAGAGGGTTTTATATCATTTATAACCCAATCTGGAGCATTCGGTTCTATTTTACTTGACATAATGGCTAACGAAGGCGTAGGTGTCTCAAAGTTCATCTCTATAGGTAACAAAGTAGATGTGGACGAAATAGACCTAATTAACTATTTAGAAAAGGATTTATCGACCCGTTGCATCGCAATCTACCTAGAATCTATCAGAGATGGTTCAGAATTCATTAAAACTGCCAGAAAAGTTGTAAACACCAAACCTATTGTCTGTTTCAAAGCTGGCAAGACAGAAAAAGGAACAGAGGCTGTTGCATCGCATACAGGTTCATTGGCAGGCTCTGCTGCCGTTTATTCGTCAGCATTCAAACAAGCAGGCATTATCGAGGCTAAAGAGTCTGAAGAGATTTTTGATTTTTCCAAAGTTCTGGCAAACCAACCTGCTATGAAGGACAATAAGATAGCTGTTGTGACAGATGGCGGCGGTTTCGGC
Organism: uncultured archaeon; assembly: GCA_964353745.1. Classification (GTDB taxonomy): domain Archaea; phylum Aenigmatarchaeota; class Aenigmatarchaeia; order Aenigmatarchaeales; family Aenigmatarchaeaceae; genus CS1-C013. The sequence goes on from CAYGWD010000014.1 coordinate 4,533, forward strand.
ATTGTCGCAACTGACACTGCCATAAATTGCGGACTGGAATTACCTGCTCTAGAAAGTGCTACCATAAAATCTCTCAAATCATTTTTACCAACTTATGCCTCTGTTAAAAATCCGATCGATATAACTGGCGATGCTACGGTTGAAAGATATCAGAAGACGATGGAAACTGTTTTGAAGGATAAAAACATTTTTGGTGTTGCATGCATTGCCTTGATGCAACTGCCAACTTTGGACGACACTATTATTGATGTTCTGAAAGATTGTAAGGTCTTTGGAAAGCCGATAACTGTCTGCTCTGCTGGCAGTGATTTTGTCTTGGAAAGGAACAGAAAAATTGAAGCTTATGGAATTCCTGTTTATCCCACGCCTGAAAGAGCTGTCAAAGCTTTGTCTGTTCTTTTTGAATATGGAAAGATTTTGAAAAGAGAGAACGTTGAGAAGAAAAAGTAATTTTTTATTAGGTTATTTTCATTTATCTATAACAACAACTATACTAGATTGAATTTGAAAATATGTAGAAATTTAACAAAATAAATGCCAGTTAATACCTTCTTTTTGATATTCCATTTCTTCTTTTAGTTTTTCTATTTCTTCGTTAAAAAGTGGTGCATATTTTGGGTTATTCATTTTTTCGAGAATTGATCTAGCAACTTCATAGTTATTAATAGAAAAGCCGTCGGGTTTCCAAGCTCTAAAATCATCTAATAATTTTGTTATCGTTTTTATTTCTTCTTCTGCGGTTACTCTCTCAGTAGACATCTTAACAATTAATTTATAGTATTGTTAAAAATTTAAATCTAATCAATATGATGTTGTTGTGGTTATTTTCATATAACGTATGGAAAAATTTACCACTTCCAGTCGTCACAGAACAATTTGTCATGTTTTACTCTTAGAAATAGTATGAACAAAAAAATTGTATTGGTAGCGATGGGCTTGTTGACTATCGGTATAGTTGGTATGGCAGTGATATCTAGCTACGGATCGATAACTGGTTACGCAACAGTTGAACAAGCAATAAAATTAGATATAATCGGTTCTTCTAACGATGAAAACTATACGATAAAATTAAAACAGGGCGAGACGTATTACTCTCCGCAAATAAAAATAGACAATTCAGCGAATGCTTCTGCATACGTTAACATAACAGCGGAGATTTTGCTTGGAAGCGCTGGAAATGAAAGCGATATGAGCATATCTTTAGTAAACGAATACAAGAATGAAACCCTGACAAATCCTGTGTTGATATCAACGAATGATTTCAAATTTTATCTAAAACATGAAGTGAAACCTAACGCAAATCTAGGCAACTATTCATTCAGAATGACTGTCAATCCAGTTTAAATCTTTTAGTTTTGTAAGCCCTGCAAAAACCTGAGAAAGGACATAATTTAGGATCCTTAATACACATGGGGCTTGGCTTACAGATATCTTTTCCAAAACTGACAAAACCTAGGTTGATCAGATACCACTTGTTCTTAGGGAATATCTTTTCTAATTTTTCTTTTACCTCCTCTGCGTTGTCTTTTACATCAGCAAGTCCTACTCTCTTTGAAACCTGAAAGACATGAGTATCGACTGCTATTGAGGGTATGTTAAAACCGTACATCAGAACAATGTCAGCTGTTTTGTAACCTACACCATATAATTTCATCAATTCCTGCCTATTGCTAGGAACCTTTCCTTTGTATTCTTCTAGAATGGTTTTAGATATCTGTTTGATTCTTTTAGCCTTCTGCCTGTAGGGACCAGAAATTCTTATTAAATTTTGTAATTTCTTAATAGGTAGTTTAATTATTTGTTTTGGTGTTCTGGCAACCGAGAATAATTGTCGAGCAGCTTTTTCAGAGTTCTCGTCCCTTGTCCTCTGAGACAGAACCGTTTCTATCAGCAATTCGAACACTTTTTGGTTTTTCATCCTAGAACTATCAATGTATTTTCCATATCTTCTTTCTAGAAAATTAAGGATTAAACTTTTTTTATTCATAATGATAATCTTACATCTGGATTATTTCAGTCTATCTCTAACATGCATGAAATCATTGACAAAACCTGGCGTAAACAAGTATTTTTCCTTCTCTACCAGCTCTTCAACGTTCTTGATGCTCAATCTCTTGAGCTCTACCAGTTCATCGCTCAGCTTAACTTTGCCTGCATAGCGGCCTAAGAAAATGCACGTAAAATATTTTACTACCTTATCATTCTCTTTGAATTCATTGAATATTTTTCCTAAATGCTTTAAACTGCACTTGATGCCTAATTCTTCCATGAGTTCTCTTTGAGCAGCCTCAGGGTATTTTTCGCCTGCCTTGACATTACCACAAACCGCAAGGTCATACCTGTTCGGAAAGCTTTTTTTGTCAGGAGAGCGTTTGACTATGAGCAGTTTTTTGCTCTCGTCCAAAATGAAAATAGCGACATTCCTAGATATAAACCCTTTAAGGAATTTGTTTTCTTTGGTGTCTTTTCCAATGAATTTATCCTTGTCATCTACGACATCTAGCAATTCCTGTTCTTCTTCCATAACTAGTATTCCAAGCACAATTTAATAAAAACGTTTACTTGAACGATAACATTTAAAAACTCTTGATTTAAACTAAGAAAAATATATGCTTATGTTATGCTGTATTTATTTAAAAACTTTGAACAACAGATTCTTATCAGCGGCTAGAAATGTCAGAAGTGTTCAATATATTAGATAATAGGATAAAAGAGCTAGCCATATCTCGATTTGAGAAACCCACGTACGTGCAGGAGTTAGCCATACCAAAGGTTCTGGAAGGAAAAAATGTTCTTGTGATAGCTGAGACAGGATCGGGAAAGACAGAATCGGTTATGTTGAGTTTATTTAACAAATTAGTTCAAAGGGAACATGAACCCATTGCTTTATTGTATTTGACTCCGATGAGGGCTCTGAATAGAGACCTGCTAGACAGATTGCTTTGGTGGTGCAATAAACTTGATTTAGATATTTCCGTAAGGCACGGCGACACAACCGCTTATGAAAGAAAAATGCAGGTCGAGAATCCGCCAAAGATTTTAATCTCAACTCCAGAACAAATAAATGCAATGTTAGTTGGCAAGAGACTTAAGGAATATTTGAGGAATGTTAAATATGTTGTCATAGACGAGGTCCACGAATTGATTACGAGCAAGAGAGGAGTTCAACTGACGCTGTCTTTAGAAAGGCTAAAGAGATATTGCGGCAACCCACAGATAATTGGCCTGTCAGCCACTGTCGGCTCGCCTGAACTAGCTGCTAAGTTCATTTTTTCTGATAACAAGTATGAAATTGTAAAGGCAATCTCTCCGAAAGACATGCAAATAAGTGTGGAGAGCCCTTATCCGACCACAGAAGACAAGATAATAGCCGAGAAGATATTCATAGGAGATTCTGTTGTTGCAAGGCTGAGAAGGATTCACGAGATTATAATGGAGCACAAGTCAGCTTTGACCTTTACTAATACAAGGGAAGCTGCTGAGATTCTTTCCTCCCGACTAAGATTGTTAGACAAAGACTTTCCTCATGAGATTCACCATTCTTCACTGAGCAAGGAGGTGAGAGTAAAGGCTGAGAAGGATTTCAAAGAAGAGAAACTAAAAACACTTATATGTACTTCATCGCTCGAACTAGGCATTGACATCGGTTCTATTGACATCGTGTTGCAATATCAATCTCCAAGACAGGTAACAAAGATAACACAGAAAGTTGGCAGAAGTGGTCACGGTGTTGGCAGAGTCTCTAAAGGAATAATAATCGCGAGCGAAGGTGACGATATCTTTGAATCAGCGGTGATTGCAAGAAAGGCCTTGAGAGGCGAACTGGAGCAGATAGTGATTCACGAGAATTCGTTGGACGTGTTGACACACCAGACAATGGGAATGCTGATAGAGAATTATAAGATGAACCCTAAGGAGGTTTACGAGATTGTCAAGAGAGCTTATCCCTTCAGGAATTTGAAGGAGGGCGAATTCTTAACACTGCTGAACTTTTTGGCAACCTTAGGCTTAATCTATATTGACACTGAGATAAAGAGGAAGAGGAGAGCTTTTGAATATTATTTCGAGAACCTGTCAGTCATTCCTGATCATAGGAACTATAAGATAATTGACACCACGACAAATATGTTTGTTGGAAACCTAGACGAGGAATTCATTGCCTCGCACTCAGACATTGGTTCCACATTTATTGTGAGGGGCAGGCCTTGGAAGATTCTTTCTATTGAAAAGGATAAGATCTACGTTGAAGGCGTTGACGATATAACCTCTGCCATACCTGCTTGGGAAGGCGAGCTCATACCTGTTCCTTTCGAGGTATCGCAAGAAGTCGGAGAGCTTAGAAAAGAGATTAAGAATATGATTGGCAAAGAGTTGAAGACGAATGATATGATTTTAAAGTTAAAGGAAAAGTATCCTGTCTCTTCGCAGTCAGCGGTAAAAATGATTCAATTGATTAAGAGGCAAATTGAAAAGCACAAGTTACCCGCAGGGGATGAGATTATATGCGAAAGATTCCAAGACTATGTTGTCCTGCATTCTCTGTTTGGAAACAAGGTCAATGAGACGTTGTCAAGGTTCATATCAACTATTTTGTCAGCCGAGCACGGCGAACTGATAATGAGCAAATGCGATCCTTACAGGATGATATTCAAAGGATGCACTATTGAGGAAATAAAAAAGATTCTGACAGAGTATAATCCGGAGGACGTTCAGATAATATTGGAAAAATCATTGTCACGTTCTTCGTTGTTCAAGTCCAGGTTCATTCATGTCGCCAAGAGGTTTGGGGCAATAAGCAGAAGCGCGACTTTCAACACCATTAACATTGACAGAATGATAGATGCCTATTGGAATTCACCCATCCACACGGAAACGCTACAGGAGTTGTTCACTGAAAAAATGGATTTAGAGAAAACCAAAGAGATAATTGGTAAGATTAAGAACAAGGAGATAATGATATCAGAGGAGGAAGGCTTGTCTCCCCTGGCTGAGCTTGGGTTTAGATACGAACTGCAGGACGTGGTAAAGCCAGAAAGACCTGAAAAGGAAATATTTAATTTGTTTAAGAACAGGCTAATGAATTCTAAGGTTAGGCTGTTGTGCATCAACTGTGGCAAGTATTCTATCAACGAATACGTCAAGGACGTCGAGGAGGAACCCAGGTGCAGGAAATGCCAGTCGAGATTGATAGCCGTACTAAGAATCTATCAGACCGAGATTCAGAAGATAGCTAGCAAATGGCTGAAAGGCGGACAACTGACCGAGGAGGAAGAGGAAAAACTCAGACACATTAAAAAATCTGCTGACTTGGTTATAGTCTATGGTCGTCTTGCCTGCTTAGTAATGGCTGGAAGGGGCATAGGTCCTCAAACAGCATCACGAATACTAGCACACATGCATAAGAATGAGGATGAGTTGTTAAAAGAAGTTTTGGAAGCAGAAAAAACCTTTATTAAGAATAAGAGATTTTGGACGTAGTATATTTAACAAATGTAGGCCCTTTTCTAGTAAATTTTTTATCTTCTAACTTTTTAATTAGGCTTTTCTGTAACAGCTCTCTTAAATAGAAGGTATTCCGACTTGTGCTTCTTTTTGTAATGGAATCTAGATCTTTTCTTGTAAAGGAACCTTTTTCCATCTCTATTTCTTTAATAATTTTCATTATTTCTTCTTGCCAGTTATTGAATTGCTGTTGTTTATAACTATCTATAAGATAATACAGCTCTTTTCTTTTATATTTTATTGAAAAATTTATTAGTTTACTAAATCTTTCTAAATTTTCTTTTCCGCATATTACAAGTTTCCACATCATTCTCTTGCTATTTAACAGTCCATACTTAACAGTTCTATACTCTAAATCTAAATATGGTCCTTTAGTCTCGATTTGCAAACTTTTTATCAAATTTATAGTGTCTAATAAAAAAGTTTTGGATGCTTGCTTAAATCCTATTTGCTTACTGCCAATATCAACATTACCTTCGTCATCAAAAGCCTGTTTCAGATAAATCTGTTTTAACCTATTTGATGATTCAAAAATAAATTCTGGTATACGAACATTTTGTATTGCTTTTTGCCCATAAGGAAGTCCTATACCATAAACTAGAATAATACCTACTATTCGTGGAAATGTTATTTGTTTTCTGTTTGTAAAATTAATGCCTCTACTTTTTATTTTTCCAAATACTCGCAGAAAACTATTCTTTACAGTCTTTCTTTTAAAAGAAACATAGTTTGTATAATAAGGTTGTTTAGTATTAATCATTACGCCTCCATCATGATAAATAGCTGAAATTAAGATTGCCCCTGCTGGATTTCTAAAATCGAAAGGCAATTTGGGATTCACTATTTCCTTTGAACTTTTTCTACATTTAATTACCTTGATATGTTTGGTTATATTGCTTCTTGTAAATTCTTTATAACCTTTTGAAACTAACAGTGATGAAAATTTCTCTAAAAGTTTTAGTGATATATTAAAGTTTCTTAAACAAAATGGTGTTAAAGTATCTAGAGTTTCTCCTAATAATTCTGCTAATGAATTAGTGTTATGACGTGATGCTATTTGCTTTAGACAATTTAACATATTTGATTTGTAACTTTTACCAAAGCCTACCATTACAAGATTTTTAGGAAGGCTCCACAAATCTACGAAACCGCTATACCAACCTTTAGGTTTCATAAAAATAACTTTGAGCACTATTATCAAATCTGTTATTTACCACCGTGAGCGGTAAAAAGAACAAGAGATTCTGGCAATGAATTTAAGTTTATATTCTACTTTCTAAAATCATTATTATGAAAGATTGGTTGAAGGGTGTCATCTTATTGACCCTAGGAAACGTATTGTACGAAGTCATACCTGTATGGGTGGTCGATTACTTGCTTAAGCAGCCTAATCCCTTGTATTCTGTTGGTTCATTCCTTAAAGCCCTTCCTAGCATTCAGGACATGTTGTCTGGTCGCATAGGCAGCAGTGGCGGTTTTGTCATAGGCATCGCAGGCTTTGGTATGATTGTATACGGTTTATACTTATTTACAAAAGACTTGTACAAAAGGTCTTAACTTATATTTTAATGATTGTCGTATCTTTAAAGAAGGTCTTAAATTCATAATTTTTATGCTGCCTGTTTCTTCTACTTATGACAATGTTTATTATGATTAAAGCTAGTATAAGAATTATTATTATCAAAGCGAACCATATCAAAAATTCTGTGACTGAAACGTTTTCATGGGTATAAACATTTATTATAATTTCTTGTGTTATCACTCTCCTATTGGAAAGGATTACAGCACTCATTGTAAACGTTCCTTCTTTATCAGGCGTTACAAAGAAACTGAATATTTCTCTATTAAAAGGATAAATTATCTTGGATGTTACATTCTCTTTAGTAAATAAGTTCTCGGGTAAATACAGATATGCTGTAACGTTCAACGGTATTGTTCCTCCATTGGCTACTGTCATATTAATGGTTCCTGTCTCATTAACAAAAAACTTTGAAATCTTCAGATCTTCTAATCTTATAACTTCAATTTCTCCTGAACGTTCCTTTATTTCCAAAAGAGCAGCTTTTGAATCAGTTATGTTTCCTGAAGTGACCTTGAAAGCAATGGGATAGTTGTCTATAGTAAAATTTAATGGAACTTTAAACATGACTACAAAAGTCTGTGAACCATTTATGGGAATGTAAATGCTTTCTGGATCTATGCTATAAGAAATTTCGTCAGGTACTCCTATGATATTAAGTCTTGTATTGGTCAACACTGTCTTCCCAGTGTTGTTGACATGAACAGTTATGAATTCTATATCCCCCTGTTCTAGAACTATTCTGTCAGTGAAATTAAAAATTGATAAGTTGCCTTCTAAAGGCCTTTGAACTCCTCCCCCGCCAGCTCCTCCAGCACCACCTCCACCACCACTTGCACCGCTTGGAGTTTGTGTGATTCCTGAAACTTGCAAAGCAACAGGAATGGTTTTACTACCATCATTGCTTGAGTTTATAAAAATTGTTCCCAAATAAATTCCAACAGATAAAGGACCCAAATAAGCATTAACGTATGTATAATTGTTAGGTGAAATTAGAGAAATGGATTGATTGCTAAAACTTATCCAACCAGAAGTTGAGTTTATGGTAACATTAACTAAATTCATGTCTCCTATATTTCTTATTGTCAGCATTCTTGTTACAGTGGTCCCTGCTTGAGAAGATTCTGATATAGATGACGGGCTTACATCCAGCACAGGGGCTGCGATTGGTAGTAGCGTGATAAAAACCTGTTTTGTCTCTTCGCTATTCACTGTTACATTTATTTGTTGGGTTCTGTAACCATCCTTAACAATTTCTACAGTATAGTTTCCACTTTCTAACCAACTAGAAACCCAATTTCCATTGCCGTTTGTAGAGCCAGAATCGACTAAACTTGGTATAGGATTCCAGATGAACACAGTGGCATACTGAACAGGATTCCCTATTGTATTGTTTACAGTAACATTTATCCTTCCCAATGCTTTAGTAACGTTGATAGTTACGTTGACATCTTTCTTCTGTCCGTCTTCACTGCTGACATTAATCCAACCATAATAAATCCCTAACGGTTGTGAAACCGGAATTGTTACATTAAAGTTCAGGGTTTGTAATTCTCCAGATGACAAACTGATGGTAGAAGCTTCTAAATCTATCCAATCTGCCACTTCTCCAGATTGGTTCAGAGTGACATTCAGCCCTGTGTTTCCTGGAAGTTCAGCGGATACGTCGATATTCTTTTCATTCATGTTGCCAGGAGGTATTTTTAATTCGAATAGGAGAGGCGTAACATTTAATGGGTTATACAATTGATTTATGGACGTTTCTAAGGGAGCGCTTCCTAATTGCCTGCCTGTTATTGACTGAGGTTTGGTGTAAAGAAGCAGGACTGCGATAAAGAATATGACCACTATCAATAATTTGATTTTCATAATAATTATTAGAATGCTGTATTAATTATCGTTTCTTTTTCTTGAGTCTGTTTCTGTTTACAAAGACTATGGCAGTGATTATCACAATGATAACGACCACAAAGCCTATAACTATTTTCATGTCATAAGGCGTATACAATACAACGAATGGCAAGGCATCGACGATGGTTGCCTTATTGGCTGTTATAACGTCCCTGATTCCGCTGTTATACCTCGTAGGCTGAGGGTTCAAAGAAAGTTCGAACGGTCCATTGAAAGTCGTGCAAATGATTCTGCAGTAATCATCCTGCCCTTCCTGGCATAACTTGGTTATACAATCTCTCCTTTCCTGATCATTAGAGGGACAGTCTATTTTCTTCAGATAAAAATCGTTTGGCTCTATCTTTGAGACAAACTTAGCGATGTCTCCGCTATACTCTATATGGAATAGATTTTCGCCGTCTATTGTTGAATATACCATTAGGTTGCAGGTAGTTTTGGTTTGCAAAGCCGTTAGTTCCACGGAACCTTCAAATAGACCTATACCTGCATAGGCTTTTGATGCCGTTAACAAAAGGCAAATCAATGTAAACATTAAAATACTTTTATTCATTTAAATCACCCACAAGTTGTAGATGCTCCATTTTCTTCTACACCACAGTATTGATAAGTTGTGGTATAAGCTCCTGTTATTTGAGATGCAGGAACATCCAACCAATAAGCTATATAACAATTTTTTCCAGATTCTACGGATTTACAGGGACCCGTTGTATTCGTATTGCTTCCCATTATTAAATATGTAGTATTTAATGGTATTGTACCATCTGTAGTTACAGTCACATTAACATTATTTCCACAATCTGTTTGATTTGCTTCAATTGTCACATTCTTTATACCAATTGTACCTCCAGCAGTTGTCAAATCTCCTGTTGCATCATTAAACAAATCAACGTCAACATTAGATGATGTATCTATTGTAATATTGTAATCAGTACAACCAACGCCACTAGGCCCGGTGGTGTCATTTACCGCCGTGTTATTATTAGTTCCAGGGTTTATGCCTCCAAATAATATTCCGCTAGTAATTGATGACGATGGTGTTATTGCCACCCAAGCGCCAATTGTGGCATTCATAAATGTGGTACCTTTTTGGTAAGCTGCAAAGCCAGTTATTCTAGTATAGCCAAAGAAAGATACTACAATTAATATTAGTATAGATAACAGAACAGCTGTAAGTTTGTTATTTTCCATATATTTTATTAAATTAATGCATATAAATAAGTGCTTTCTAACCGCACTGACCATAGTCGGTACCGTTCTGCACGGCACAGTATTTATATGTCGTAGTGTAGCTTCCTGGTGGTTGTACCGTAGGCGAGTCCAGCCAATAAGAAATCCAGCAATTTGAGTTGGCTAGCAGGTTCTGACATATACTACCTATTATTGAATAGGTTATGCTTAAGGCAATTGAGCCAGCAGCGACAAGATTGTCTCCTGTGTTAGAGGTTGTGTTTGCTTGATGCGTTACATTTCCTATGCCTATTATATATGAACCACTTACAAGGTTTCCAGATGCGTCATTGTATAAATCAACATTAACAGTTGTTGAGGAATCTATTGTTATGTTGTAAGCAGTTCCTCCTCCTGCACCGTTTGTATTGTTTATAGCAGGATTGTCATTTGTGCCTGGATTTATTGTTCCAAACATTATGCCGTTCATTAAAGCTGGCGATATTGAAATTGAAATAAAAACTGGAGGCGTTGTTGTTGTATAACTAAATGGACTTGAGCAACTGCTGTTCCAGTTGTTTGATGTGTCGTTAGCGTAAAAGCACCATGTTATAGTGCAGTTTTCTGTTGAATTTACAACTTCAGTTACATTAGACCAAGTTGAAACTCCAAAAGATGCCCAAGTATCATTTGTTAGAGAACCTGTGCAATTGTCGAAACTGAATATATAACCTGATAAGCCAATATCATCACTCCAATTTAGAGAATGCAAAATTGGAGTTCCTGCCGTTGTTGAATTTGTTGAGTTCAAAGAATAGGTTAACGATGTTGTAACCAAGCTAAAATTTTCAGAAGTGTTCCAATTCTTGTAAGCGGAAGTATCGTTGGCATACTGCTTCCACCATAATGTTTGAGGGGTTGAATTCACAATAAAAGTCTGGTTGCACCATGTTGTAGTTCCGGACAAAGAACACCAACTTGTTGCATTTACCCATGCAGAACCATTCCATAGACTTGTTATTGCTTTGCTTAAACCGACATTATCTGTCCATTTTAAGTTAAATAAAATTGGTGTTCCTGCTAGAGTTGAGTTGGTTGAATTTAAAGAATATGTTGGCGGTGTCCTATCACAATCATAAGAACATGTTGATGTACTTTCCCAAGAATCACAAACATTGTTTCCACATAAATCACTACAAGTACCTGAACCATTGCAAGCACAAACTTGCTCGCCTATACTATCAGAAGAGCAACCAGTCGTTCCAGTACAACTTGTATAATTATTAGCAGCTTTATTGGGACATGTTCCTGCCGTGGTTCCTGAACATTCTGTCTGGGTTTGACATACTGTGCATGTTGTACCAGTTGATGAACCTTGTGTTGAAGAAGGGCATTGAGCAGAAGCAATTTTACAAGCACCTGAACCATCACAAACATGGAGTGCAGCAGAAATATCTAACATATAATAGCATGTGCTTGAAACCCATCCGTAATAATACTTTGTTGCACCACCATCACAGTCTAGACCACTACATTCACTATAAGTGTCTGTAGAAGAACCTTGACTTGGACAAGAATATCCTGTTGTCCCTGAACATCCAGTATTAGTGGTGCATATTCCACAAGTTCCCGCACTGTTACCAGAACCTTGACTTGGACATACAGTTGCAGCAGTGTCACATGCACCAGCATTGTCACAATCTGAATCTGCAGCATTTGCCCTATAATAGCAGGTTCTTCCGCTAAATGTATAATAATAAGCAGTCGGAGTTTGACAGTTTATAGCTCCGCATTGACCGTATAAATCTTCAGAACCTGTCTGATAAGAACAAGTAGTTCCGCTTGTAGGACATTTCACACAAGTTCCACTACAATCTGTCTGCGTGCAGGATTCAGCACAACTTGTACTGGAACAAGCAGTCCCACAACTATAATGCCAATATTTATGCGTGGCGTCAGCACTACCACCATCAGTCGGCATTGTTCCAACGCCTCCAACAGCATTTCCATTAGTATTTGAGCAGTGGTTAGAAGGATTTGGTCCACATTCGCATCCAGTTGTATCAACATTATCGCAATCTATATAACTACCTGAACAAGTGTAATCGCATCTATTAGTTGTAATAGTGCAACTGCCTGATGTACCAGTGCAATATTTATCAACATCACAAAAGCATGTACCAATCATACCACCAACAGGATTTAAAACACAATTTGCACTGCTTGAAGTTGCTTGACTTCTTGCTGTGCATGTCGTATCGCAGTAGTCACCAATTGATTTACAATAAGCAGAATTACAACTTGCGTAATAAGTATTACCGCAATTCCATGTATTGTCACTTAAAGAGCATGTCGCTTCATACCACGTTGTTCTTATGGCTAACACTGGCTGTAGTAAAATCATTGATAGTAATATGATAATCAATAATTTTTTCATTTATCCACCTTAGAATCTTGAAAATATTTAAGGTAGCAAAGTTTCAAAGTTTTTAGATCTCTTATAGAAATTTTGTCTTCGCCCTTCAGTTCGTAAATATATTTTGTAACAGTATGTCTATGCATTCCTAATTCTTTAGCTATTTGAGTAAAAGTCAAGCCCTCTGGGTGCTTGAGCAAAACTTTTATCACTTTCTGTTTAGTTTCCATGGACAACGCCGGATATCTACGAGGTATAGGATGCTTTTTATGACTTATAAAAATTGTGGTAAAAGAGAATCTATGACTTATTGAAGCTCATTTTGGAGAAAGTTTATTTATTTCGTTAGGAATAAGATTAGTTATGAAGCTCTACATTTTGGATGCGGATTACACAGACGAGAATGGGCAATCTGTGATACGATTATTCTGCAAGGACAACAAAGGAAAGACCATAGTTTGTCTAGATTATGGCTTCGAACCCTACTTCTACATTTTGTCTAAGGGGGGGAAGGAAAAGGAATTGAAGAAAAGAGCTGAAGCGATAAAATCTGTAAAAGTTAAGAGCGCAGAAATCATAGAAAGAACTTTGTCTGGAGAAAAGAAAAAGTTCGTGAAAGTTTTCTGTTTCCTATCGACCGACGTCCCGAACGTTAGAGAGATAGTAAAGGGATGGAAGGATGTGGTTGAAGAGGAATATGAGTATTCGATAAACTTCTACAAGAGATACCTAATCGATAACCAGATAGAGCAATGGATCGATGTCGAGGGCGACGAGATAAAGAGAAAATATAGGGCAGACAAAGTCATCAAGGTAAAGAAGATAAAGCCTGTTAGTTCTGACAAGACGCCTGAACTGAAATTAATGTCTTTTGATATAGAATCGGTGGACGAGGCAGGAAAACCGATCATAGTGATGCTCTCGCTCAAGGCAAAGGATTTTGAAAAGGTTTTAACATATAAAAGGGACAAGCATTATGGAAAATATGTTGAAGTGCTGAAAGATGAAAAGGAATTGCTGGAAAGGTTTGTCGAACTGGTAAAGGAGCAGGACCCTGATATACTTCTAGGTTATAATTCGGATCTTTTTGACATGCAAGTGATTCAGCAAAGAGCAGAGGAATTGAAGGTTGACTTGGCAATATCAAGAGACTTTTCAAAGCTGAAGTTCGCTAGAAGGGCTAGGATATCAACAGCTAGATTCAAAGGTATTGTCCACGTCGATTTGTTCCAGTTCATAAACAATGTTCTGTCGTCTCAACTACAGACAGAAGTCTTAACATTGGATGCTGTCTCCGCAGAATTGTTGGGAGACAATAAAATAGAAATAGAATATGAAGAAATAATAGAATCTTGGAGAAAGGGAAGGGACCTTGGCAAACTGGCTGAATATTGCCTGAAGGATTCTGATTTAACTTTAAGGTTGGGTGAATTCATCCTGCCGCAAATTCATGAACTGGCAGAACTGTCAGGACAATTATTATTCGACACATCGAGGATGACTTACTCGCAGTTGGTCGAGTGGTATTTATCAAAGAGGGCGTTTGCGATGGACATAATAATACCCAATCAACCCAAATGGGACGAGATACAGAGGAGAAGGGACTACTCGCCTTACACAGGAGGTTTTGTAAAGGAACCTATCGGAGGCCTGCATGAGGATATAGCTGTCATGGATTTTAGAAGTTTGTATCCATCGATAATTGCTACCTTTAATATTTCTCCTGAGACGCTGAATTGCATAGACTGCAGGAAAGATGGTTATAAGGTTCCTGAGCATAATTACTGGTTCTGCAAGAGGAAGAAAGGATTTGTCTCAACTGTCATTAAGGAATTGATAGATAGAAGAGCTATGATAAAGAAGGAGATGAAAGAGAAACCAAATGAATATCACAGGCTCAACAACGAACAGCTGGCAGTAAAAACAGTGACGAACGCCACGTACGGTTATTTCGGCTTCGCATCAAGCAAGTGGTATTGTAGACAATGTGCAGAGTCGTCTGCTGCCTTTGGTAGGTTCTACATCAAGAAAGTTATTGACGAGGCTGAGAAAGAAGGTTTCACTGTAATCTATGGTGACACTGATTCTATGTTCGTTAAGGCTGAGAGCAATTTGGAAAAGAAGGTGAAATTATTCTTGGAGAAGATGAACAAGACTCTACCCGGTATCATTAAATTAGATTTGCAAGGCATATACAAGAGGGGGATATTCATACCAAGGGGTGTTGGACCTGGAACAGCCAAGAAACGTTATGCGTTGATAGATGACAAAGGCGTTCTAACCATTCGCGGCCTTGAGAAAGTTAGAAGGGACTGGAGCAATGTTGCGAAGGATACGCAGGAAATGGTTTTGAAATTGATACTGGAAAGAAAAGATGTCAAAGGCGCGGTAAAATATGTGAAATACGTTATAAAGCAATTGAACGATGGAAAGATTCCTCTTAAGGACTTGATAATCATAGAGCAGTTAACCAAACCTTTGTTAGAATACAAGGCAATAGGACCGCATGTTGTCGCTGCGAGAAAAATCAAGGAGAGGGGCAGGCCAATCGGCGAGGGAATGCTAATATTATTTGTTATAACCAAAGGCAAAGGATCTATCTCTGAAAGGGCAGAACCTTTTGAAGATGTTGATATAAAAGATGTTGACAATGATTACTATATCGGTCATCAGATAGTTCCTGCTGCTTTGCGTGTATTAACAGTGTTAGGCGTGACGGAAGAAGAATTGCTCGGCGAAAGTTTAAAGAGCTTTTTGAAATAATGATTTTATACCAAAGGAATTCCAATGATAAAGGCAGTTATTTTTGATGTTGATGGCGTTTTGATAGACAACACACAAGTTTACATCAAGGCCTACAAGGAGACTGGAAAGAAGTTGGGGCTAAAGATACCTTCTGATGATGAGATTAGGAAGTGCTTTGGCTTGATATGGGAGGATATTCTAGCCAGACTTTATGGAAGAGCGGATGAAAGCATCAAAAAAACATATTTGAAACTTTGCAAGAGTCTTGACCATGAAATAAAAATAATGGACGACGCGGAATACGTACTCAAAAGAATAAAACTAAGAAAGGCTATTGCAGCATCCAAATCAAAACCAACCCTAGAAAAGAAACTAGGAAATTTGACAAGATTTTTTGAAGTCATAATAACAAGAGAGGACACTGAAAAGCACAAGCCTGATCCTGAACCGATATTATTTGCTTGCAAAAAGTTAGGGATAAAGCCTGAAGAGGCTGTTTATGTTGGTGACGCCCTATTTGACTTTCAAGCTGCAAGAAATGCTGGAACTAATTTTATAGGTTTTGTGAGTGGTGCTGTATCAGAAAAGGATTTTAAAGCATTGAATGTTAAAGCTATTACCTCATTAAAAGAATTGTTAAGAGAATCCCAATGAAGATTAAACACAAAAATTCAACAATAGAAGCTGACGTCGCAGACACATTCTATAAACGTTTGATGGGTCTGAGCCTTTCAGAAAAGAAGAACATGTTCTTTACAATGCCTTATGAGTATAGATGGTCATTATGGATGTTTCTAGTGAATTATCCGATAAAGATGATTTTCATTGACAAGAATAAAACTGTAATAGACATCAAGGAAGGGAAGCCGATAACCTCTAATCCTGACACGTGGAAGACTTACTCGCCTAGCAAACCTTGCAAGTACATTCTAGAAACTCCGTTTTATCTGAAAATAAAAGTCGGGGACAAACTAGAATTTTAAAAGTATAAAAAGAACTAATTATCGAAATATCTAACGTATTTTTTGAACAAACAAATCGTAAAACTTCATCGTTTTCACCGAATAATGCTATTATCTAATTATTTGTAGTTATCTTTAAAATATTGGATTTTTGATAGTTACCTATAATAGATTTAGTTATGGATGAGAACTAGGTGATTTTTGTTCTTCTAACAATATCTCAGAAACTTTTTTGCCTTTTTCTGTAAGAGTAAATTGCTTTGCTGAAGAATTATAATCTATCAGACCTTCATCCTTGAGTTGACCTAATAAAGTATCAACGTGCTGATGATGTTCATTATCATACACAGGAGTACCAAATCCCCTATCCCACTTTTCTCTTTCATCAATTATTCGTTCTCTTGTAGTGGGGATGGGAAGTTTCTCTTGTTTGGCAATATATTTCAAAAGTCCTAAACTCATTTTATTCACTAACAAATAATATCACAGAAAACTTTTTAAACCTATCAATCATGCACCACTTTTAAATGTCTGTAATAATAGGAAACGCTTTCAAGAAAGCTTAAATGTTTTACCAAAAAACATATATATATATTTCTAGGATTTAGAAATACTTTCAGTCAATCTTTCATGTATTCTGTCCCATTTTTCTGTAGGAATTTCTATTTTCTTGTTGCTTTTTGCAGTCATTTTTACCAATTCTCTAAATTCTTTTACATCTTTAACTTTGTCTACTTCTTCTATAAATTTAGTATAAAGCTCTACTTCTTTAGGCGGGTCTGTACCAACAGAACAATTTTCTGATGGTTTGAGAACATATCCTTGCATGTCCCCTACCCAATCTCTAGCTAAACCTTTTGATACAGCTTTTTGTATTCTTAGTAACAAGTCTCCAGGCATATCCGGATGAACTGCGATAAAATTATCACCAGTACCATACTTGGACCTATGAACTTTTACATCTCGACCTTCGACCAGATATACTGCATCATGTTCATTCAAACCTGATTCACCTTGGCATTCTCTTCTCACAACGTTTACTTTTAAGCCTTCCTTTCTTGCAAATTTCAAGAACTCTCTGCCACTCATCATGTTAGTGTATCCTTTTGGGAATAAATTAACAAGTTCAATGGGAACATATCCTTCCGAAATGCTTTCAAGCTGTGTAGCGTAATCAAATAAAAAACCAGCTAATTTAGAAACATCACCTTTTGCCATGAATATTTATGGTGTGATTAAAAATTTAAAGTTGAATTGATATGCGCCACATTTATATGTTAAAGAAAGGGACTATTTCCCGGGATAGATGTGACAAACTACCAAGGGAGAATTATTCGTTCAAACCGATGAAAATCATAAAATTTCATGTTCATTGATTACCTTAAGCAGGCCGGATACTCTCGGTTGTTCTTGTGGTACCTTATGCACAGACAGCAGACCCCGTGCCTTTCGCAGTTTGTGTTGTCGCAGGGACATGCTTCCTCGTTTATTTTTTTATTCAAACATTTTTCTCTCATCATGACTGCACCTTAAACAATTTGGCCGCATTCTCAAAAAATATTTTATCAAGCTCTTTCCTGCCAAGGTTTAATTTTCTTATGAAATTTATATAGAAATCATAGCTAACAAGAGGATAGTCTGTACCGAACATTAATTTATTGATTATCAAATCTTCATAATTTATGCCTTCTACTATTGCTCTTAACCTGTCCTTACAATATTGCTTATAATTCACATTTTCCTTTTCTATTACAAAACCTGACAAATCAGCATAAACGTTCTCGTTTTTATACATTATCTCTACAGCATCCAATATCCATGGGTTTCCTAGATGGCACATAACAAATTTTACATTTGGAAAGGAAACCGCCACGTCATCAATATGCAAAGGGTGCGCGTATTTTAATCTACTTCCTGTTGTCCAAGTGTCTCCTGTATGGAACAGGATTGGTATCTTGTTTCTTTGAGCAAGTTCGTAAATTGGGTAGCATTCTTTTTGGTCTGGATAAAAGAACACATAACCTGGAAACATTTTAATTGCGCTAAAATTTCCCTTTTTAATATCATCTTCTAATCCAGTGATATCTTCATCTGTAAAATCCAGAGGATTTATGGCACATGCTCCTAAAAACTTTTCCTTGTTTTCCAGAACAAGTTTCCTTATTTTATCGTTGCAAAAAGCAGATGTTGTTTTTTCGTTTTCAAAATCATGAGTTTCCAAAGATATGCCAATAGCCTTTACTATGTTATGTTTCTTGAATTCTTTAAGAAGTTCTTCTAAACTGAAGTTTATTTTCGCATCGTTTGCACTCCTGATTAGAGACTTGACTTCAAAAATGGGATGCATATGGACGTCTATGATTTTCTGCTTCATTTATCTCTTGTTTATAAATATTGATTTTCAAATAAAAAGATTATGGAGAAAGAAATACTGGACAAGTACATCAAGGCTGGGAGGATAGCAGCGCAGGTTAGGGACTATGCCCAGCTGCTTGTAAAAAAGGATGCTCTGGTTGTTGACATTGCAGAGGAGATTGAGAAGAAGATATTTGACCTGGGAGGTAAACCTGCCTTTCCTGTTAACATCTCTATAAACGACATGGCCGCTCACTATCATCCTGTCATTAATGATAAGCTGACGATAAAGGGAGAGGATTATGTCAAAATAGACGTGGGGGTTCATGTTGACGGTTATATAGGCGACACTGCCGTTACTATAAGAGTTGACTGTAAGGATGATTTGATAATCTGTTCTGAGAAAATGCTTGAGAACGCAATAAAGATAATTACCGTCGGCACAACCATCGGGGAGATTGGAGAAACAATAGAGAACGCTGCAAAAGAATTCGGCTTTAACCCGATAAGAAATCTGACAGGCCATAGTTTAGGACACTATGATGTTCATGCAGGGCTGACATTACCTAACGTAAAGAATGATTCTAAATATCAACTAAGGGAGGATGATGTTATCGCTATCGAACCGTTCTGCACTAATGGCAATGGTTTGGTCAAGGACTCTGGCTCGCCGCTGATATTCAGATGGATTAATGACAGACCGACGAGAATGATAGAGAGCAGGAAGATTCTGGAGATGGCCAAAAATCGGTTCGAGAGGCTGCCATTCGCCAAGAGGTGGATCCAGAAAGAGTTCTCTCCAATAAAAGTTGAACTTAGTCTGAAAGAATTAACAGCTGCCAACGCTTTGTATGGCTACCAACCGTTGAGAGAAGTTTCTTTCAAGCCTGTTGCGCAGTCTGAACACACATTGATTATAAGAGATAAACCAATTATTACAACACTTTTATGACAAATGACAAGACTTCTTTGATGATGGACCTTGCTATTGTAACCATTGTTGAAGCTGCCTGTATCAAGAAACCTGTTATGCCTGATCCGGGATTGATGGTCAATGCTAGCAAGACTAGTGCCAATAATAGCAGAAATTTCTTCATAAATATAATTGAGCTTTTAGCTTTTAATTGTTTCCTAGATTGAACTTTTTCTTGTTCTTCTTGACTTTATTCTCGGCGTCAAGAATGCTCTGCAATTCCTTTATGTCCCTCTTGATTTCCTTTTCCAATACGGCAGGTCTCTTTGGCTCTTTTCCAGGAACCATTTCAGGAACCTTTTCTGCGCCTTGGACTTCTGTCGGTTCTTTCAGACTCTTTGCCTTGCTTTCCTTTTTCAGATTAACAATGAGCTTATAATTGAATTTGTCCTTGATGCCTTTTAGAGGCGATGCTGTCTTAGCCTTGTGAGTTTCAGCTTCCTCTTTTCCTAACGTTCCTGTCAGAGCTGTGGTAAGGTTGTTTCTAAAGATGAATATCAATAAACAGGCTGCAATTGCAAGGATTATTACTAGATTGTTCTTAAAGAATTCAAATGTTGCTGCAAGACCTGTTGCTCCGCTGACAGTCTGGTTGGAAGTGATGTTCGCTGTTTCGTTCTGTTGTGCTGTTTCTTGTGCTGGAGGCTGCACTGTTTCTGACGGTAGAGGTTGTATTGGTTGTGGCGAAGCAACGGTTAGCTTCATTGTCGCGTCAGGAGTATTTATTGTTGATGAGTTTACGATAAGCTTTCCTGTAGCAGCTATCTTAATAGTATAATTATTGGCTTCTGCATCTGACGGTATTTTAAATGTTAGAGTAAGAGTTTGCGGAACGCTGTTATAAGAATAATTTATTTTGCTTAAAGGCGTGTACCAGTTCGAACTTATTCCTGTAACTGAAATTGTCACGTTTGCTATCGCGCCTTTGCCAAGAGTGTTCTTTAAGGTAAAGGATACTTGCTTGCTCTCCCCTGGGTTTATTGATAAAGTTGGGGTTAGGCCGTATATTATAAAACTGCCTGTAGAAGTTCCTGTATTATCGCCAGTTCCCCCACCTTGATTACCACTAGTTCCTGTAACAGTCAATAACCGATTTGTAGAAACTAGCGTATAGTTAGGATTAATAACCGAACAATCAATATATTCACTAGTTAGTCTATTAGTCAAAGAAACATTAAAAGGACTTAAACCCTCACCGGCATTAATAGTTCCAGCCATTATTCTTAAATTTGTTGAAACGTTGGATATGCAGGTAATTGTAACACTCGAACCACTTGAAACAGACCAATCTAAATCAGAACACGATAAAGTAAGTGTTACTGGTATTGGATTTATGATATAAGGATACAAACTAGAATTAAATGTATGACTATTATTATCAGTTACATGCCAACGATAATTATGATTTCCTGCTGATAAATCTGTTAAATTATAATAAAATATATTAGAAGTATTGTTAGCAGGATAAAGGTTGCTATTCCATTGAAAATTAACATTTGATATGTTACCTATACATTCTATTGAAAAATTATATTTTTTACCAGATGAGTATGTTGAATCTGAAAATGGTGAGACAATGTTATTTGTACAATATGGTGTAACACCAAAAGAATAAGTAGTTGAGTTTGATGTATAATTTTCATCGCCTTTCCAAAAAGCAGTTAAATTGTATAGTCCTAGAACAGTTAAGTTTGATGTATTGTATAAAACAGATGTTGTATTGTTTTGTGTAACCCAATTAGGATAAGTAGAATTCAAATAAACCGTCCTGCTTGGTAAATTGATAGATACCATAAAACCTGCTGTGTCATACATTGCATAATTTCTATTTTCAGGTGTTCCGTTTAAAGTTAAAACTATTGGAACTGATGAATTTTTATTAATGGTATAGGTTAAAAAGTTTGTAGAATTTTCATTTCCAGAAGAATCATTTGCTATCCACCTGTATACAAAAGTTTGAGCTGGTAAATCTATAAGGTTAATCCAAAATATTCCTGATGAATTAGAAGCATTTGAATAATTATAAGGACTGCCCGAAGCACTTCCATTTAAAGTATAATTAAATTCAAAAAGAATGGTACTTAGATTGCCATCAATCCATGTTATGTTAAATTGGTAAAGTTGGCCAGATAAATATTGAGAACCTGAAGGAGTAGAATTAGTATTGTTAAACCATTTTGGAGGATTATTAATCGTTATATTTGTAACTGTACTGAAATTTACAAGAGTTGAATTTGTAACATTAACAGTGAAATTGTAAGTACCATCTGTTATAACATTTGTATCCAACGAGAATGTAAAATTTCTTCCAGCGGTTATGTTGCTTCCTATGAAACTTTGCCAAGGATTACTGGCGTTATTGGAATAATAAAAAGTAGCATTATCACAAATATAATCTGTAGTAGCATTTAAAATTATAGTTCTATTTATGACTGCATTACTAAGAGGATTGTTTAAAACTACAGATTCAGCATATCCTCTAAACGAAAACAATAAAAATAGAGAAAGCAACGAAACTACCAGCACACTACGCTTATCCATCAAATCATCTCTTAAGAGTTGAATTGTAATCTTTTTATATTATAAAGATACATATAAATATTCCCATTTAAATAAATTCAATATGCCACGAAAGAGGTCCATAATAGCTGCCGCGCCCATGGCAGAGATTCTTAAGCAAGCAGGCGCGGAAAGGGTCTCAGAGCCAGCCGCGCAAGCCCTGGCTGCCATAGTCAAGGAGATGACCTTTGAAATAGCAAAGGACGCTGTCAGGTTTTCAAAGCACGCAGGCAGGAAGACCATCAAAAAAGAGGACATAGAGCTGGCGAGAAAGAGCGTCTAGTCGTAACTTACTGTTTTTAATATTATTGTTTCATCAGGAGTTAGAGCTTTGTTGTAAATTCTTACTGAATCTATTATACCTTTGAACGGAATGGACTTGATGCCTGCACTGTCACGTATACCAATTAATAGCGGTTGGGTGTTAGAGCGAATCGCCCCGAGATCCCCTAATTCATTGCCTGAACAAACATTGGAACCTCGAGTTTCCTGAATTCCGTTTATGTATAACTTTGTTTCGCTTGTTGCATCAGGTTCGGTTGTATCAATAACCAAAACCAAATGGTACCAGTTGTTTGCACTGAGGACAGAAGTGCCGGTAAATGCGTTTATTTTTGGGGTTGTGCTGTCGTCCCACGCAGCTATAACTACCCTCCCATCTTCACAAATCGCCAGGAAATAAGGACCTCTTTCGGCACCACCAAGGTTTGTGTCTCCTTTTTCTATTATAATCTGTCTGGCCGATACTGAGGAAGGACTTACCCATGCTTCAAGGGTCTTCATAGTTCCTCCCTGGAATATAGAGCTATTAGGAACTTGTACATAGTCATCAGAACCATCAAAATTTAATCCATAACCATATTTACCATCAATCCAATCTGGGCAGTTTTCAACAGGAATCAAACAACTATTGTCTCCTAACACTCCGTTATTTCCATAACCAGATTTATCATATGTTATTGTTCCCTCGCCTTCATCAAATTCTAAATCTAAAACATTAGAATCCGGCAAAACAGCCTCAACAGGTTTCTCGGTTATCACTTTGGGATTTGTAACTCTTAGCAAATGACCGCCGAGATTAAAATTCCATAAGCCAGACAGAGTAACGGTTCCAGTCTCACCCTCATTGATAACCAGCATATAAGAAGCATAAATGCTTTCTGCATAATCATGATAACCCGGACCATAGTTTACAGCAAATGGATTTGGTATAGTCGGCCACGTATTTCCCCATGAATATGCCTGTTGATTTACATATCCAGTATCATAGCTTATATGATGCCCAGTAGAGCTAAATATTACTAGCCAGTAAGGTGTGTTTGCTTTTCCTAAATAATTTATTACAAAATCTTCCCATCTCGGTGAAGTTTGTAAAGCAACTGTATTTGAACTTGCTAATAAGTTTCCTGGTACTCCATTGTTATCAGAATAAATTAATGCTTTAGCGTTTGAAGCCCTATCATATTGATATACGTATGCTGATATCATTTTTATAATGCCGTCTTGAGGCATTATGAATTTAGAGCCACCCATATAGCTGGAACCTCCTAAATCATCACCAGGATATCCGTTTTCTTCGGCTCCAACATTCTTATTTCCAAAATAATTTGCACTTATGTCCAAAGGAACATTATCCAAATAAACTTTCAAAGTGTCTTGAGATATTACGCCCTTGCCACAATTCCTTATAGACACTTGGTTTCCATAGACCGATTCTATCTTCATGCATGAAGATATCGTAACCAACGACTCATCGACCGTGGAAGTGCCTGTAGATGTCAGTGTATTAAAGGTTCCTGTGACAAACAGCCATAAGAAACCTACCACAGCCACTGACAGAACTATTATTAGCAGAACGGAGAATACAGGAGTTATTGCTCTCATAATAAGAATATGATATATTCCGATATGTAAAGGAATATGTTTATCTATGTTTAAAAGTAATAATTTTTGAAATTCCTACAAAACTTTGAGTGTCATTGTACTTATATTCAGCAATAAGAATATAACTTGATTGATTCTTAGGCAAATTTAGGTTGATATTTCTGTAAAATTTCTTTAGCTCTTGGAGAATGTACATCATAGAATGTTCTATGTAAAGATTTTCCACCAAGTAATAAATAAGTTTCAACACCAGATACGTATTCTTCGTTAAGAGATTCAATTCTATTTATTCTAATTTCAACTCTCCTTCTTAATCCAAGTACTGGCACTTTTCCAGAGATAAGAACTTTTTCAAAATATTGATGTAATGTGGTTGGATGATTGTCTCCTCCACCACAGTCGCCATCACCGCATCCCATTAAATCACTATTAAAATAATCGTTAATTAAAAATTTAAGCTTTAATATATGAAAAGTTGGAAGATTTAAATTTATGATTTCTTAATTAGTATTATGAAACCACCTAACTTTACAAACATGCTAAATTTTGTGAAATATGCTATTCTTGAAAACCAATATATGTCTAAGGCTGCTAGTTTTTTATTAAATGATGGAAATAAGACAATGTTTGAAGCTTATAGTTCAAGAGCATTTGAATACGCACATAAAGTTGGAGAAAATAGAAATGAGGGAATTACTCAAAAGGTTCTTGATAAACTATTCCTTTAAACTTGACTTTAACCAAATTTGCAATTTGAGATTTTGATACAAGTTTCAGTGGGATAGATTGAGTTATGTGGTGGGAAAGTTATCATAATCTTTAAATAGTGTTAAATTATATGATGTTATATAGCGTAACATAAGGTGACAAAATGGTAAAAAGCATGATAAATCTAAATGAAGAGGAAAATAGAGTCATAAATGTGGTAAAGGCTAAATATGGATTCAAAGACAAAAGCCAAGCTTTGAGTGTTATAGTCAAGCATTTTGAGGAATGTGAATTAGAGCCTGAGCTAAGACCTGAATTTATTGAAAGTTTGAAAAAGTCTGAAAAAGAGAAGACTGTTAAGATTAAGAATTTTGCTAAAGAATTTCATCTAAAGTGATTTTTTGTATTTTTTAGAAGTTGTAAAAACTGTATATAAGGCATTTAGAAAATTAGAGAAGAAAGACTCAAATCAAATGAAGGAAATAAATGAGAAAATTCAACAGATTTTAGAAAATCCTCATCAATTTAAGCCTTTGAAGTATCCTATGCAACATATGAGAAGAGTTCACATAGGTTCTTTTGTTTTGGCTTATGATATAGATGAGCAGAGGAAAATTGTGACTATTAGAAGATACGAACATCATGATGAAGCCTACAAATGAATAAAAACATATCAAACAGGCTAGAATCAAACCTTTTCTACATCAAAGCGAACTGATGTTGAAGAATGTATCTCACAAAAATGTTTGAGACTATCCTATAATCTTATTGTTCAGCATTAAGTATATGGCTAGATTATTTTTAGGAGTATAATCAATTTTTAGTCACCGAGTCTCCCCGAGCTACTACTGGTTTGATGCGGGAGTTTTTGGCTGTCGAACTTGGCTAGAATAAGAATGAATGTGAAAAGGATTTAAACTTTTCCAGCAATG
>CAYGWD010000015.1:0-24600 GCA_964353745.1 uncultured archaeon
CTCTCATTAATCCTACTTCCATTTCCTTAAGTCTAAGAAAGTTCTCTATCTTTTTAATTTCCTCTTTTATTCTGTTCATTCTATTAAATCATTATGAACGAATCTTAATAAATATTAAGATTTTAAGAAAATAATATAACCGAAGAGTGACTAATGTACTTTTCCTGGTATTGGGTTTTCTACTTCTTCATAGTCCGCGAAGACTCTAGTACCTACTTGAGCCATAGATGCGATCCTATATGTTTTACCCTTATATCCAAGGTAGTATTCTGTTCCATTACGTCTTTCTTCACTTAGGGCAGTCGGGCATCTTTCACGTTTTGCAACATCCCACGATATAGTAAATCTATCTCTCATTTTTTCACCAACCCTTAATAGGATAGTAAAACATTTAAATCTTAGCCTAGAGATATATCGCCGATATACCCCTGAGAAAAGGTCATATATATTTTAGACCATGTTATTTTCATATAACGTATGGAAAACGACTATTTTCTTGGGTTAT
This sequence comes from uncultured archaeon, assembly GCA_964353745.1. Classification (GTDB taxonomy): domain Archaea; phylum Aenigmatarchaeota; class Aenigmatarchaeia; order Aenigmatarchaeales; family Aenigmatarchaeaceae; genus CS1-C013. Next base: position 506 of record CAYGWD010000015.1, read on the forward strand.
TATTAGATAACCATGAGAAAAGTAGAGTTTAAATCTCTTTCTTTATTACAATAAAATATGACCTCACCAAAAGAAAGACTTGCCATCTTAAGAGACGATGCCAATGCTTGCCTCAGAAAAATTGCTTTAGAAAAATATGGAAGCAAATTAGCAGAAGAAATAATAGGTTTGGCGAGAAATTTACAATATGAAGATGAAGAAAAAATAAAAAAATTAGAAGAATTTCCCTATACTGAATTTGGCGAACGCCAAGACAGTGAAGGAAAGGTATGGATGGGATACAACGGAAGCAATATGGTAAAGAAAGTTGGGCTTCCTATGATAGTTCCTGATGTTTATTATGCGGTTAGGGAAAAGCTGCAAAAAGACCCCAAACGCATGAGTGTAGAAGTTAAAGGCCCAGAAGTATCCAACTTATTCAGGCCTACGATAAATTTTGAAGAAAAATTCTATTTTGTCAACTCTTCTCTTCTAAGATTATTCGCTCAATCACCACGAGGAATTGGGAAAGTAAACGCGGAGATAATCGAGAAGAAGGAATTCAAACCAGACTTTTGGAGTTTAGACAAGTACGTTGGTGTTGGAAACATGAATTTGACACCGATAAGCTCTAGTTCAGTATAAGAACCATTTCTCAGAAGTAGCATTAAAAGTTCAACCGATAGGAAATCACATCAAAAGTTTTTAACAATCTCTCTTGCTTTTTTATACAGTTTTAAATTAAATCCGGTCAGGTCCTGTATCGCCTCGCCCCTGCATTCAAAACCGTCTATCTGAGGCAGGATCCTGGTTATCACTCTCACGTATTGGCCTTGTCTAACGCTAGGTTCTTCTCCGAAATAGACATCTACTTTTCCTGTTCCATCGTCAATTACAATAGAATTAGGGGTTGTGTCAATCACGGTTCCTGTCAATCTCACCCTAACGTCAGATTCGGGCTGTATGTCTGCAATGCTCTTTTCTATAGAAGGCAGTCTTCTTCTTACAAGTCTTTCCTGAGCCATACAGAACTTATGGAAATATACAAATAAATAACTTATTGACCCTTGAGTAGGAGTATCACTCTTCTTCCTGTTCTTCGTCTTCCAAATGCTCGTTGTCCTCTCCGAGGTTTTCTTCCACAATTTCTTCCTCCTCGGCCTCTTCCTTCACTTCCTCTTCTTCCTTCTCGTCTTTGATCTCCTTTTCTCCCTCTTCCCCTGTTGCCAAGTCCTCTAAGAACTCATGGGTCGAAGTAGCTCTCCTGCTTTTTTTTGGCTTGTATTTTTTCTTACAGCTTTTCTTTTTCATGAAAATAATTAAAATTCTAACATTCTTAAATCTTGATTATTGAAAGAGATTTATATAAGACTCCCAATTATATACATATGGTTTTAGAATCAATGTTTCCTGTTAAAAAGGTTGTAAGAAACCCGATAGACATGTTCGTATTGTCTGTTATAATTTCTTTAGCTTCAATATACATAGCAAACATGATATTTCCCGGGCCATCAACAGGCAAGATAATAACCTTGTTCATCACATGCGCCTTGGCGCCGGTAATATACGGCGTGTTCAAAGCAGAGGAAGAGACAGAGAGGGAGGAAGCCGAACACAGGATAGACAAAACATTTTTAGAAAGGCATGAAGAGGTAATGAAAATATTTACTTTGATGTTCATGGGAATTTTCATAGCCATATTCATCGTTTCTGTGATGTCGCCAAGCGAATATGTTGAAGCGACGTTCAGCGACCAGATACAGGAAATACAAAGAATAACCTCGCTCTCATCAGGAGAAGTAGTGGGAAGCGCTCTAACGCCTGATGCGTTAGATATGATATTGTGGAACAATCTGAGAGTAATGAGCTTGGCATTTATCCTATCAATCTTGATTGGGGTCGGCAGCATCGTAATACTGGCATGGAACGCCTCCATACTGGCTCTATACCTAGCGTCATTCATCAGGAAAGGCCTGATAGAAGAATTCATGGTCAGAACAATAAGCATAATTCCTCACGCGCCCATTGAGATATTCGGCTACTTCTTGGCAGGAATAGCTGGCGGTGTCCTATCCGCAGGACTGATAAGGGAAAGGTTCTTGAGCAAAGAGTTCGTACTAGTCTTTAGAGATTCCCTGTTATTGTTATTATTGGCTATCGGTGCCATATCTTTGGGAGCGGTTGTCGAGGTATTTCTTTAAGGTTTTAATAGATAAAATCGGTATTCTTTAATGAAGGGTCCGTAGTATAACTTGGTTTAGTATTCAAGCTTCGGGAGCTTGCGATCGGAGTTCAAATCTCCGCGGGCCCACAAGCTGTAGTGCGTTTTGATATACAGATTTAAATTTCATTGACAATTAACTTATATGAATTTTAGTGCAATGATGACTTTATGTCTTGTTATAGTTTCTGTGTCAATACTAGCTACTGTTACCCATGCTAGTTTCTGCAGTTCAATATCCTGCACTTGCAGCAATGAATGTTCTGATAAGTGCAATGGAAGTTATTGGTATTACGGCAACGGAATTTGTAGCGCGTATTGCTGTCCTCTTCCTTCTCTTATGCATTGTCAATACGATGGAAGAGTTTGTGCGGACAACGACTCTTCAGATGGTTTTCCAAAAACAGACTGTCTAGTCGCAACGTGTAACGCAGAGTGCGACCAGAACACGGATTGTAAATGCCCTGAAAGCGAATGTGTAGGTAATGATTATTATGATTATCAAAGCGTTTGCAACGAGAGCTGTGAATGCGAGTGCGAATCCAAAATATCATACGATGACAGCAGATGCGTGGTATCGTACATAGAATTGAACAAAATAATAGAACCTGGAGAGTTGACATGTCAAAATGCGAGTGTTACACTCTATATTAAAGGGGTTGGTGCAGGCATAGTAGGAACGAACATTAATGTGATAGATTTTCTGCCTCCTTCCGTTAACCTTGAAAGTGATTTATCGAGCGGATGTAGTTATGAAAATGAAACCAGAAAAATTACTTGTAGCATAGATAGTATAACGGCTAATGAAACAAGAACTGTTAGCTTTGGCGTTAGTATTAATCAGTTAGGACATGTACTGGTAGACGTTTATCCAGATTCGGGAATCAATTACACCAATTATCTAGGCAATGAAACCTTTACCAGTTTTCCTGAAACCTATGTTAACGTCTCTGGATATTCTGGAGCAGAGGAGATATGCAATGACACCATAGACAATAACTGTAATGGATTTGTCGACTTGAACGATAGCGACTGTTATCAATGCGTTGACAATGATAATGACACTTACTACAACTATTCCTCAACATGCCAGATTGGAAATGATTGTAATGACTCTAATCCTAGCATAAATCCTAGTGCCGTTGAGATTTGCAACGATGGAGTAGACAACAACTGCAACGACAAGATAGATTGTGATGATTCTGCTTGCTCAGGCAATCAAGCTTGTATTCCAAGTTCGCCTTCTGGAGGTGGAGGTGGTTCATTCATAGGTGGCGGAGGTTACGCGATAGTTACAGGAGTTGTCTGCGGTAACAATAAATGTGAATATGGCGAAACGTGCTCAAAATGTCCAAAGGATTGCCTGAAAAATGGACAGGTGTGCTGCGATAATATAACTTACAACGGCAGCTGTTGCGTGGATGCTGACTGCGGGAACGGCTATGAATGCAACATAACCAAAATGTGCAATCCTGTTAGCGTTACAGAAAATGCAACCCAACCGATAACGAGCGGTTGCGAAGAGAGCTGGATATGCATTGACTGGTCCCTTTGTGAAAATGATGTTCAAACCAGAAGATGTGTTGACAAGAACGGCTGCGGTACTAGTTTTAGCGAGCCTGAAGAGGTAAGGAAATGCACGTCAGCCACAAATATAACTGGTCTGTTCTCGCTACTCGATTCACCTAATTTGTTGGTATTCATAGCATCATTAATAATTCTGCTACTCTTGTTCCTATGGAAAAGAAGGAAGGAGAAAAATTAATCTTTAAATAATTTAGACTGAAATAAGAATACATGAAAGTCGAACTTCTTGCTTACACGCCGAATCCAGAGGAACTGTGTGCTCTATCAGCTGCCACTTCTTTTAGGGAAAAAGGAGCTTCTTTGAGAAAGGAAAACATGAATCCGGAAAAGGCCAAGGATATAATTAAGAAAGTCACGTCTTATGGTCATCACTCTGTCATCGAGCATGCTTCATTTACATTCTCTTTAGAAGGCGTTTCAAGATCTCTGACTCATCAGTTGGTGAGGCATAGGATAGCATCGTACACGCAACAGAGCCAGAGATACGTGAAAATAACAACCGATAACGACGATTGGTATGTCATTCCACCAACCTTTGACGGAGAAAAGAAAAAGAAATTCAAAGAAAGAATGAAAATAATTTCTGAATGGTATCAGGAAGCAATTAATGAGGGAATTCCTGGGGAGGATGCTAGGTTTTACTTACCGAACGCATGCAAGAGCAATATAGTTGTGACAATGAACGCAAGAGAACTGTTGCATTTCTTCAGGTTAAGATGCTGCGCAAGGTGTCAATGGGAACTCAGAGAAGTCGCAACCGAGATGCTTAGACAGACTAAGAAGGTTGCTCCCACGATATTCGAGAAAGCAGGACCTAGTTGTGTGTCACTGAGCTTCTGTCCCGAAGGAGAATTAAAACCTAAGGAATGCAACATTATCGAAATCAAAAAGAAATTTACATCAATGTGATAAGATGGGAGTCAAAGGCCTGGTAAGAGACGTCATAATGTTTTATGTTGGCATCCAGCTTCTGATGGGAGGCTCTAATGTTTTGACGTTAGGATGGATATTAATAATTACAGCCATAATCTTTACAATAATAGGTTTTTTAAGAATGTGGGGCTATGTTTGATAAAATAATCAAGATCGTTGAAGACCATACCAAATGGAGGAAGGAATGCCTGAACATGATTGCCTCAGAGAGCGTGATGTCGCCCTTGGCAGAAAAATTATTCTCAACAGATTTTGGAGGCAGATACAACGAGCACTCTGGGCCTGAACTTCATTATAAGGGGACAAAGTATTCTTATGAGATAGAAGAATTGTGCAATGATATTTTTAGAAACAAATTCAACACAAAATTTGCTGACGTAAGGCCCATCTCAGGAAGCATGTCTAACCTGGTTGTCTATGGGGCGTTCACAAAACCTGGGGACGTTATAATTAGCCCAGGAATACCTAACGGAGCCCACATAAGTCACACCAAGGTTGGTATGGCAGGTATCAGGGGATTGAAAAACATTGACATGTTCTTTGATGCCGATAGAATGAACATCGATGTTGATAAGACAGTAGAATTGATTAAGAAGGTCGATCCAAAGCTTATAATATTCGGAGCTTCCATGTTCCTGTTCCCTCATCCAATAAAGGAGATAAAGGAATCCATAAGCGATGAGATAAAGATAATGTATGATTCTGCCCACGTGTTCGGCCTAGTCTACAATAAAAAGTTCCAGAGGCCTTTTGAGGAAGGCGCTGATGTAATAACCTCATCAACCCATAAAACATTCCAAGGACCACAAGGCGGGATAATAATTGGCAATAGCAACTTGGATGAAAAGGACTGGAAGAAAATCGAAAACTCATTGTTCCCTGGAACCATGTCTAACACGCATATCCACAGATTCCCTCCACTAGCCATCACTGCCTTGGAGATGAATGAGTTTGGAGAAGATTATTCCACGCAGGTCATCAGGAATGCAAAAGCCCTGGCAGATTTCTTGGACAAAGAAGGCTTTAAGGTTCTATGCCCTAACAAAGGTTTTACAGAATCACACCAAGTTATAGTAAATATCAAAGAATTTGGCGGCGGTAGAACTGTTGCTGATAAACTAGAAGAATGCAACATAATATGCAATAAGATGTCCTTGCCTGTTGATTCGCCTGATGACGCGACCAAGAATCCTTCGGCAATAAGGCTAGGCGTTCAAGAGCTTACAAGATTCGGGATGAAAGAAAAGGAGATGAAAACGATAGCAGAATTCTTTAGAAAGATATTAATGGACGAGATGAGCACTGATAAGATTAAAAAGGATGTAATAGACTTTAGGAAGCAATTCCAAGAAATAAAATATTGCTTTAAACGAATCTCTGAAAATCTTGAATAACAATTTCAAACGATTTTTTGCCAGCGAATTTTTCTTCTTCAATAAGTTGTCTTATCTGTTTGACAGGCATCCAATGAACTTCCGGAGATTCATCTGTACCCTTTGCTCTAGGTACAACTACCTTTTCAGGGGTTGTCCCAATACCATAAATATCGCCTGTCAAAACAACAACATTGTATCCTGTTTCATTGTCATGATATTTTCCAACGTATCTTAGATTGTACGCTGACGGTTCTCTTATTATTTCTTCTCTAAATTCTCTTCTACCAGCTTCTATGTAGAGCCTTTCCTCGTCCCATGGAGGCGGAAGCATTCTAAGATTTTTTATATCCTTTTCCTCTATGCAGCCCGTTACAGGAGAAAAATAATTAGGCTTCCAACCATCATTAGCAGGTCTTTTGATTATGAGGTATTCTGCCCTTTCAATGTCAATAAATGGTAATGGGTCATTAGAAATCAGTAAGGAAACAGCGTCTCCTACAAATCTCTTCAGTCTGTACGTCCTTATTTTTGAATAAACATTTTCCAAAAATCCTTTCTCATGTTCCATATTTTAATCATTAAAGAGTAATCAATTTAAACCTATAGAAAACTATAAAAAATTCAACAGTTAATTTTTAGGTATGAACGGAAAATTCATATTGCTTGAGGGAACTGATTCTTGCGGCAAAAAAACCCAAGCGACACTTCTTTCAGAAAAATTAAAGAAAGAGGGTAAGAAAGTCGAGATGATTCATTTTCCAACCTATCAACAAACACCTCTAGGAATTCTTGTTGCAAAATATCTTAAGGGGGATTTTGGATCTAAAGAAGAGGTTACACCTGAAATAGGCTCTTTGTTCTATTCTCTGGATAGGTATCAATTTCAGAAAGAACTAAAAGAAAAATTGAAATCTGGAATAACTGTTATTGCTGACAGATACACAGCCTCGAATATTTTTCAAGCTGCTAAGCTCGAAGGCGATGACAGATTTGAAATATGGGAATGGATAAAAGCCATTGACAGCAGGATACCACAACCGGATGCAACAATAGTATTAAATGTTCCTGTTAAAATTTCTAAAGACTTGTTCTCTAAAAGGGAAAAGAAAAATGAACTGATAGAAGGGGAGAAAGACATACACGAAGCAGATCTGGATTACCAAGAAAAAGTAAGAAAGACATATTTAGAAATAGCCAAAAGAGAAGGTTGGTTGATAGTAAATTGCTGCAGACAGGATGGAGAGTTCATACCACCTGAAGAAATTCACAATGAAATTTATGAAAAATTAAAAGAAATAAAAATTCTCTAATCAAGGCATTGTTGAATTAGTCGAGTTTGTCACATTAGTAATGTTTGCCGTGACAGTTGCAGCTGGGTTTTCTCCTGTTAGTCCTCCAGTTTGAGTCTCAAGAGCTTTCTGATTTTCAGGAAGCGTAATCATAGACGGCCTTGCTTCTGAGAAACTGGCATAGCTTAGGTTATAATAATAAAAGAAACCTACGCAAACAACCAAAAGGCATATTCCTAAAATAATAACAAAGTTAGTAGGGATTCTTGGTTTTACCAGAGCTGAACCCTTCTCAGTAAGGTTGTAATAAATCCACTTATGACCTGTCTCCTCTCTTCTAATCAAGTCAGCCTCTTCAAGCCTGTTTAGATGTTCTACAATAGTTGATGCAGCAAGATTCAATTCTTTAGCCAATTCAGAGGGTGTCTTCCTTCTTTTGCCCAAGCTTTTCAAAATGTCTAGCCTTGTGTCAGCTGCCAATGCCTTCAATGTCTTCCTGTCTATTTCCATATTAAAGAATTCATTTATCAAGTTTTATAAGTTTTCAATATTGCTAGGTTTCCACCGAACTATATTCTCCCTCGTTTGTTGAAACTTTTTCTTCTTTTTCCATGTCTTCAAAGAATTTCTTTGCATCCTCTGGATTTTCCAAGCCGAAATAATTGGCAAACTCCTTGGTAGCGACCAGAGCTTTTGTTCTGGAGTGCTTTACAGTATTTATCAGACCTCTCTCTTCCAACCTCTTTACATACTCATAGGTTCTATTGCCGATGACCTTGACTATCTCTGATTGCGTGATGGGTTGTTTGTATGCGACCAAGGCTAGAACCCTAAGCAAGCCCTTGCCCAAGTCCCTATATGGCGTTAAATTACTAACAGTAGAAACCAGTTCCGGCTTTACCCTTATCTGGTATCCAATAGAAGTTTCCAAGATGTGTATGCCGTGTTCATCCTTTTGAAACTCTGTTCTGAATCCTTCTATCACTTCTTTGATTCTTTCAGGGTCTCTCTTAAAAATCTTTGACAGCCTTTCTATTGATATGGGTTGATTGGTCATAAACAAGGCAGCTTCTATGGATGCTTTTAACTTTTCGTCTTTCATTCAATCACTTTTTATGAACAATTAATCCTCCAATATAATCTTGGCTGAAGACTTCTTTTCCTTTTAACACAATCTTCTCATGCCCTCTGAAATTAGTTATATCGCCTTCAACTTCATTTATGTATTCAAAATCTCCTTCCTTGAATTTTTCCGGTCCTCTGAATGGCATATCTTCTGCAACTCTAGAGAGTACTTTCTTAAGGAATTCAAAGATTTTAGTAGCGAATTCTGTATCACTAAAATATTCTGGTTTCATGCCACCGCTGTAAGCCATAGACCATATTGGAACACCGTTCAACCTGATGACTTCTTGACCAGGAGCAGAGAAGAATCCAGTATAGCTGTCTCTGTAATTATAATAACCTTCAGAATACTCTAGTTCCTTGAACCCTGCTCTCTCAGGTGTTACTTCTCTTCCCTCGCCTGCATAGGTTTGTCTTTTAGCCTTTACCAAGAATTTAGCTAGTTCTTTCAGATCTATCATTCAATCACAGTTTTTTCAATATCTTCATTATTTCGGGATGAATAGATGTTGTAAAATATTTTTTAACTTCCATTGGTTTTATCCATTTAATTTCTACAAACTTTTCTCCTGCCTTTTCTCTACCTATATTTTTAGCTTCAGTTAGATAATAAAGTGATAAGAATTTTCTATTTTCTGGATAGATTTTAGCAAAAACAAGCTTCTTTACCTTTATATCAAGATTAGTTTTCTTTTTAACTTCTGATTTGAGATAATATTCCAAATCTTTTCCATAAGCAGGTCTACCTCCAGGAAAACTCCAGCTGAGTTTTTTAATATAAGAATCCTTTTCTCTTCTACCAATTAATATCATTTTAGTTTTAGTATTATAGATTATAGCTAAAGCATTAACTAAGAATACTCCTCTGTCAAATTCATTCCAATTAAATTTTTTCATTCAATCACTTAACCATTAGCTCTAAATAATAGTTAACAAGAAGATTTATTTATAATTTTGATTTCTTTAGAAACCCTTAAATCTTGATTTTTGCATATAGTTTAATAGCCAGAAATTCTAAATTCTTAGATTGAAAACTCATCTAAGCTATCTACGACTTTTATAAAAAGGTTTAAAATTTATTAAAATCTCATCTCCACCAAATTCTTTTCTTACTTCGTCAATGAACTTTCTAGCACTCTGATCATTTACAAATCTCACTAAATCTTTATTTAATGAAATATGTGTAATCTTTCCTTCTCCTATAAATTTTTTTGCTATCTTTTCAACATATTTCATTGCGTCTCGTTTTTCTTTTTCAACGTATCTTATCTCCACACTCATAATAAAAACTAGGAAACTAATCTTTAAGTGCTTAATGAGATTTACATGATTTTGTTGGGCCTAGAGAGTTATAGTAAAATGTGTTAATCCCTTAACCATTATTTATATTCTGATTATTCTATATTGATAGCATGGCTAGAGAATCAAGACAAATAGTCCAATGCCCTGATTGCGGCAACAAGGACAACTGGAAGATAGAAGTGGAAAGCAAAGGAAAGAGGAAAATAATAACCATAACTTGTAAATGCGGGTATGGCAAGCAGTTTTCAGGTTATGGCGAAAGCGTTGCCAGCAAGGATTGAATGCAATATGATGGCATAAGAATATTATTTTGATTTCTCCTTGGAAAACACTTTTAAGCTGGAGACTCTAAATTGTATAATGGGAAAAATGCGTGGCGGGCCGAGGAAAGCCCAGTTAAAATATTCAAGGAAAAAGAAGAAGGACAAAGCAAAGTACTGAACCTGAATATTGACAGGCAGAAATAAGAAGGGATCTTTCAGATGCCATCTAAATACGAGATTGAAACCAAGGAAATAGACTTTCTAGTCAATATAACAACTCAAATTTTAATCTTGTTTGTGTTTATACTGTTCATCTTCTCGATAATCTTTCCGCAGCAAAACATGCTAGTGTTGACCCTAATATTCGTGATAGTTGTCGGAGTTTTCATGTTCAACACAAAGAACAAGATAAAGCAATGGAAGAAGAAATGGTATAAATAAAACACGTTTTTCTACTTCCCACGAGTAATGAAATTTTTAAATACAGTAAGTTTTTAAATAGGTTTCTACACATATAATATTTATTAAGTCCCCAGTATAGCCCATAGATATTCTGTGGGAAATGCTGGGCTTCTACTTTTCTTTTTATATTTTGATTACTTATTATAGCAATATGTCCAGTGATAGAGCTTATGTGTTTTACGATGGAAATAATTTTTATCATAACCTGAAAAAAACTCTAAAAGATCCGCACGTCAATCCATTGCTATTCTCTGTAAAACCAAAAGATATAGACCTTTACAAATTAAGTGAGGAGATATGTAATCATTTTAAAGTTAAGCATACCAAAAGTCTTTACTATAATTCAATTCCAAGCATTTTCGATAATCCAAAAGGGTACACATCTCATAAAGATTATTTAACATGGGTTGAATCTTTACCTAAATTTGAGGTAAGAACTAGAACATTACAAAGAAAATCTACAGTAGAACTATTAGAAGAAAGAATGAATATATTAAAAGGGCTGAATCTTTGTAGTTCTTGCAAACCTATAGTAGAAAATAACTGTAATTCTTGCATAGGACCTATGAATAGGAAAGAAAAAGGTATAGATGTTATGATAGCAATATCTATGATCTTTCACACTTTCAAAAGGAATTGTGATTACTGTATATTGATTTCGGGAGATTCTGATTTTGTCCCAGCTTTAGATTTAGTTAAACTAGTTGGAGGTAAGGTATTTAGTGCTTCTTTCTATATTGGATATTCATCAGAATTAAGAGGTAAGTTTAAACCAATTTTAGTTATAGGAGATAATTCGTTAATTAAATGCATCAAAAATAACCCTTAAATCCTGATTTTTCTATAAAACCTTCTAATCATTTCTTATTAAAAAATAAATGAAGAATTAGAATCTTCTTCTTTGTGGTCCATGCTTTTGATAACAATCTCTACAATAGACAGGTCTACCTTCCGTTGGTTTAAAAGGAACTTCACATTCCTTTCCACAATCGGCACAAACTGCTTTGTGCACTTCTCTTTTGAAGATATCTACTTTTTTCTCTTCTGAAACTTTAGATTCTTCAATATCTTCTTCTGTTTTTTCTTCAGTAACTTCTTCTTCAGTCATTTTTTTCACCAAACATTCTTTTATTTCTTTCCTTTTTCTTTTTTCCAGTCATTCTTTTGCCTTATTTTATAATGTAATGAAGTTCAGCAATATATAAGATTATGTTTTTTATGGGATTTGGTGGTAACCCTTAAATCCTGTTTTTTACTATAAAAAGAAAATGAGAAGTTTAAATCCTAGTTTTTTATATATTTTAATAGTTATTCAAGTGATAAAAAATGGTTTTAGAATCTATACTTGGATTTGATTTGACCCTAGCACTAATTATAGGAATTCCAATAATAATAATTATCTTAATAATAAGATTCATTTATAGAACTTATAATGAACTCACCTATTTTCAAGTAAAGGTAGAAAAAATTGCTAGTAATTTGGAAGCAGTTCTAAAAAAGAAATATGACATGATTCCTGCATTAATAGATATTGTTAAAGGTTACGCAAAGCATGAAAGCTCTACACTTACGGAAGTTACAAGACTCAGATCTCAATGGGGAGCGAGTAAAACTTTAGATGAAAAAATAAAAACTGCTACTATGTTAGAATCAGCACTTTCTAGACTTTTAATTGTAAATGAGAAATATCCTAATTTGAAAGCAAATAGAAGTTTTCAGAGCATTATGAAAAGTATTAGTTTTACAGAACGAGAAATATTAAATGAGAGAAAATATTATAATGAAGTTGTTAGAAGATATAATGTAAGAGTAAGACTATTCCCAAGAAATACAGTAGCAAAAATGTTTGGTTTCAAAGAAAAACCTTTCTTTTCTGCTGAAGAGGAAAAACAGGTTTAGAATAATGATTAGTATGGAGAAGGAACAAAAAATAAGTAAATTATGGTATTTATCACCTATTTCAGCTATTGTTGGATTATTTTTACTTAATACTGGTGCTTCGATAAGCTTTTTCCCATTATGGATTATATGGACTGGTGGAGTTTGGGATTATTTGAAGAAGAGAGATAGGGAAGTAGCTAGGAATATTGCGATACTTAACATGGTAGCGTGGACGATAGCGTTCTTCATTTTATTAAATGCTTTATTGTAATTTATTACCATTTGTATTAATTATCATTCTATGAAATTAGCTTAAATCCTGATTTTTACATAGTCTTAAATTCTCTTTGATTTCTTACTTGATAGAATCTAAAGAACTTTTCATGCGAACAAGTATCTCCTTGAATAATTCTTCCTGGTGCAAATCAATCTTTCCATCCTGTGCCAAATGCAGCAAAGGTATCAACGCCTCTACGATTTCTTTTCGTCCCCATCTTTTCACAAGCCTGGAGAATTCTATGTTGTCTATTTCCGCTAGTGCGTCATTAATCTGAAACAAAAGTTTGTTTATCCTCTCTGTTATATCCTCTGTGGGAGCTGGAACCGCAAACTCAACAGCCCTCTTAACCCTTGCTTTTCTCTCAACCCTTCTATCCTGCACTTGATAGGCCTTTCTTAAGGCGCTTATAAGTTCGTTTAGCGTCACGTTTCTCAAGGGTATTCTTTTCAAAGGAGGTTGCAATGGCGGTATCGATGCTAAGATTCTCAAGTTCTCATCAGACTCCTTGTCCGACTCTGGTATGAACATCTTCTCCCTCTTCTCTATCAAGACCTCAGACTTCATTCTCAAAAGAATCGCGGCTATCAGAATGAACCTGGCAGGTATCCTCAAGTCCAATTCTTCCACTTTTTTAACATAAATTAAAAACGTGTTGGCAAGCCTGATTATGTCGATAGACCAAGGGTCCATCTGCTCTTCTGCCACTATCTTTACAATAACGTCTTCCCAACTTGGCTCAGAAATCATCAAGTCTATTAGCTGCTGATCGGTTAGCATATTGTCAACTCATTAAGCATAGTAATAGCAATAAGAATAAAATTACAATAAAAAGCACCATAAAACCTATTTTCTGTCTTTTATTTAAAGGGTATATGAAATGTTTCACCTTTTTTACTCTCATGCTTTTAGCCTCTTGTAAAGTCACTTTAGGAAATAAAGGTCCAGTGAAACCACAATTACGACAATTAAATCTAGAATAATCGTAAAGGCCTCTTACAACATTTCTACTCCCACATCTAGGACAAACCTTAACTAATTTTTCTTTCTTTTTAGAAGCATTCGGCATCTTTCTCTAGTAAAAGCTTTAATATTAAAGTCTTATAAATTTATCTAGAGAGTTATGGTTGAAAAGAGAAAAGTTATAATATTGGGCGCACAAGGCAGAGATTATCACGACTACAACGTCTTCTTCAGAAACAATAAAAACTATGAGGTCGTAGCATTCACAGTCGCACAGATTCAAATGAAGAACAAGGTCTATCCAAAGGCATTGGCAGGCAAACTTTATCCTAAGGGAATTCCGATATTTCACGAGGAGTCCTTGCCTAAACTGATTAAGGATTATGATGTTGATGAAGTTGTCCTAGCCTATTCTGACCTGTCCCATGAAGAGGTAATGCAAAAGGCGTCTCTAGTCATGTCTTGCGGAGCTGAATTCAGGCTGATGGGACCGAAAGAGACCATGCTAAAATCAAAGAAGCCTGTCATAGCTGTCACAGGAGTGAGGACCGGTGTCGGAAAAAGCCCTACTTCTAGGAAGGTCTGCAGAATATTAAAATCAAAGGGAATAAAGTTTGTCGTCATCAGGCACCCGATGCCTTACGGCAACTTGGAAAAAATGATAGTCCAAAGGTTCTCCAACAAATCTGACCTAGAAAAATATAATTCAACCATCGAGGAGAGGGAAGAATACGAACCTCATTTGGAAGAAGGCAACATCGTCTACGCTGGCGTTGATTATGAGAAAATATTGAAAGAGGCTGAGAAGGAAGCTGACGTGATAGTCTGGGACGGTGGAAACAATGACCTGTCATTCATCAAGCCGGATTTGCTCATAGTAGTTGCTGATTCTAGAAGGCCTGGCCATGAGCTATTGTATTATCCTGGAGAGACCAACCTTATGATGGCTGATGTTGTTCTGGTTAACAAGGTTGACACTGCCAATCAAATTAATGTCCAGCAAGTGGTTGAAAATATAAAACTGGTAAATAAGAATGCCATAATTATAAAAACTGCAATGGACAGGTTTGTTGACAAGCCAGATTTGATAAGGGGGAAAAGAGTCCTAGTTGTAGAGGACGGACCGACACTAACTCATGGCGGCTTGGATTATGGGGCAGGCCTCATTGAAGCTAAAAACCTAGGAGCCTTTATAATCACGCCAAGGGACAAGGCTGTCGGATCGATAAAGGATATTTTTGCCAAATATCCCCATCTAGGAACTGTGTTGCCTGCAATGGGCTATTCCAAGAGACAGATGGAAGAATTGCAGGAAACCATAAATAGCGTGGAATGCGACAGCGTCTTGATAGGAACACCTGTTGACTTGAGAAATCTTTTGATGATAAACAAACCTGTTGCCAGAGTTAGGTATGAGATAAGGGAGATTGAGAAACCCAATCTGGAAGACATAATAAGCAAGTTCTTGAGAAAGGTTTAATTTATTTTAATCTTCCCACCTTTCTTATTCTGATAAGATGCCCTTCTAAATCTTTTACGATTTTGTTTTTTCCTTGTTCTAAAACTATTTTTTCAATTTCAATTTCAGGTATTTTGAGTGAAGTATAAACCTTTGGTATGTACCTCTCGTAATATATTTCTCTGTCAGATAATACACCAACTTCTGCACCTTCCATAAGCATTAATTCTGCAATATCTTTTTCTTTAGACACAAAATATGACTCAATCTTATACTTGTTGCCGTCGTTACCAACATAAAATATACTGCGATTTTCTTCTGTTTGTAGTTTCCAGTCTACATTAAATTTAAGAGCTTCGTCACTATCATAGTCCTTCTTTGTATATCTTGGAACTCTCAAAGACTGCAAAAATACAAGTCTTTTAAGTTCTTTTGATTTCTTAACCATAAGAAAAAATTGTATAGAAAACTTTAAATTAGGAAGGCATTCTTATACCAACTAGGTTAGACTCTCCGTCCTCTATGGAGACTCCGTATACGCAACCGGCTTCCTGTATGGTAGACTCGTTATGAGTTATGACAATGAACTGCGAACTGGGAGAATATTTCTTTATCAATTCGACGACCTTCTTAGTGTTGGGTCTGTCCAAAGCAGCATCGATTTCGTCAAGAACATAAAATGGTGCTGGCCTGAATTTCTGTATGGCGAACAAGAAAGCCAGAGCAGTTAAAGTTTTCTCACCACCTGACATTGCATCAATGTTTGTCATTGTCTTTCCTCTAGAACTGGCCTCTATCAACAATCCGCTGTCCAAACCACCGACAAGTTTCAAGTCAGCCTCTCCTTTCATCAAGTCGCTGAAAACAGTCTTGAACTGCTCCCTGATGCCTTCCAGAGTTTTCATGAAGACTTCCTTTCTCTTGCCCTCAACGTCAGCTATTATTTCCAAAATCTTGTTCCTTTCCTCGGTGAGCTTGTCAACCTTTTCTTTTAATTCATCGTAAACAACTTTCTGTTGCTCGTATTCTTCCAGAGCCTTCATGTTTATTGCACCCAGGGCATTGATCTTGTCAATGGCCTCTCTTATCTTGTTTTCAAGAGTGGAAGGAGCCAGTTGATAGGTTTCCGTCTTCTTATAGTTCTCGAACTCTAGTTTAAGATTTTCCAACTCAGCCTCGAGTCTCGCTTTCTTGATTCTCAGTTTGTTGACATCTTCCTGAGAATTCATCCTTTCTTCAAAAAGTCTTTTCCTCTTAGCCCTCAAAGATTCATATTTCTGTTCTATCAGGCCTCTTTCTTTTTGCATTTCCACAACTTCTTTGCTTCCTACTTGCTCCTCGGTCATCAGTTGTTCCAGTTCCTTGTTCAGTTTTACAATCTCTCCCTCTAAAATCTCAATGTCCTTTCCTACCTGCTCTCTTCTAGAATAATAAGCCTTTATATCTTCCGTGTCGGTGAAAACTTTCTTTGCGCTGTAAAAGCCTCCTATTATTGCCCCTGACCTCTCAACCAAGTCGCCGTCTAATGTCACGTAGCGGCACTCACCTATTCCCAATTTTTTAGCAGTCTCTATTTTATCGATGACCAGGGTTTCTCCGAAAACAAAAGAAAAAGCATTAAGATATTTCATATTAAACTCGATCAAATCCAGGGCAATGCCAACAACGCCCTCCTTTCCCAAGAACTTGTTCAATTGCTTACTGTCCCTAGGCCTTATCTTGTCCATAGGAAGGAACGTCGCTCTTCCTATCCTGTTCTTTTTCAAATAATTAACGCACTCTATGGCAACATTATGATCCGAGACAACGACGTCATGAAAATGAGGCCCTGCCGCAACCTCTATGGCAGTCTGGTATTGTGATGGCACTGAAGACAAAGAAGCCACTGTTCCATATATGCCTGTCCAACCCAACTTGAGAACTTCTTGAACAGACCTGCTCACAGAGCCCTCCATTTCCTTTTGCTTTATGATTTCCAACCTTTTAATCAAGTCACCAATCCTTGCTATCTCTGTCTCGCTCATCTCAATCTTGTCTTTTTTCCTGTTGATATCAGCCCTTATTTTCTCAACTTCCTTTATTATGGCGATATCCTTGCTCCTGTCAAACAGCCTTTTAGAAGTAGCATCTCTCTTCTTTTCCAGTTCGTCTATCTCCTTGTCCATTGCCTCTAATTCTTTGTCAATCTCTCCGGAAGTTATCTCTGTTATCTTTTTGTCAAGCTTTGACATGGCCTCTTCCGCATCCTGCAGCCTCTGTTTGGCTAGAGACGCCCTTAGCTTGTCTAGTTCGCCTGTCAGTTTCTGATATTGTTGAGCAGCTTTCTTCTCGTCTTCCAACTTGTCTATGTTCGCTCTTTTTTCATTCAACAGTATATGCGAATCCTTGAGCCTTTCCTCGACTGTTAGAAGCTCCCTTTGCGCCCTATTCCTCTTTTCATCAAACTCCCTTATTCCTGATATGTCATCAATTATCTCCCTTCTCTCCAGAGGGCTCATCTCTATCACCTCTGTGACATCTCCTTGCAAAATTATGTTATGACCGTCTGGCTTGATCATGGCAGGCCTTAAAATCTCTTGCACAGTCTCCCTCGTCTCGGCCCTGCCGTTGATTCTGTACATGGATATTCCTTTTTGGTTTATCTTCCTAGAGACGGAAACCTTGTCCTCTTCAAATGGAAATTCTTTTGCAGAGTTGTCAAACCAGACAGTTATTTTGGCCGACTCCGCTGATGGTCTTTTCTTGGTCCCATGGAATATCATCTCCATCATCCTGTCTGCTCTCAAACTCTTGGCAGAAGTCCTACCCAGAACAAAGCATAGCGCGTCTAGCAAATTTGATTTTCCTGAACCATTCGGCCCACAAATCACGGAAAAATTGTTAGGAAAACTTAGCAAAGTCTTTTTGGCAAAGGACTTGAAACCCTGTATCTCCATCTTCTCTATTCTTGTCATTTTACCACTAGAATAACTTATAAAAAATTGTTATGCTATTAATAAAAAGATTTATATGGGTTCTATATTTTCTTTTTCTCAAACAACCATACCATAAGGCCATTGAGTATCTGGTGGACCACCAAGTATATCGTAGGCGGTATAGCTGCAAGAGGATTGATGTTGTATATAATTCCTAACATTAATGTCTGGTTTTTATATCCAAAGCAGATAGATAACGTTCTTCTCAATTTTTTGTCCTTTACCACAATAAAACCTGAAAAGAAACCTAAGATCGAGACTAGCAATATTATTGGTATGATGCTCAAAACTTCTCTTGAAAATGAGAATATCTGGCTAGAGGAAGAAGAGAAAATAATCCAAAGAATTAAGAAAAGCACGATTGGTATAATATTATTTGAGTAGTTTATAATCTTTGCATAAGTTTTTTTCAATAGCTTTTTAGTCAAGACAACCAGGAATAGAGGTATGAACACTAGGCCGAATATGTTTGTCAAGATTTGCTGATAAGGTATTGTGAGCCTTAATCCAAAAAGGAGAAAGAGCACGAAGGGAATGTAAAAAATAGAAGTTAAGTTGGCTATAGCGGATATTGAAACGCTCATCTCCTTATCTCCATCTATCAGGTTAACAAAAAAAGGTGAGTTAACTGCAGTAGGAGCAAGGGCTGCTACCACAACCCCTAAAAGCAGATATTCAGATAAAGACGAACCAATGAAATATGCAAACAACGGTAAAACAATAACGTTTACCAAAGCCCAGAATATGATTTCCTTTCTAAAAAATTTCTTTGGACTCAGCTTGATTTGCAACACGCTGAAGTACATCAAAACAAAAAGCAAAGGAAATGTAAAATCTTTTAACATAACTCCTTTGGGAAATAGAAGGCCTAAGACGATTGCAGCAAAAATAATCAAACTGACTGGTATTTTCATAAATAGAATAAATAAGCTTTCATATAAATAAAAAATCAAATCAAATGCCTTGCTATGCCTAATAGCCTAGGTTTTCTCATTAAAACCTTTGCTAAAACAGACAGCTTTGAACCTCTAGAGAAATCTATCAAATCCTCTGGCTTGAGTGCGTCTGCCAAGTCATTTAAATCATTATCAGAAAGTTTTTCAACAACTTCCCTCAATTTTTCAACTTTTTTCATTTTATTTCCTCTTTCTTCCCACCATAAGCTATTGAACTTGGACAAAGCCTTTTGAGAAACATCGTTTTTCTTCAAAGCGTCAGAAATTACTTCTGCTGCCAGTCTACCAGAAATAACAGCTTCCTTTATTCCACCGCCATGTATGGGGTTAACGTGATGGGCAGCCTCGCCACAAACTAAGAAACCGTTTGTTACCATGTTTTCTATCATGTCACCGACAGGAACACAACCGGCATTAACCTCTATTATAGACCCTTTCTTGATTTCTGGGCGGTCATTAATGAATTTTTCCAAATAGAACTTTGCTGATTTTTCCCCAGGTATAACTCCGACACCAACATTTGCCCTCTCTTTTCCTTTGGGGAAGACCCAACAATAACCTCTCCTAGCTATTTCATCGCCAACAAAAATATGAATGAAATCCGAATCAATATCTATTCCAGACATTTCATATTGCAAGCAGGAATCAATGATGTTTGGTTTGGAGAAAATTCCTAATGCCTGTTTTCTCAAGGGAGACTCTGCTCCAGTCGCGCAAACAATCATTTTTGCCTTATCTTCAAAATCCTCTCCTAAGAATTCTCCTTTTACTCCAGTAAAATAACCGTTATCCTTCACCAGGCTAGAAATAAATGTGTTTGCCTGAATCACTGCCCCAGCCTTTATAGCCTCTTCTGCCAGCCATTTGTCAAAAACCTTTCTTTCAAGGACAAAGCCACCGTATTCCAGAGTGGCTTCCAAGTATTTTCCATTGGGAGCATAAACTCTAGCGCCTTTGATTTTTTGGGCAATGCATCTTTCAGGAATCTTGCCTACGATTCCTTGTATGGTTTCACTCAAACCTTCCCCACAGCGCTTTGGGCTCCCAATCTCAGCTCTTCTATCATAAATTTTAACAGAGAATCCACTTTCTGTAAGTTTCTTTCCACAGGCTGTTCCAGCGGGTCCTGCACCAATTATTATTACGTCCCATTCTTCAGACATTTTTCAAATCACCCTTTATGACTATCGTTACCAAATCATGAGTCGTGACCATTAGGCTCGAATAAATGTAAGCAGTCAAGAAATAATAAAAAATCAAAAATGCCATAGGGTTTAATTCTCCGAAATAACTTGAAAACAAAAGTAAATACACATTGTACGGAACCATTTCTTTTTTGAAAACAAAGAAAACAATTAGAAAAACTATGAACGTCATTAGGGCAAGGAACAATTTTCTGCCGTCGTAAAAAAATTCTAGCAGGCTGGTCATTTTTCAACCTTTATAGCCTCCACAGGGCAAACTTTCTCGCAAATGCCGCACAGAGTGCATAGTTTCTCGTCATGTATTATAGCCTCTTTCAATTCTAGGGCTGCAAATGGGCACACTGAGACGCATCCTCCACAGCGCATGCAGATGTTATTATTTATTTTCCAAGACATCATATCAACTTTTGAAACTTTATTTTCTGAATTATATAAATTTTATATTTATGGCAAAAGACGATCAGTATCCCTTGTAAATAGGGTAGACTCTCTGATGTTATCAAGGTTCAAAAGCTTCATTGTAAATCTCTCTAACCCCAAACAAAAGCCTCCCATTGAAGGGGCTCCATATTTGAAAAAATCGGTAAACCATGAAAAATTCTTTAAATTAAGCTTTTTATCTTTTACATTTTTAACCAGCTCTTTATGCCTATGTTCTCTCTGCCCGCCTGAAGACATTTCCAATCCTTTGTATATCAGATCTACACTTCTTGCATATTTAGGTTCTTCATCAACTCTCATGACATAGAATGGTTTCAGGCTGAAAGGAAATCTGTTTATGAAATAAAAATCATTATCATACTTTTCTTTGACATAGCCTGCCAAAAGGCTTTCCGCTTCTCTGTTTAAATCATCTCCATCCTTGATATTCAGGCCCAGCTTTCTTAGGATATTGTAAATTTCAGGGAATCTCAATTCTGGAAAGGGCTGTTTGGGTATTGTTATTTTTTTGTTTAAAATTTCCAATTCTTTTTGGCAATTTTCAATGACAAATCTTATTCCTTCAACAATGAGTTCTTCTTCCAATTTCATTACATTGATTTCATCTCTTATGAAACCTATTTCAGGTGCCAAGCCTCTGTGCTCGCATAAATGAAAAGTAGTATGGGATTTTTCTGCTCTCCAATTGGGGCCTAAATCAAATATTTTGTCAAACCCTGAGATTATTACTAGTTCTCTGTGCAGCTGTGGATCCTGCCTGAGAAATGCTTCCTTGTCAAAATAAGGAACAACAAAAACATCCGACCCTCCTTCAGAAGATGACCCCATCAAGCAAGGAGTGAAAACCTGCATAAATCCTTTTTTGTATAAAAAGTTTTGCATTCCCTCAACTAATTTAGATTGAATCTTGAATATGGCCATTACTTCAGGCTTTCTCAAGTCAAGAGGTCTCTGATCTAGCCTTGTTTCCAATAAAGCAGGTGTCTTCCTAGTCTCCATTTCCAAAGGCAAAGGTTTTTCAGCAACATTAATGATTTTAACGTCAATTGGTTTTATCTCTCTTCCTCCAGGAGCCTCTTTATTTTCTTTAACTATTCCTTTAACAGCTACAACATCTTCTCTCCCAAGAGTTTCAATCTTCCCTATAACATCTGATATAGTCTCTCCCTCTTTTGCAGTTATTTGGATAAAACCTTCTCTGTCAGCTAATTTAATGAATTTCAATTTCCCTATGTCTCTTAATTCTCTAACGAAACCCATAACAATAACTTCCTGATTGTCCATTTCGGGAATAACTTCCTTAGAATAATGAGTCCTTTGCCACTCTCCCAATTCTTCCATAAGAGCACCTAAAGATTACCAAAGGGCGGATTGAAAAATATTATCCATGTTATGAACCAAACGAAAAGATATATCCAACCACCATTGGACAAAAACCACTTGAATTCCTTGTCTATCTTAAATAATCTTTTACTAACCTCAGCTGTTATTACTAGAAATATCAAGGCAAGGCTTATTGCCACATAATTTCCTGCTTCTCCATAAATGCTTCTACCAAACTGACTCAAGTAACCTATTATTATTCCGACGATTACGTACACTAACATTGTTTTTGTTTCTAGCTTCATGTTATCCTCCTTATTTATTGAGTATAGTAATATATAAATTCTTAAAGGTTTCATTCTTGAATTTCAAATATTTGTTAAATCATAAAGTTCATTAAAATTGTTTGATACAGGATCATTATTAACATTTTTAATTAAATCAGATTTATGAAAACCCCAGCTAACACCAATAAATTTCATTCCTATAGTTTTAGCTGCTAATGCATCTTCTTTTGCGTCTCCAACATATAAACAATTCTTTATTTCTGAGCTAAGTTTTTTAACAGCTATCTCTAAACATTTAGGATTAGGTTTAATTTCTCTTGCATCCTCTAGCGTGACATAAGCATCAAAAAAATTAGATAGTTTAGTTTTAGTTAAATCATTCATCAATCTTTTAAAATCTGCAGACGTAGCAACAGCTAATTTATGTCCGTCTCTAATTTTTAGAAGATATTCTTTTGCGCCTGAGAATAATTGTGAATCTACAGATTGTTCTACAAATATTCTTCTCCATTCAGCATCAGAAAATTTTGGTATGTTTGCCTCTTTTATGAATTTTTTCCAGTTTGGAGTATATAATTTTCTTATTTCTTCAACCGGTCTTCCTGATATTACTGAATATGTTTTGAGAACTGCTCCCATACTGTTGTATAACGTACCATCCCAATCAAGAATAATGCATCTCATAATGATTTTTCAGTAGATTAAATTATTAAAGGTTTGGAAGATATCATATTTTTATGAATCTTGGAGTTTTGTTTTCAGGAGGTAAAGACTCTTGCCTGGCATTGAGCAAGGCAATGAAAGAGCATGAGATAGTTTGTTTGATTAGCATTATTTCTAAAAATGAAGAGAGCTTTATGTTTCACACCCCGAACATACACATCACAAAGATGCAGGCCGAAGCAATTGGGATACCTTTGATTAGCGTTTTCACAGAAGGCAAGAAGGAAGATGAGCTTGAAGATTTGGAAAAAGCTGTTGAAAAAGCAAAAAAGAAATATGCTGTTGAAGGCATAGTGACTGGTGCAGTGAGAAGTATCTACCAATCATCAAGAATACAGAGAATATGCAAAAATCTTGATTTGTGGTGCTTTAATCCTTTATGGCTAATGGATGAAATTGAATTGCTTAACCAAGTAGTCGATAATGGAATAAAGGCAATAATCTCAGGAGTTTTCGCCTTTCCATTGGAGAAAGAAATGCTTGGAAAGATTATAGACAAAGAAATGATAAAAAAACTGAAAATCCTGAAGGAAAAGTATTCTATTAATCCTGCAGGCGAGGGCGGTGAATTGGAGACCACTGTCCTTGACGCTCCTTTATTCAAGAAAAGAATAGAAATCGACGATTTCGAAATTAAATATGAAAATTACTCAGGAGTTTTTGAAATAACAAAAGCAAAGTTGATTGAAAAATGATTCTTACAATTAGTATATGTTACAAAAATTTATAGAAAAATAGTTAACTGCGAATTAAATGATTAAACTGGAACGAGGTTATTCATACTCACGCCATGTACAACTTCTTGGAGTTTGACTGAAAATCGCCTGATTTTTACCTGTCAATAAAATAATATGCGTATTGACTATTTATTGATATGATATTGAGGGGGTATTGATTTGGATAATTATCGCTTTAAATCAATCAAATAAACACCGTCAAGAAATGTACCTATATCTCCAAGAAAACTCTTATCATATCTCCAAGGTTCTTTCGATTCCCCAACTTTATTCATGCCAACTTTTTGATGTGCTTTTATAGAGGCTTCATTTTTCATGCCTAGAGGTTTTC
>CAYGWD010000016.1:0-23958 GCA_964353745.1 uncultured archaeon
TAATAAACTTTCTAGAGAACTTTAACTACATCAATATAATTTCAAAATTCTTCACATAGTCTTTTTCTGTTCTATTATCTTTTTGGCTATTCCCAATATTACTAATATCATGCCAAAGAGCAGACAGAAATATGATAGCACATAGGAGAATCTTAATTCCGTGCATCTGACTATCATGTTGTTTCCAATGTCAACTGTAGCGAAAGGCATATTGCAATTGTTCATCAAGGATACAAAGTCTCCTAATATTATATAGAATATTGACGGAACAAGCATAACAACTATGCCTGCTGCTATGAACGAGATTCCGCCAGCACCTTGTTTTTTCTTGGGCTCTATCTTGTTTTTCATGTTTAAAATATGGAAATGTTTGGTTTATAAACTTTTATTGAATAAGGATTAATATGAAAATTCTGCAAGTTCCTGACGGCATGAAGAGAAAGGCCCTGAAAATAGCAGACGATTTAGGAGACGTACTGATAGACTGCGAAAGCTGTTTCGGGGCTTGTGATTTGGCTGTTCAGGAAGCTAGGACTCTTGGATGCGATAAAATAGTTCATTACGGTCACTCGAAAGTTATTGACACGGACATACCTGTTGAGTATGTGGAATTAAGGGAAGATTACGACCCTATGCCAGTCCTGAAGAAACATACGATAAAAGAGAAGAAAATAGGTTTGGTATCAACCTTGCAGTTTTTAGGCTCATTGGAAAAGGCTAGGAAATATCTGGAAGAGAAAGGCAAGACTGTAAAGATAGGCAGGGGAAGATTTAATGCAGGCCAGATTTTAGGTTGCGACGTGTCCGCAGCTAAAACAATTGAAAAAGAAGTTGAAGCTTTTTTGTACATAGGTTCTGGCAACTTCCATCCTTTGGGTCTGGCTTTACAAACGGAAAAAACTGTCTATTTTCTTGACATAGAGAAGAATGAATTAAACAAAGTAAATAAGGAGAAATTCTTGAAGCAAAGGTATGTGGCCGCAGCATTAGCAAAAGATGCCAATAGATTTGGAATTCTGGTTTCTGTGAAACCAGGTCAGATGAATCTGGAACTTGCTAAGAAGATAAAGAAGAAATTAGAGGAAAAAGGAAAGAAAGCGTACATACTGGTTTTCAATGAAATTAAGCCTGAGAAAATAGAAGGCTTGGATTTGGACTGCTACATCAACACAGCTTGTCCTAGAATAGCGGTTGATAACAGAGTTGATTTCAAAAAGCCCATATTGAATGCTGACGAGCTCATTTAGCCTTTTTTATAGCGAAAGCAGCACCTTTCTTCCATGCTCAGAGAGCCTATAGAGTTTCTCCTTGGTGGATTTTGCTATTTTAGTTTCTAAAAGCTTTGGCGCTGAATTTTCCATGGCATCCAGCTTTGCGCTTAAATTTTCTCGCTTCCCAGCTTTTTTCAGCTCCTCTTCTATTAAAATTTTAGAAACATAAGCGCCATTTTCTCCAGCCAAATACCTGAGAACTCCAATTCCAACATCATCAAGAGCAGCATTGGTTTTTCTCAAATTAACCCCATTAAATAATTCATCAGAAAACTTTAAATAATTATCAAAGAAATAGAGATAGTATGAATATCAAAGTTCTTGAGGATAGCAAGGAAAAATTGTTTCTAGAGTTTGAGGATGAGACAGAGACAATAACAAATCTTTTAGCAACCCAAGTTTGGAAAGAAGGCGGAGAGGCGGCTGCTATAAGAGAGCATCCTTTCATCGAGAACCCGAAGTTGGTTGTGATGGGAAATAATTCTAGAAAGCTGTTGGAAAAATCATCTACTGCTTTGGAAGAACAATGCGAAGAGTTCAAGGAAGAATTCAAAAGAGCTCTGGATAAGTAATTTAAACTGTTAAACAAAATTTCTATAATGCAGAAGTTCAGAACAATTAAGAAAGAGATAAGAATAGTTGGATGGGACGACGGACCCTTTGAATTCAAGTCCAAAGGAAAGGATGTTCTAGTCGGTGTGATTTTCAGAGGAGGCCAATTCATAGACGGTCTGCTTAAAACAGAAGTAGAAATAGACGGTTTGGACGCAACAGATAAGATAGTTGAAAAGATTCTAAAGACTAGGCATAAAGATTTGAGAATAATAATGCTTGATGGCATAACCTTTGCGGGCTTTAACACTGTTGACATAAAGGAGATTTATGAGAAGACAAAGTTGCCTGTCATTGTCGTAAGCAGGAAAGAGCCAAACCTGAAAGAATTCATAGCCGTGCTAAGCAAGATGCCGGATGCTGAAAAAAGAATAAGGTGCGTGGAGAACGCGGGTCCGATATACTCGATAAACGTAAGAAATAAAAGAATATGCTTCCAATGTTATGGAATGAAAAAAGAAGACGCAGGCAAAGTTATAAAAGAAACCTCGACCATGAGTTTAATACCTGAGCCTTTGAGAGTTGCGCATCTGATGGCTACGGGTTTTGTTTTAGGTGAGTCAGTTGGACATGCGTAAAATAAAGAAAAAGTGGGACAAGTACACCGAAGGTTGGTTCGGAGTCATTGTGTACTTGTTTCTAGGTTTTGTTATTGCTTATGGCGTTAACAATGCCCTAGGTTTTGCTCTAAACACAAAGACTCCTGTGGTTGCTGTTTTCTCCGACAGCATGAACCCAACTTTTTTCAAAGGCGACATGATAATCGTTTACGGAGAAAAGAACATAAATATCGGAGACATTGTTGTTTTTGATTCTCCCGACAAAGTATATCCTATAATTCACAGGGTTGCGCAAATAAGGAACGGCGGAATCGTTTCAAAGGGAGATAACAATCCCACGAGTGACGAGGGAAGATGGGGTGTGATACCCTTTGACAAGATTTATGGCAAAGCGTTTCTTAAGATACCTCTCCTCGGCTGGGTGAAAATACTTTTTGTCGAATTTACCGGCATAGGCTGATATAGATGTTAGTTTTAAATAGTTCGTAGAATACAAATAAAAGAAAGGTTTAAGAATGGAATTCTGTAAATGCGGCGGATTGATGATACCGAAGAAGTCGGGTAGCAGTGTTGTTCTGGTGTGCAGAAATTGCGGAAAAAAGAAGGGTTGCAAAGAGAAAAAATTCAAGATAAGCGCTTTCAGCGGAGATAAGAAAGGCAAGATAATCGTTATTGATAAGAAAGCGAATATCGATGTTCTGCCAAAAACTAATGTTCCCTGTCCCAAGTGCGACAACAAAGAGGCTTACTGGTGGATGCAACAAATGAGGGCCGCTGACGAAGCACCGACAAGATTTTTCAAATGCACCAAATGCGAGCACGTGTGGCGTGAGTACGAATAGCAGTTTTAAATAAAATTCTATCAATTATAGAAATATGTTAAAGATAGAGTTCCTATACTATGATAAAATTACTTGCAGAAGATGCATTTCTACAGATAAATCTTTGAAATTAACATTGAAAGAATTAAAAGAGGCAATGAAGAATACAAAAGTGAAAATCGATTTCAAGGAAAAGAAGCTGTCAAAATCAAAAAATTTGCCTTTCACCATCTATTCTCATCAATGGCAAGGATGTTGAAAAGCTGGTGAATAAAAATTCAAAATTAAAGTCTAACGCCTGTTCGGATTGCTGTCAATCAACCGGACGTTCAGTTAATTGCAGGACTTTTAGTTACAGGAACAGAAGTTATGATTACATACCAAAGGAAATGATCATGGAAGCCATTAACACTGTTTTGAAAAAGCAATAATAATCAAGGTGATTACATTTCTCAATTTTGTAGTCACCTCTTAATAGCTTTTAGCAAGCGAATAACTTAATATAAATAAAGGTTACTATTAGAGTAACCTTTTTATACTGTAAAAACATACAATAAATATGGTAAACGTACAGTTGCAAACGTATGCAATATTATGGAACAAGTTTGGAGACAGGCAATTCTCTACAAAAGAGATAAGATTTTTAGACTTGTTTATGTCAAAAAGCATGAAGAAAAAGACTTTGTTTGAATTGTCCGAAAAGAGCTGGATGAAAAGGGAAAGCAGGGGAAACTATAGATGCATTGATCCTAAGGTTGTTTTTGAAGGATTTTTCAAGCCAAGAGTCATGGTTTTATTAAAGAATGTCAAAATGAAGTGGTGCTTCTATGGCTTGAATGCCTTGGAAGTCTATACGAACTTTTCAGTGGAGCACAGGAGCTGGTTGTCAAGTCCGTTCTACATAAAAATATTTAAAAAGGATTTGAAAAAATGGTTGTTGTTATTTAAAAAACATGATATACCTACTTACATTAATGAGTCAAAGGCAGGATTTGGGGAGTATGTTATTTTAACACCATTAAATGAGTTTAGATCTAAGACCGTCAACAATTATCCGGTCGAGCCATTGGAGAATGTCATCAGATTTGCAGAACAGAGGAAATTTGAGTTTGCCTATGAATTGAAATATTTGGGTGAAAAATATGGAATTCGAGCTTCGTGAAAAAGAAGTTTTTAGAGTATTGAATAAATTAAGAGATTTTAAAGATATAGTCTTGATAGGAGGTTATGCCTTGAACTCCTATGTAGAATTCCCGAGATTTTCTGTAGACTGTGACCTAATGATTTACGATGAGAAGGAAGTTATAGAGATTCTAAAGAAAGAAGATTACAAGACGATAGAGCAAAGGAAAGACTTTGCAAGATTTGAAAAGAAAGTTGATGATGTAAAAATAGGAATTGATTTATTAATAAAAAAGTTGATAGACAGACAAAGTGGAATAACATTCGATTTATCGGATATATTAAAAGATTCTGCAATAAGAGAGTTGCCGTCAAGATCTGACGCCAAACTTAAGATAAAATTCAGGATAGCATGTCCGGAAATGCTTTTTGTACTAAAATTTGCATCTATGAGAGACCAGGATATCAGAGACATCTTTATTCTTTCGACATATGATTTGAATAGAGATAAAATAAAAGGGCTTGTCAAGAAATACTTTTCAAATGAATTGCTGGAAAACAGGATCAAAAAACTAAAAGAATCGATCGAGAGCAAGAATTTTATAGACTCGTTACAAGGAGTGCATGGCAAGCTTCCAGAAGAGTTTATAGCTAGGAATAAAAAAAGATTACTATCATTTGTTTTAATTTGATAAAAACAATCACAACCAACGCTCATCAATGCTCGTCAATTCATCGATAGATTTCTATAAAACCGTTAACTTTAGATAACAGTTATTAACAAAAAATTTATGCAGGTACTGCTGTCTTATTCTCTATTTCTTTAGATTTGAGTTTCTCCAAAGAGCTGAATGACAACTCTATGGCCGTTTTCATCAATACCTTTACTTTCGGATTTCCCCTATTTAATTGGTACATTTCCGCGTTTCCCAAGGTTCTTGTTTTCACGATTATCTCCTTTTTTACCAGCTCTTTCCATATCTTTTCTATGGTTATCCTAGATATTCCTATCTCGTCTGCTACCTGAGTTTTTGAATAGTCAAAGCTGGGGTAAGTTAGAAAGAAGTCTAGCACCTTTATGAACGGGCTTTCTCCAAACGTTTCTATGAACAATGATTTTTGGTTTGCCATGTAAATCTATAGAGTTTTAGACTATTTAAATGTTATACATATAATGTATACTAAATATACATATAATTTAAATACCACCTCTACCAATATTTATTATGCCTATAGACCTCAAGAAAAAGCTTTCTGACGAAGAATTGGAAGCCATATTATTGCATAAGTTCATAATAAGAGGTGCTTGGCAAGAATATCATATTTATGAAAGCGATGTTCCAAAAGGGTTCCCATCTCACATAAGAAACGATATAATGAAAGTTGCGAAGGAATTGAAAAGAAAAGGTTTGTTAATAGCTTTTCCGCACGGCAAGGAGCATGTATGGATATCGAATAAGGACAAATCAAGCGAAATAATTGATAAAGTTAAGAAATTCTTTCCAGAAGAATACAGTTGATCGATGCTCGTCGATACTCTGCCAATACTCAACGATGAATCGTTCCTTATAAGCCTGCTCATGAAACTTCTAACAACAACATATAAATTTAACCACTTTTGGTGGTGCTGATTCTTTATGTCATTTATTTCCATAAAATTTCTTATGATACTCGATAGCATAGAAAAATCAAAGCAGATAACACTGCTCATTTTTATTCTTGCAGTAATAGGTTTGTTAGCGATCTATTTTGCGGTAATAAACATCAAACCAATCGAATTGAAGATAGCATCGATTGAAGATTCCATGGTTGACAGACTCGTGAAAATAAACGGCACAATAGACTACATAAGGAAGAGCAAGACCAACAACTTCTATTGGACAGTCAACGATGGCAGCAACATAACCGTGCCAATATTGGACAATAAGTTCAAGAAACTTTCTGTAAAGAAAGGCGACAGTGTAGGAATAATCGGTCTGGTCACTTTGTACAACGGCGAGTTAGAGGTAATGCCTAAAGAGATATATGTGGAGTGATTCCATTCTCGACATCTTGTTTTTCATAATAATAGGTGTCGCACTTGGGTTTGCAGCAGGTTTCATACCAGGATTTAGTTCTGAGAATCTGTCTCTACTGCTTGTCACTTACGGTATAATCTCAACAAATTACTATCTCGTGGTTACTGTTATAGCGGTCGAGATATCTTATTCATTTTTCGGTTTCCTGTCGCCCATGATATTTGGTGTTGGCAATGAGGCTACGTCGTTGACCATCGATAACGCCTATTCAGACCTTACAGAAGATGCATTAAAACGCGGAATGGAGACAGTGGCAAGCGGCGGTTTGGTCGGTATACTTATTTCATTGCCTCTCCTGTTTTTTGCAGAAGACGTATATCCTTTGGTTTATAATTCTCTGAAACCTTTGGTAGGTTGGATATTGCTATCCTTATGCGTTTACATGGTTTGGATTGAAAGAGACTGGAAAAGAAAATTTTTTGCAGCAACAATATTTTGCTTGTCCGGTTTGGTAGGCTTGCTGGTTAAAAACAGCGGTCTTATTCCTTCAGATTACTTACTGTTGCCCATATTCATCGGTCTTTATGGTTTCAGCTCTTTGATTTCTGAAAAGCATAGAGAAGTCTATTCGTTGCAGGACATTGCTTGGATAAAAAAGGCTAGGATTGCTGCTGTAGCATTTATAGCGAGCATGTTTGCAAGCTTTGTGACTGGAATGAAACGTGGCCAGACTTCTTCATTGGCTCTAAGGATAGGCGGAATATCAAAGCGTGAGGAAGTGCTGTTCATTCTGTCGGCAATATCCCTTGCGTTTACAACTTTATCTATTTTTGTTTTGAGTTCAACAGGAAAGGTTAGAAGCACTTTAGCTTATGACATCCAAGAGATTATGGGTGACATTTATTTTTCACAAACAGTTCTTTTTGTAGGATCGGTAATTGTTTCTGCTTGCATATCAGTCTGCGCATTAATTCTTCTTGCCAAACCTCTAGGAAGAGCTCTTTCAAGAATAAACGGAAAATACCTCAAAGTTTTTGGATTTTCTATTTGCGTTTTGTTGATAATTAATTTCACAGGCGTATATGGCATAGTTTTGGCATTTACTACGACCTGCATAGGAATTTTGTCATCACGTTTAAGAGTGCGTTCCACTCATCTAATGGGCGTTTTATTATTGCCATCAATAGTTGCGATGATTTTATGAAAAACAATCGCGAGGCTTCCGTCATAATATATTCGAAAGATATCTCAAAGGAGTTCGAAGGAATTTTCGACAGCGATTTCAGCTAATATAATTACGCTTCCCAAAGAACCAATGTCAATCATCTACGTCTTCTGTTTCCGAATCTTCTACGACCAAACCCACTATTAGAAGGTCTTCTGCCAAACCCTCCGCCTCTTCCAAATCTCTCTTTCCTGCTCCACCTCGGAATTATCGCCCTGCTAACAGAAAATTCTTCAGGATTGATGTCAACAAACCCTTCGTTGACAAACTTTTTCTTTTCTATCTTTATCTTGACAAAGTGCTCTATTCTCAGAAAGTCAGGTATTTCTTCAGGCGTTACAAGAGTTATTGCTTTTCCTGAGGCTCCCGCCCTAGCTGTTCTGCCTATTCTGTGTATATAGGTTTCAATGTCATTAGGCATGTCATAGTTTATGACGTGCGATATGTCCTTTATGTCTATTCCTCTGGCAGCCACGTCCGTGGCAATCAGATAAGTAATTCTTTTGCTTTTGAAATCTGCTAGAACCCTTTCCCTTTGTTGCTGGCTCAGATCGCCGTGAATGACGCCTATGTTATAATATCTGCTAAAGTCTCTGTGAAGCCTGTCAGACTCGATCTTGGTTGAGCAGAAGATTAAGGCCATGTGGGGTTTTTCCTGATTCAATACAATATCCAAGCATTGTTCCTTTTCATTTCTCTTTACCACATATGCTGCTTGTTTTATTGTCTTAACAGTTGCCTTTTCCTTGTTTAGCTCTATGAGAATGGGATTCTTCATATAATTGCTTGCAATTCTTCTTATCTCGTCTGAAAATGTAGCAGAGAACAACAAGGTCTGTCTCTCTTTTGGTATGAATCTTAAGATAAATTTTATATCATCTATGAAGCCCATGTCAAGCATCCTGTCAGCTTCGTCCAATACCAATGTATGTACGTGTCTCAAATCGATGTTGTTCCTCCTGATATGATCCATTAACCTTCCTGGGGTTGCAACAACCACGTTAACTTGGCTAAAGGCTTTTGCTTGCATTTCTATTGACTTGCCGCCATAGACAGCCACTGCTCTTGCCTTCTTGTACTTTCCAACTTTCTGTATTTCCTTGCAAACCTGCTCTGCCAGCTCTCTAGTGGGCGTGATAACCAAGGCTTGTATGTTCTTAGGAAAAGTTATTTTTTCTACTATCGGGATTGCAAAAGCAAGAGTCTTTCCAGAACCTGATTCTGCTTTTCCTATCACGTCCTTGCCTTCCATTATAGGCGGTATTGTCGTTGTCTGTATAGGAAAGGTCTCGTCAAATTCCATTTCTTCCAAGGCTTTTGAAACGCCTTCACTCAATTTCATTTCGCTGAATTTCATTAAAATCACTAGAACAGGATTAACAAGTTCTAACTAAATAGAGTTTTCAGAGTTTAAAAATTTAAGGTTTTTCTATCACAAAAATTTCTCTGAATGTCTTATGCCTTTCTTCGGCGTCTATGAACGAGTTAATCATTTTGAAACCAGTCTTTCTAGCAATGCTCTGAAAATCGAATTTGACATCCTTAGTCTTACTTATCTTTATGCACGGAGAAACAATGGCAATTCTTTTTTTAGGCTTTAAGACCATATACATTTCTCCAAGAGACTTTTCGTAAAGATCTTCAATCCTTTCAAATATCTTGTAAGCCTCACTTTCTGTCGGTTTGTTTTTTAGAGGAGGACCCAAATACGGTTCTGTTGCAATGGCATCAATAGAATTCCTCTGAAAATATTCGCTCAAACTTCTGGCATCACCAGTTTTTACCTTGTCATCAATGTTAAGATTCAAATTATACTCTTTGAATAACCATCTCAGGTTTTCCTTTGAACCCTCTATGCATTTTTCATCTATGTCTAGACCGATTATATTTATTCCATTCAATACAGCTTCCTGCAATATTGTTCCTATGCCGCAAAAGGGATCTAGTAATTTATCTCCTTCCTTTGCTCCTGACAGATTAATCAGTATTTTGGCAAGTCTTGGCGGTATTGAAAAAATTGTTCTTTGCACAGGCCGTCCGATATCTCTTTTCTGGAATTCAAAAGGATTGTGTATTGCCTTGGTAACGCCTATGTAAGTTTTATTTTTCGAGCAGACAACGATCTCAGCACTCTCATTAATAAGGTTCTTTTTAATAACTTCTACGTTAGTCATTATAGGTTCTTTTCTGGAAAAACCAAAATAGTTGGCGCTAATGCCGTTTTGCTTGAGTTTTTTCTTGAAGTAACCGCCTATTAACTTGTAGGTTTCGTAAGAATCCTTTTCAGCATAAACGCTTACGCCAAACAATTTTATTTTAGGTTTGAAAATCTCTTCCAGCTTTATATTTTCCAGGGCAGAATTTAGTTCGCTCTTCAAAAAACTTGCCAGCAAAGGAGCAATCTTTAAAGTTCCTCCCAATGAGTTTATCATCTTTTCTATGTCTATGTTACTGATACTGATGATAAGAAAATCCTTTGCATTTTCTAAGGCCTTATATTCATAGTTTCTAGCATCAAGATAAGACAATATTTCAAATTTGGATAACCCAGGATTCTTTCCCTTAATGAATATAAAATCATTTTTTTCCATAATAGATTTAATGCATTAACTAATTATATAATCAGCTTTAGAGTAAGAACAGCGAGACAATATAGCCAGCCAGAGCCCCTGCGCAAACAAAGGGCAGAGCAGGCAAGGCCATGGGCTTTCTAGTTATTATCATTGTTAAAACTATCAACGCTATCATCGAACCAATAACAGCTGCTATTGAATTGAATATCGTGAATCTGTTCATGATAGAGACAGAGAACATCAGAGGTATTATTATGTCGCCCAAGCCTAGTTGGAATATATGCACTTTCTGTTTGGCATTCTTGGTTGGCACGTACTTGGCTTTTTTAAACTCGTGAGGGGCTGCGATTGTGAAGGCCATTGGTCTCTCTGTTATAGCCTTGGCCATGCTGACCATGTGCTTTGTTATGAAAACAGATACAAAATCATAGACCGATAAAATCATCATGAATATTATGCAAGGCACTATTCCTAAAGATAAACCTAGTAAAGCTCCAACGCCAGATCCGGAGAATATCGCAGCAACATTCTGGCTAAAAATAGTAGGCCTTAAAAATTTCCAAACAGTCAAGGCTAGGGCGAATAGAAAATCTAATGAAAGGGCAATAAAGAAAATTTGTCCCAGAGATCCAAGAGGTGAAAGCATATGCTCTATAAAATTATTCCAAATGTTTTGAATTGGAAATGGTATTAAAATTGGAAATGTTATTATCCACGATGGAACAAAAATGACAAAAGCTTCTAAACCTCTTAAGATTGATTTCTTAACTTTTATTATAAACAAAATCAATACTGTAACTGCTATGATATAAACAAAAATATAAATAGAGATTTCTGGAGCTTCAGAGCTAACTCCTGGAATTACTTCTGGTGTAACTACTTCGCCAATTCTTATAAGTTCTATATATTTACTTCCAATGTACAAACCTAGAGCTTGTATGATTAAAAAAATCAAAATTATTACAACTATAGACTTCATGAAATAACCTTTGTATAGTTTGTTATTCTTTTTTTATAAACTTATTCTCTTCTTTTTGCGTATGGATTTTTAACAGATTCAGAAAGAATCCATCTTATAGAAGTTAAAGGTTCATTTCTCTGAACATATTTTTTTCTTACTTTTTCAAATGTTTTATGTTGCAAAAACCCTTCAGAGCTCGGTTTTTATGTAAAATAAAGTTTTCTATTGTATAGAATATTTTTATTTCTTAAGCTCAGGGAAAGTTTCTAAGATTTTACTTTGTGCTACTGTGACATTTGCCAATTTAAGAAAATTAGGCAAAGATTCTTAAACCTATGTCCTAACCACCCGATAACTTAACACATATTTTACAGAATAAAAAAACTTTTAAATAGCAGATTCTATTAATATCTTTGTCATTTAAGATTGTTCTCGACCCAACGGCTCAAGTAGTGACGGGTTGGGTCTTTCGTTCTTATATTTTTATTAACAGTCCTGATTATAGATTTATTATGCTTAACAGAAAGGAAAAGGAAGCCATGAGAGCTGTAGAATACGAATGGAAACATTATAAAATAATTTTATTAATGCTGGTAGCTGTTCTAACTATAGAATCTTATTTAACAGGCTTCTTGCCATTGCTCTTAGAAGGCCTAGGAAAGTACGGATACGCAGGAGGATTTGTTTCAGGCTTTCTTTATACATTCGGCATCACCACTCCGATTGCGTTGGCATCATTCTTTATCTTGGCAAAGGATCTTAACATATGGGTTTTAACAATCTTGGGTTCAATAGGAGGTCTGTTAAGCGAGTATTTTATCTATGATTTTGCAAAAAAAGAGGCTAGGAAAACCATCAAGATGTATAAGAATAAAAAAATAAGATTGCCTGAAGTAAAATCTGGTTTCTTGAAAAAATTAAGCCCTTTGATAGCAGGATTCATACTTGCTAGCCCCATACCTGACGAATTTGCAGCAGTCTTGTTTGGCGTCGAACAATATAGACTGAGAGACTTCTTAATAATCACTTTTGTTTCCAAATTCATTGGAATTCTTTTCATAGTTGGCTTGGGAAGGATTTTTTAAGCTTATTAATATCTAAAATTATTAAGATATTATGCCCAAGAGTCCCAAGGGTTCTAGGAGAGAAAGGGAGCTTTTGGAATTCTTGACAAGACAAGGTTTTGTTGTTCATAGAGTCGCTGGTTCTGGTTTGGGGCAGGAGGCCATATGCGATCTGGTTGCTGTCAAAGACGGAGAAATACAGTTTATAGAGTGCAAGTCCAGAAAAAAGGCTTACTACTCTAACACTAATTCAGGACAATTGAAAGAAATGATAAGGGTTGCCAATTCATGCAAGGCAAAACCAATCCTGGCTGTCAAGCTGAACTACAAGGAGTGGCAGATATTTGACTTGAACAATGGGATACCAGAAAAAGTTGAGTAATCTTTCTAGTTTAACCGCCTGATTTATATACAAGAAGTTTATAAGAATATTTATGTCGATGGATAAAGATTTTGCATTGGCGCTAATAGGAGGACTGTTAGTGTTGATGACAGGAGTTGTAGAATTTTTGTACAGTATTTCAATGATATTCTGGAACTTGAGCTATGTGGGAATATTGTTTGGCTTTTTTATGATAATAGGAGCTCTTTTAATGAAATACATGCCTCGCGGAATTAATTCAAAGGCTGTAGGAATAGAAAAAACTTCAAGGTTCCCATTGGGAGGCTTTATCTGCTTGATTTGTAGCTTGGTTTCATTGACATTTCTACAAGGATTTTTAATAGGCCCTATGTTAGGAATTGTGGCTAGCACATCCAGTTATTCTAGAATATACAAAAACAAATAATTTTCTTTTTTTATTTTCTGCCTTTTTGTATTTTGAATATCTTTTCTAATCTTTCTAAATCATCTGCCTCTTCTGGTCCCTTATCAAACCTTATTCTAAGAAGTCTCGGAAATCTCAATGCATAACCAGAAGAATAGGTTGGGCTTTTCTGTATTTCCTCGTATGCAACCTCCACGACAACCTTAGGCTTTATTTTAACCTCGTTTCCTTTTTCTAATTCTATATAGGGTTTTAATGTATTAGTTAGATCCTTGAGAGTAATATCGTCTGGTAACACCTTTTTCTCCTTGACTCCGGTTCCCAGCATGCCGCATTCAAGAAAAGCTCCTGTATTAGGGTCTCTGCAAGCTAAGATATATGATCCTAACCAACCAGCTCTTCTTCCAGTGCCCCAAATCGCTCCCTTTATCACCAAGTCCAATGATTCGAGCACAGGTTTTACTTTCAACCAACCGCCTGAAACCCTTCTTCCAGGCTGATATTTCGCTTCCAGGTTCTTAACCATCAAGCCTTCTTGTCCTGCATTCAATGCCTCTTTATAGAACTTGTCAGCCTTTTTCAAGTCCTTTGTCACCAGCTGTTTTGCTAATAGAACCTTTTCTGGTATTTCCTTGACTATTTTAGCCAGTATATCCCTTCGCTCTCTCAAAGTAAGATCAAAAAGAGTCTTTCCATTAAGATAAATAATATCGAATAGGTTCAGCTCAATGGGGATCCCTTTGGCAGTTTCTCCTATGTCATACTTTCTCTTTATCCTTTGCGACAGCATTTGAAATGGCAATGGCTTTCCAGTTTTTTTGTCAATGGCCAAGCCTTCTCCATCCACTATGCATTCATTGGCCTTCAAACCTTTTTTGCACATTTCAACAACATCAGGGAATGCTTTTGTTATGTTTTCCAGCCTTCTTGTAAATATTATTATTTTTTCATCTTTCTTGTGAATTAAAAAGCGCATTCCGTCATACTTGTATTCCAGAGCAACCTTTTCAAAAGAGTTCACAGCGCCTTCCAAAGAAGGAGCTTTTTCTGCAAGCGCGACCATGATGGGTCTTCCTATTTCTATTTTCACATTTTCCAGTCCCTTTTCTCCTTTCTCTTTTGCTATCTTTGCTATTTCTCCGTAATCAGGATTCGAGAACCAAGCATTCTCAACAACAGTTGGAGAAACATTGAAAGCCTCTGCTATCGCGTCTCTGATTAATCCTTCTGCCACACCAACTCTTAGTTGTGCGACAATAGTTCTTACAACATACTTTGCTTCTTTTGATTTTGCCTGCGCTAACAGTTCTGCAATAAGGCTCATCTTCCTGTCCTGCGAGCCTCCGCCAGTTTGTTTTGCTATTAATCGCAGGTTGTCAAAAACTTTTTCTGTGCTCAATTCCTTTACTCCTAGGGTGGTCTGCTTTTTTGATATGGAAAGTATCTCTGCTACCAATCCAAGGTCTCCTGTTTTTTTGAATCCCTTTACGATTTCTTTTTCATTTATGCCATAAGCCTTTGCAATCGATTTGATCATTAGCTGGCCTGCTACCCCCAGCTCCTCCTCGCTCCATGCAGGAAAAACACTACCGTTCAACAAGAGAACAATCTTTGGCAGCAATTCCGTGGATGCCTCTTTCAACAAATCAGCGATTATATGGGTCTTATCCAATTTGCCAGAAGTGCTCTCCAGCTTTTCATAAATTTCAGCCAGTATAGAGTATTTCATAATAAAGAATTGGTTCTTGAAATATAAACCTTATATGCTTTTTGGTTCTCAAAACATGTCTATTACTCGTTCTCCTCTAGAGAGTTTCAGATTTAAATTTTTAACTGTTCTATAATCTCTTATGCCTAAAAGAGTTGTAGAACCGGAAGCAGCTAAAAATCTTATACGAAATCAAATTAGGATGGGACCTTTGAGTGCTCCTGATATTGTTAATTACCTTGCAGGTAGAGGTTATAAAGGCGATGAAGCATTTGAGATTTTATCTAAAATAGAAAAAATTCCTGAAATAGGTAAAACTAAAGTAAGGTCTTGTGTAGGTCAAAGAACACCTGATACTACAGTATACTTTTCAAAAACAGAATAAAATTTCCATTTATCTTTTAACTTCTCTTCCATAGTCATAGCTTCATTTTGGCATATCTTGTGAATCATCAAAATCGTAAGTATAAACTTTTTAATCTTATAATCTAATTATCTTTATGCCTTTTAAGACAATTGCCAAGTTTGGTAAAAAGAAAAACCAGGTAGAGGTCCCAGCTGAAACAGAAACCGAGATTAAAATCCCTGCTTTAATGGAGGAGAAGCTAAACTTGTTCGAGTCAGTTGGCAATGTGATTAAGAATAGGCGATCTAGTAGAAGCTATAATAAAAGAGAAGTTGATATGGAATTGATATTGAAAGTTCTTGAAGCCGGTAGGTATGCTCCCTCTGCAGGAAACTATCAGCCTTGGGAATTCATTGTTGTAAGAAATCCTGAAATAAGGAAATACTTGGTTGAGGCCTGTTATAACCAGAATTGGATGCTGGACGCTCCTGTCTTCATCGTTGTCTGCACTAACTCTAGACTTGCAGGAGCAATTTATGGAGAAAGGGGTTTGAAACTCTACGGCGTACAGGGAACTGCTGCCGCAATCGAGAACATGCTTTTAATGGCCGAGTCCCTAGGATTGGCAAGCTGTTGGGTTGGGACATTATCGGAAATGGCAGTTGGTAGACTCTTAGAGTGTCCAGAGTATGTAAGGCCTTGCGCAGTAATAACCTTGGGCTATTCTTCTTTTAAGGCTAAGACTCCGCCTAGACAAGATATTCAAGAATTTGTTCATATTGAAAAGTTTGGAAATACTTTGTTGATGGAGAAGGTTAAAAGGGAGAAGAAACCGACTTATATGAAATTTAGATAGCAATTTAAGTTTTCAATTCTTTTATCTTTCTATGGCCTTCAGAATAGTTGATTTTGATATGGATGGAACGATTGTCAATTATGAGGAAGGCAGTTACGGTTCAAGCTGGGATGCCGCTTTCCACGCCTTGGGCTTATCTGAAGAATGTAAAAAACTACTTGATTATTACCTTTGGAAAAAAGAGTTATATCCAGAATGGTTTGAAAAACAGGTTACTATGTTAAAGGGGAGGTCTGTTGATTAGGTGAAGAGCAAAATTCTACCGCCAGTGTACAGCGATAATGCTAAGGAAGCTTTTGAAGAATTAAAAAAGATGGGTTTATACCGCGGAATCATAACTTCTGGTGTTGACATTGTTGCAAGATATATTGAGAAAGATTTTAAATTAGACTTCTGTGAATGCAATGAATTGGTTTACAGGAGCGGTTTGTTTACAGGCATGGGAATACCTAATGTTGATTTATGGAGCAAGAAGGACAACCTGATAAAAGTTTGTGAAAGATTTGGCGTTAAAACAGAAGATGCTGTTGTGGTTGGAGATCATGAGAACGAACTGGATTTGTTTGAGATAGCAGGCTTGAGCATGGCGTACAAGCCTAAAACAGAAAAGGTTGGAAAAGCAGCTGACTACATTATAAATGATATGAGAGAAGTGCCTCTAATAATTAGAAAGTTTTGATAGAAAATAATAAAAAAAAGAAAAAGGGAAAGGGAAGTCAGTTGTTCTTGGAATAAAAAATTAAAAAGAAGGGAATGTCTTCCCTTGCTTCTTTTATATCCCTGAGTTTTCTCATAGGATTACCTTAGTATTATCGGTATTCCCAATTCGCTTTCCGCTGTCCTTATTGTCTCGTCCCTCTGAACAGGTCCTAATATGTAAGGTGACTTAACGCCTGTGACAATTGCAATGACCTGGACTTTTCCTGCGTACTCTGGTATAACTCTTGCTCCCCAGATAACCTGAGCGTCTGAAGACAATCTCTTTGATATCAGTTCTCCGGCTTCGTTTATTTCAGCCAATGTGCAGTCTGGTCCACAAACTACGTGTATCAATGCTCCCAAAGCTCCTGTGTAGTCTACTTCTAACAACGGGTGATTCAAAGCTTTTAGAACAGCATCTTTTATTCTTGAAGACGAGTCACTTTCTCCAACGCATATTGCTGATACTCCACCGCACTTCATTATTGTCTTTACGTCTGCAAAATCTAGGTTTACGAGGGATGGTACGGTTATTGTTTCTGTTATGCCTTTTATCATCATTGATATCAATTCGTCTGCCAAAGCAAACGCCTGAGCCAAGGGCATTGAACCTGCATATTCCAACAATTTCTGGTTCTCTATTACTACTACGGTATCGGTTACCTGTCTCAATCTTGCCAAACCATCTTCAGCCTTTTGTATTCTTGTTCCTTCCATCTTGAATGGCATGGTAACTGCTCCGACAACAATTGCTCCCAAGCTCTTTGCAATTTCTGCAATAACTGGTGCTGCTCCTGTTCCTGTTCCTCCTCCCATTCCAGCTGTTACAAATACTAGGTCTGCTCCCTCTATCAATTGCTTAACTTGCGTTCTCTGCTCTATGGCTGCTTTTTCTCCGACTTGGGGATAACCTCCGCATCCTAGTCCTTTTGTTGTGTCCTTTCCTATGAGAAGTTTCTTGTGAGCCTTTGTTATAGACAAGTGCTTTGCATCAGTGTTTAGTGCGATTATGTCTGCGCCTGATGCTCCTAATTCTGCTAGTCTTGAAATTGTGTTGCAGCCCCCTCCTCCACATCCTACAACCATTATTTTTGCTTTGTGCATCTGAATGTCGAATTCTTCCGAAGCTCTAGCCTCCCAGTCGATTCTTTCTGCTTCTTCTATCCTTCCCTGAGTTCCTGGTGCTGTAGCGAATTTTTTATCTGAACCGAATGCTCTATTAAAAGCGGATTGAACTATGCTATCCATTTTATTCACCTCAAATTTCTTTAACAGTGTATGCCTCAACATACTTTTTAGTTATTAAGGATCATGTATGTGCCTTGCACATGTTTTTTAGGACATATATGTTGTGAAGGCGAAATGTTTTTTAAACACCTCGCTGTAATCATACTTCAGAGAAATAGCCCTTACGGTAATGCGTAATTGTTTTCGTATTACGTTTGCCCAAACGTAATTAAGTGAACGTTAATAATTGCCCGATTATTAACGAATAGGTAATTTATCTTTTCTTGGTTGGATTTATAAACATATCTGTAGAGAAAAATATGTGTTAAGTTATCGAGTGGTTAGGCAATAAATATGAAAAAATTGATTAATTTTCGCTCAACCCTGATGGAAAAACAGACTTTGTGGTGCTTTTGGTATTTTTTCAGTCTCAGGTTCGGGTTCAGGTTGAGTTTCTTCTAGTCTTTGATAGTTAACTGGAACTATTTCAATCTCGAATGGGTTTCCACTTTCATATCCACGCTTTATTTTCGAGTCGCACTCCCCTAAACAATGAGTCATGACTTCCTTAGCATTTGTTGCAGGATATGTTCCATCCTTTCTAGGATATTTTAAAGCACATCCTCTGCAAGCTCTCTCATAAGTTAGATCAAGACTGCTACGAGGTGCAACTGTGATTTTAACAGTTTTACTCAAATCGACATCAATCATACAATCACTTTTAACTCTTTAAATTGAGTAAATTTACATATTTAAATCTTACGGTAAACGACGTATTACGATAAATATCGAATAAGATTGAAAGTTATTTATATTTCCAAGGAAAAGCTAATTAACATGAGCTTTAATCCGCCTCCTATATTAACGAAATATGGTAAAGCAATATTACTTCAGGCTAGTGAGTTAAAAAATAAAGGTGAAAATATAACTTACAAATCATTTACAGATAAGCTTGGCGAAAGATTCACACAAATTGGTTTTAAAAATCTAGAAAAAGTTTCAAATTATGAACATCTTGTTAGGGGAGAAAGAGGGGCTTATTTTCTTTCTGAAGAAGCAGTCGGCATGATTAATAGGTTTGTAAATAAAAATATCATCTAATCAAACATTGCCCAATTAATTTTATAAAGATAGAAGATATAATTTTTCTTAATGCCCAAGTAGCTCAACGGAAGAGCGACTGATGGGTGAGAAGATGTATGTAAGAACACCAAAAATCATTGGCAGAACCTTAGCAGAAGAAACAGGCATACACATAGGAGACGGAAGCATGAACTTTTACGAGGGGCATGGTCTCTACTCTCTAAGGGGTAACAAAGTAACCGACAGGGAATTTTACAAAGGTCACGTTAAGAGACTGTTTGGGACGCTGTATGGTGCAGATGTTAAATTCAGAGAGTGGAAAGACGTTTATGGGTTTCAAATAACCTCGGACAAGCTGGTGAAATTCAAGAACAAAATAATGTGCCTTCCGCTAGGAAAGAAAGTCAACATAACAATACCTGAGCTTTTGCTGAGGGTCAATAAGCTAGCCACAGCATGCGTGAGAGGGATATTAGATACAGATGGCTGCATCTATATAGAGAACAAGAAAGGAAAGGATTATCCTCGAATAGAGATATCAACGACTTCAGGACCGTTGGCAAACCAGATAAGGGATATACTGGTTAGAAATGGAATAAGTTGCTCTCTATGGAAGGAGAAATACAAAAACAAAAATTGGAATCCCAAGTTCATGATATCGGTCAAGGGATATAAAAATTTTAGGCTGTGGTACGAGATAATAGGCACTTCACATCCTGAGAATGCCAAGAAGTTTTG
This sequence comes from uncultured archaeon, assembly GCA_964353745.1. Classification (GTDB taxonomy): domain Archaea; phylum Aenigmatarchaeota; class Aenigmatarchaeia; order Aenigmatarchaeales; family Aenigmatarchaeaceae; genus CS1-C013. Next base: position 19,652 of record CAYGWD010000016.1, read on the forward strand.
TTCCCTGTTACGTCTTCCATCCAGTCGTACCTGTTAACGCTGAGCAGAAAGCAGTAGGTTGTAGGTTCGAATCCTATCTTGGGCGCCATACTAATCATTTCAATGATTTGAGATAATTATTTAAGTTATAATTTCCTTAATTTGAACATGAAATGGTTCATACCAATTCTAATTTTATCAATACTTCTTATAGCTGGATGCACACAACCAATACATTCTACACCTCAGCCTTCAGCATGCACAATTGCATCAGATTGTGAGACGTGGTGTGAAAGAGTTAATTGTACAAGAGTAGCATGTTTAGGTTTTTGGGAATGTTTAAATAATAGTTGTAAATGGACATGTGAAACAGGAACAGATTTCTATTATTGTAATCAAGATTTGGATTGTATTAAAGTGGCTGGAGGATGTTGTGATTGTGGTGGAGGGGGAAATGCTACATCAATTAACAAAAATTTTGAAAATGAATGGAAAGATAAATTGTCAAACGAATGTAAAGGCATCGGATGCGCAGCAGTAATGTCAGATGACCCAACTTGTTTTAAGACAGCAAAATGCATTGAAAACAAATGCGTTCTTGAATGATTTTCTTTTTATAATAAAAATCTTATTTTTTCTGAGCAATCCTGCCCTGAGTGCACTACTAATCAATCCTATCTTGGGCATTAATTATTTATTGTTTGATTTAAAACCCATGCTTCTCTCTCAAATTTTTAGGACTTATATCTATTCCATCTTTGTCATATACTTCAGCAAGAATAATGGGTATAATACCCTGTTGAGTAATAATGCGTGCATAACCATCTGAAAATTCTCTAGATGCTGAATCAACCAAGACCGTATTTCTGCCACCGCATACTTTTTCAATTGGAGAGTTTTCTGTTGCTACAAATGGATAAACTATTGCACCTGCTTTTTTCGACTTTCTACAACAACTTACCATGAAAGATTCCTTCCCTCTCAATGCTTCTGAATAAAAGCCTTCCTTTCCACCGGATTTTGATATGGGAAAAACTACATCACCGACTCTCGGATAAGGTGCATTTTCGCCAAACATGTAAGCATGATCACCTGCAAGTTCTTTAACCTGCCCCAATCTTTTATAAAAAAACTTAGCTGCTTCTTTCCCTCCTTTTCTTCCAGCAGTAAACGCATGGCAACGTCTTCTTAAGTTGTTTATTATACTTTTGCAAGTTTTAGAGTCTGACCAGACATCTATTTTTCCACATACCTCAGGTATTCTTTCATCTACAATTTCATAAAATCTATCAGTTCCTGCATTTTCAAGTAAGGTTTGACACATGATTTGAGAAAACCAAAGAGTTTGATATTCGCCTACATCTCTCTGCATGCCAAATTCACGATAGTTTTTTGAATCCTCATTATCAGAACCTTTTAATTCTACAATTATTCCATTGTTTTCTTCTACCATTTTACCTGCTGTAGCTTTAGGATTTTGTGTTAAAAGCAAAACATTCCATTTTTTACTTTTACTTTGTTGTAGGTAAGAAATTAATTGTTCCAAAGGATTAATAGTGTCTTCAGTTGTTCCACTGTTTGAAGCAAAAATAGCTGTCAATTTTTCATGTTTATTTTCAAGTGTAGGAGCAGCTAGGTCAAAGGTGTCTCCAGGAAAGCCAATGTCATTAAAGTTATCATATTCTTTTTTTCTATTGCTTTTTCCATATTCTGAAAAAGGAATATTTATAGCGCGTTCATTTCTACCAGAACTGGTACCTATCAGAACATCAGATTCTTTTAATGCATTTTGTGCTTCTTCAAGTTGTTGACCATCCACTTCTCTTAAACCTTTAAAAAATCTATTATGATAACCGAATTTTTCACTAGCAGTAGGCATACAAATCTTGTGCTAAAGATTATAATACTAAAAGATAAATGCTTTTCGCATGAACAGAATTTTTCTCAAAAATAAGATTAAATTTATTATCCTAAAATTTACCCACATAGTTTTATATACCTTTTGGGAATATATTATCCGTAGGTGAAACAAATGGGTGAACGTCAAAACTTGGGAAAAAGGATTTTATGAAATTCCAGATTTTCTTAGTTTCACTGCTCTTCTAGATGATAGAGGTAGAATAACAATACCTGCTTTTGTTAGAAAAAAATTAAAGATCAAATCTTTTTCAGTTGTTCCAGTTACAGTTAAAGCTTTAAAAATTAAAACAAAGAAATAAGGATAGTGATAAAATGGATTTTATTCATGTTATTGATGTATTGGCAGGAAAATTAGCAGGGAAGGAAGTTTCACTTAGAGGTTGGATTTATAGAAAAAGAGAACAAAAAGATATAATATTTCTAGTTTTAAGAGACTCGACAGGGATAATACAACTAGCTTGTAAAGGAATTGAAGAAGCTTCTAAAGTGACAATAGAATCTTCAATTGAGGTAACAGGAACTGTAAAAGAAGATAAAAGAGCACCTGGTGGCTTTGAAATTCAAGTAAAAGATTTAAAAATAATTGGACTAGCAGAAACCTTTCCCATATCAAAAGACTTGAGTGATGAATTCACAAGGGATATAAGACATTTGTGGATAAGGTCTCAGAGATTGACAAAAATATTAAAGGTAAGAAGTGAGGTCATCAGGGCTATTCATGATTTTTATAGAGAAAGAGGGTTTTACGAGGTTCAGGCACCCATTTTCACGGGCTGTGCTTGCGAAGGTGGCTCTACATTATTTGAGGTAAAATATTTTGGTGACAAAGCTTTCTTGTCTCAATCTTGGCAGCTGTATGCCGAGGCAATAATACAGTCTTTAGAAAAAATATACACGATTGCTCCTAGTTTTAGGGCTGAAAAATCAAGAACCAAGCGACATTTAACAGAATACTGGCACCAGGAGATGGAGGCTGCTTGGATGGGTCACGACGAACTAATGGGGTTCGAAGAAGATATGATTCTTTACATTGTTGACTATGTTCTGAAGCATTGTGAAAAAGAGTTAAAAGAATTGGGAAGAGACTTGACAGAATTAAGAGAGTTGAAAAAACCATTCCTAAGAATAACTTACAGGGAAGCAATAGAAAAGATTGGAAAGAAATGGGGCGACGAGATAACCGACAAGGAAGAAAAAGAATTGTTGGAAAAATTAGGTGATAAGCCTGTGTTCCTCACTTCATTCCCAAGGGACATGAAAGCGTTCTATATGAGGCCTGACCCTAAGGACGCTAAGGTCGTGTTGGCATCTGACTTGCTTGTTCCCGGAGTCGGAGAAATAATAGGCGGGAGCGAGAGAATTTACGATATGAAAGAGCTTTTGGAATCAATGAAAATATACGGCTTGGATAAAAAATATTATGAGTGGTATTTGGATTTGAGAAGGTACGGGACAGTTCCTCACTCTGGCTTTGGAATGGGTGTTGAAAGGTTGGTCATGTGGATCACAGGAACAGAGCATATAATGGATACGATTCCGTTTCCAAGAACGATGAATAGAGTTTACCCATAGTTATTTATATTTCTTTTTAGTATTATTTGTATGGCTGGTATTTTTGGAGTTTTTTCTTATGACAATGAAAATATTGTGAATATTACTAACATTGGTCTCAGAGCTTTGCAAAGTAGAGGTCAAGAATCTTCTGGCATTTCAGTAGGTGGAAAAAACTCCATTAGAACTTTTAAAGGAGAAGGACATGTAATTAATGTTTTTAATGACGATATACTAAAAATTCTCGATAGCCCATTTAACTGTTCTTCTATTGGTCATGTTGGCAAATCCGAAATTATTAATAAAGATAGCATAGAACCTGTTGAACTAGAACAAGATACTTTAAAAATTTCAATCGTGATGGATGGAAAGCTTTTCGATCAAAATAAATTTAAAGAATACAATGTTGATTTTACAGAAAGTACAAAATTATTTGGTAAAATATTTTTAAGACATTTGATAGAAACAAAAGAAACAAAAAAAGCTGCTGAAAGAACAATGAAAGACTTGAATAAGGGATATTTTTCTGCTGCAATTTTATTAAATGGTGGAGAAAAAACTAAGCTTATAGTTATAAGAGATCCAAGAGGAGTAAAGCCTTATTGTATAGGAAAGATAGGAAATACTTATATGGTCTCGTCTGAGTCAGTTGCGTTTAATTCTCTTAATGCAGAACTAATAAGCGATGTTAAGCCCGGAGAATTTATTGAATTTGATTTAAAAAATTCAGAACCTAAATTTGAACAATTATCAGAACCGAAACCAAAACACTGTATATTTGAATACATTTATTATGCTAGTAGAGCCTCTGTAATAGAAGGAAAAAGTGTTGATGAATTTAGAAAGGAAATGGGAAG